>NZ_JAAMNL010000007.1:0-187193 GCF_011066015.1 Bacillus sp. EKM206B
ATTAGGCACGCCGCCAGCGTTCGTCCTGAGCCAGGATCAAACTCTCCGATAAAGTAGTTTGACTGACTACGCACATCGCTGTGCGGTTTATTTAAAACTTCGAATTAACAGGTACGTTTTGTCTTGTTTAGTTTTCAAAGATCATTTCAACCTCATCTCGAGGCGACTTTTTCAGTATAACATTTCAGCGAGTTACTGTCAAATGTTTTTTTGTTTTTATTCCTCCGCCGCTGTGAGCTTCTTGTTGAAGCGCATCAGCGACGTTTAATAATATACCATGCCTATGATTCAGCGTCAACACTTTTTTTGAAAGAATATCCTCGATGATATACTTCCTGCCCTTTGGTCTCTATTTGAGATACTTCAACAAAGCCTTTTTCCGTCAGGTAATCAAGCATGACACCAAGATCTTGGGTGAAGTGCACCAGTTCAGGGTGCTGAAGCAATTCTCCAAACTGCCACATTTCTTTTTCTTTCATCACTTGAAAAAGGTGCGCAGAACCGATTTCAGCTTTTGAATGGATGAGAAAATCATTTGCTAAGAATAATAATTCGAGCCTTTTCTCCAAACTTTCGTGACTCTCGACAAGTTCGGAATATAGCTTATATACCTGCGGCTCAATGTGACGGACCTGGTTCCAGACTGTCGTTTCGGGATAAAACCCCCGGTCAATCACTTCTATGCGGGCCAAGTGGTGAAGAGCATGCACTACCGCATAATATGCATCCAGAAAATGATCAGCTTCAAAAAACGCTTTTCCTTCTACAAATCTTCTGATCAGCTTGCCGTATTCCATTCCGATCTTTAATTTCCGCTCGGCGAAAGGAAAAGTGCTGAGCCGGTCATTGAGTTCAGATATATATTCATTGCGGTCAAACAGCACTTTGCCGTTGATGATCCAATCTATGACTCTTCTATTGGTCCCAAGCAGAATCCATTCCTGAAGCAGAGCATCCGTTACAATATGTAAAGAAGCGGTTTTTTGTTCGAATTCATAATGCTTTATAAAAAGAGGTTCATCAGCCTGTTTGACAATGACAAGCATGACCGCATCAAAGTTATCCGTGATGGATGATGCTTTACTCCTTCTCTCAATCATAAGGACGGCCAGCGTATCGGGATGACTTGCTCTTTCTTGGTAAATTGGACGGAGAAGATTGTCCATTACGATTCCTCCAATGCGATTGTTTCACTAGCTATTGTTTCTACATTTCTATGATAAAACATGAAAGTCCTTTTTTCTAAACACATTGCACTATTATAACAAATTTCCTTTCAGGTGCCATATTTATTCTTCCCTTTTCTTACGAAAACATGAAGAATATGCCATCTGTTTTGTGCTATAGTTAAACGAGAGGGGGATGGACATGGCGAAATACTCAAGCAAAATTAATAAGATCAGAACGTTTGCGTTAAGTTTGGTTTTCGTTGGGTTTATCATTATGTACATCGGGCTGTTCTTTAAGCAGTCTGTTTTGCTTGCCAGCTTGTTTATGATTCTCGGCCTGCTGTCGATCGGGCTCAGCACCGCCGTTTATTTTTGGATCGGCATGCTGTCCACAAAAGCGGTCCGGGTGATGTGCCCCGCTTGCGAGAAAGAAACGAAGATTCTGGGCAGAGTGGATATGTGCATGCATTGCAGAGAGCCGCTTACATTGGATAAAGGATTGGAAGGCAAAGCGTTCGATGAGTCTTATAACAGAAAAAACAGTGTAAAATAAACGAAGCTGACCGTATCAAAGCGGTCAGCTTCGTTTAGTGGTTTTCTTTTTTGGAACATTCTTGGCAGACGCCGTAAATCTCCAAACGGTGGTGGCTTACCTTAAACCCCGTGACGTGAGCCGCAAGCTGTTCCACTTCGTCAAGCCCGGGATAATGGAAGTCTACGATTTTTCCGCAGCTTTCACAAATGGCGTGATAATGGTCAGAGGTGACAAAGTCAAATCTGCTGGACGCATCTCCGTACGTCAGTTCCTTTACAAGCCCCGCTTCCCGGAATACACGCAAATTGTTATACACTGTCGCAACACTCATATTAGGGAATTTCCCTTCCAAGGCTTTATATATATCGTCCGCTGTCGGATGTGCCATAGAATCCACGAGATATTCCAGAATGGCATGACGTTGAGGAGTAATCCGGACTCCCGTATCCTTCAACGTGTCTAAGGCTTCTTTTAATTCATGTGCAGCCATCCGTCATGCACCTCTCTTCTAAAAAAGATTCTTACTTTATAATGTTTATAATTAGTGTACATCTTTTTCCGGTCTCCTGTCAAATGTAATCTGAAGAAAACCCCGTGAGTTCAGCATTTGTCCATTAATTAGACGCAATTTGTTCCAATTCGCGAAGCGCCTCGGCAACGTGATCTTTCACTTTTACCTTTCTCCACTCCTTCACAAGACGGCCTTCTTTGTCTAACAAAAAAGTGGATCGCTCGATACCCATATATTCTTTCCCAAAATTCTTCTTCAGCTTCCACACATCAAAAGCTTCCGCCAATTTGTGCTCATCATCAACGAGGAGCTGGAAAGGAAGATCGTGTTTTTGCTTAAATTTTTCATGTTTATCACGGCTGTCAGGGCTTACTCCGATAATAACCGCATCAAGTCCCGCGAAACTTTCGTGCTGATCACGGAAATCACATGCTTCCGTCGTGCATCCGGGTGTCATGTCTTTCGGATAAAAATAGAGAACGACGTACTTCCCTTTAAAATCCGTCAATGCTACTTCTTCCCCGCTGTCATTCACTAATTTCATATCCGGTGCTGTTTGTCCGATTTCAATCGTCATTTCTTATACCTCCGGGTTTTTTATTAAGCGTATCCAATTCACGTTAAGATTACAACCGTTATCCTCCCGCTCTTTTCTGGAAGCATGAACCGTTGTGCTCGCAATGAAGCATGCTACAATAGAACATGATGTAAGGAGATATTAGGAGGGTCATTTTTTGTATACAAAATCAGTTGAACTTCATAAGGAAGCGTTAGAGCATATCGTCGGAGGCGTGAACAGCCCGTCCAGATCCTATAAAGCGGTAGGCGGCGGTTCACCCGTTGCGATGGAAAAAGCGAACGGCGCTTATTTCTGGGATGTAGACGGGAATCAGTATATCGATTATTTAGCGGCTTACGGCCCGATTATTACCGGACATGCCCACCCGCATATTACTGAAGCGATTAAAACAGCGGCTGAAAACGGTGTGCTGTACGGGACGCCGACCAAACATGAGGTCACTTTCGCCAAAATGCTGAAGGAGGCCATTCCTTCACTTGATAAAGTACGATTCGTAAACTCAGGCACTGAAGCGGTAATGACAACGATCCGGGTTGCACGCGCTTATACAGGCCGGACAAAAATCATTAAATTCGCCGGCTGCTATCACGGCCATTCTGATCTTGTACTTGTCGCTGCGGGTTCCGGTCCGTCTACGCTCGGCACTCCTGATTCCGCCGGCGTGCCGAAAAGCATCGCCAATGAGGTGATTACCGTTCCTTTCAATGATATTGAAAGCTACAAAGCCGCGCTGGATAAATGGGGTTCAGAAATTGCAGCGGTTCTCGTCGAGCCGATCGTCGGCAACTTCGGCATCGTTGAACCTGAAGAAGGATTTTTAGAACAGGTAAATGAATTGACCCATAAAGCGGGCGCGCTCGTCATTTATGATGAAGTGATCACGGCGTTCCGTTTTATGTACGGAGGCGCGCAGGATCTTCTTCAAGTGAAGCCTGATTTAACGGCGCTCGGTAAAATTATCGGGGGCGGCTTGCCGATCGGCGCTTACGGAGGCAAAAAAGAGATCATGGAGCAGGTTGCTCCGCTCGGCCCGGCATATCAAGCCGGCACGATGGCCGGAAACCCGGCATCTATCTTATCAGGCATCGCCTGCCTGGAAGTCCTGAAGGAAGAGGGCGTATATGAGCGGCTTGATGAGCTCGGCGCCAGACTTGAGCAAGGCATCCTCGCCCATGCGGAGACACATGGCATTACCATCACCGTCAACCGTTTAAAAGGCGCGCTCACGGTATACTTCACTGATGAAAAGATCGTCAATTACGAGCAGGCGGAAAATACGGACGGAGAAGCATTCGCCAAGTTCTTCAAGCTGATGCTTGAGCGCGGCATCAATCTCGCTCCATCAAAGTATGAAGCTTGGTTTATCACAACCGCACATACTGAAGAGGATATCGACGCCACTTTACAAGCCGTTGAAGATGCGTTCAGACATATGAAAAAATAACTGCTGAAACAAGCGGGAGCCCGGGGCTTCCGCTTGTTTCTTTTGTCCGATTTGTGAGATAATGGTTTTTTCAAAAAAAGACCTTGAATAATTGGTATGATCCCTGTATATTACTTTATTGTTTAGCAAATCAGCCGACAGGGAAATGTAAGTGTCAGCCGTTCGTTCGGCACATAATTTATTAGAGAAAGGAATGCACGCACAAACCAATGAAACTTGGTGCCCGCATTTTTAAAACAGGGATTGCGATTACGCTCGCGCTCTACTTAGCATCATGGATCGGACTTCCGTCGCCGATCTTTGCCGGGATTGCAGCTATATTTGCCATACAGCCCTCTATTTACAGGTCTTTTCTTATCATTATTGATCAGGTTCAGGCAAATATCATCGGCGCTGTCATCGCTACGGCATTCGGACTGATTTTCGGACCGAGTCCGATTATGATCGGATTGACCGCAGTGATTGTCATCACGATCATGTTAAAACTGAAAATTGAACACACCATTTCAATTGCGCTCGTGACGGTTATCGCGATTTTAGAAACACCGGGAAACAGCTTCCTGACGTTCGCTCTGATACGAACAAGCACCGTTATTTTAGGCGTGCTGTCTTCTTTTATTGTGAACCTTGTGTTTCTTCCGCCGAAATACGAAACGAAGCTGACTCATCATACGGTTGAATATACCGATGAGATCATGAAATGGATCAGGCTGACGATGCGCCAATCCACGGAACACTCGATATTGAAAGAGGATATTGAGAAGCTGAAGGAAAAGATGATGAAGCTTGATCATACGTACCTTCTTTATAAAGAGGAGAGAAGCTACTTTAAGAAAACGACGTATGTAAAGTCGCGCAAGCTTGTATTGTTCAGACAGGCGATTATTACGGCGAATCGGGCGCTTGATACGCTGAAAAAGCTGCACCGCTATGAAAACGAGATTTATCATATGCCGGAGGAATTTCAGGAGACGCTGACAGAAGAAATTGATTATCTGCTTCATTGGCACGAAAGGATTCTGATGCGGACGGTCGGCAAGATCAAGCCGCATGATGACGATGCTGAAGAAAGCATAAGATATAAACAGCTTTTGACGAAGTCTTTCTTGAAAAATCAGCAGAACTGCGAGGATGAACTGCTTGATTACAATATGCTCAGCATTATGGCTGCGGTTGCGGAATACCGCGAGCAGCTGGAGCATCTCGATACATTAATTACGAGTTTTCAGACATACCACCCGAAAGACAGCGAATTAGAAACAGACGAAGAGTAACCCGGTGCTTCCGTAAAACCGGGTTTTTTTGCATTCAAAAAAACGTATGCCGCCCATTCGGACGGCATACGTTTTTGTATCAGTTCAAATTCTGAATCGTAAATAAGTGTCTGTACTGGCCGCCTTGGGCCATTAATTCCTCGTGCGTGCCGGTTTCGACGACGGCGCCGTTTTCCATGACGACAATTTTATCCGCATGCGTAATCGTGGACAGCCTGTGGGCGACGATAAAAGTCGTCCGGTTTTTCGCAAGCTTTTCCATCGCTTCCTGAATGTAGTGTTCACTTTCAAGATCAAGAGCCGATGTCGCTTCATCCAAGATTAACAGCGGCGGATTTTTTAAGAATACACGCGCGATGGAAATCCGCTGTTTCTGCCCGCCTGACAATTTGACGCCCCGTTCGCCGACTTTGGTTTCGTAGCCTTCGGGGAAGTTCATAATAAATTCATGGGCATTTGCCGCTTTCGCTGCCGCAACCACCTCATCCAGAGACGCTCCCGGTTTACCGATGGCGATATTTTCACGAATTGTCTCACTGAACAGAAACGTATCCTGAAGCACCATTCCGACTTGATTGCGGAGGCTTCTCGCTTCATAATCGCGAATATCTGTGCCGTCAATCAGCAGGCTGCCGCCGGATACATCATAAAAACGCGGTATGAGGCTGACAAGCGTCGATTTTCCGCCGCCGCTCATTCCGACGAGCGCGACGGTTTCCCCTTTTGTCACCTTTAAGGAAACGTCCTGCAAAATCGTTTCTTTTCCTTCCTCATAACGGAACGAGACATTTCGGAATTCAACTTCGCCCTTAATGCCGTCAGCTTTTACTGCATTCGGTTTATCAGTCAGTTCATACGGCTCGTCGATAAATTCAAATATGCGGTCCATTGAAGCGATCGACTGGGTCAGCGTCGTCGATGAGTTGATCAATCTTCTGACCGGATTGTACATTCTGTCAATATAGCCGACGAACGCAACCATCGTCCCTACCGTCAGCGGACCGTTTATGACAAAATAACCCGCAAACGCGATAACGAGCAGCGGCGCCAAATCCGTAATGGTATTCACGACTGCAAACGTTTTTGCGTTCCAATTCGTATGACGGATCGCTCTGTCCAGAAAATGTCCGTTTTTTTCATCAAAATTGGCTTGTTCATAATCTTCAATGGCAAAACTTCTGATGACGGGCATCCCCTGAACTCTTTCGTGCAAATGTCCCTGAACTTGGGCGAGTGCCTGAGAACGCTCACGTGTCAGTTTTCGGAGGCGGCCGTAAAAGTATTTCACTGAAATTCCGTATAACGGAAACAAAATGACAGATATCAATGTCAGCTTAACATCGAGTGTAAACATAATGCAGATGACGATCAGCACCGTCATCATATCAAGCCAGATATTCATCAGTCCCGTTATGACAAAGTCTTTTGTCTGTTCGACATCATTTATCACCCGGGAAATGACTTCGCCCGTTCTCGTGTTGGCATAAAACCTCAGGCTCAATTTTTGAATATGATCAAACAATACCCCCCTGATATCATAGAGCACCCGGCTGCCCGTCCATTGCGCGAAGTATTGCCGATAGTACTCTACCGGGGGACGCAGAATTAAAAACAGCACGAACATGATGCCCATTATCGTGAATAGCGATGATGTTTTAGCGCTTGCCGTTCCGCTCCCTTGAATAATGTCATCGACCACGTATTTTAACAGCAGCGGGAGAGCCAGCGGGATGGAGAATTTTATGATGCCGATTAACACTGTGATAAAAATTTGTTTTTTATAAGGTTTTACAAATTGCATATAGCGTCTGATTACGCCCACACTTTATCCCCCTCTCTCTTTAAGGCGTGTGAGCCCATGTGAAAAACCTGTTGACACCCCAACAGGTTTTTTTATTGTATTCTTTATTTTGTATAGCGCAGATACCGTTCATACCACATATCAACAAATTCCGGAGCAAACGGTCCTTTCCGCTGATGAATCCAGTGCAGCAGCGTATTCAGATACTCCTTCAGAATGCTGTCGATCTCTTTAGGGTAATTCATTGATTTGCGGTGGTCATCGTATTCATCCTCGTCAAGAATGTTATACGTCATATCCGGAAACACCTTGACATCCAAATCGTAATCAATATATTTGATGGCCTCTCCGTCATAAGCGAACGGCGAGCTGATGTTGCAATAATAGTGTACCCCGTCATCTCTCAGCATTCCGATGACGTTAAACCACTGACGGGCATGAAAGTAGCAGATCGCCGGCTCTCTCGTCACCCACGTCCGTCCGTCGGATTCCGTCACCATTGTCCGGTCGTTGGCACCGATGATACACAATTCCGTACTTTTTAAAATCGTCGTTTCATTCCAAATTCGATGAAGCAGCCCGTTATGCTTATAGCTGTGAATTTGAATGGTTTCTCCTTCCTTGGGATATCCCATATTTCTCCCCTACTTTCTGTAAAGCCCTGCAGTCAATGCAGCCGCAATTGCTTTCCGACAAGTCTTTTCACTATTATAACGTTACGAATTAAAAAATGAAAATAAAAGAACCACTCCGCTTCCGGAATGGCACATTCATTTCTGCACATAGGAAGACGGCTTTTCCGTGCTGCGATAAGACTGGATGACTTGCTCTGTCTGCCTTTGGAATAACTCCTGTATGCCGGCCAGGTCTTTTCGCTTTGTCGCAATTTCGTCCTGTACATTGTCCAGCTTTGCATCTCTTTCCAGACTGATGAGTTCCGCTTCCACCTGCCGGCAGCGGTCAAGTTCTGACTGCAGCTCGAGAAGCTGATCCATGATTTTCATCTGTTCACTTACAAGCTTTTCAAACTCTGACATCGGGTTCCTCCTTAGGCTTTTAGGTTGATACTCCTTACCATTTCGATTTTCCACCGGAAAACCCTTTGACTCATTCTGTAGAGGAATCACAAGTTTTGTCGTTTCGGCAACAGAAAAAAGCACTTCCATCCGAAGATGAAGTGCTTTTTCGTTTCAGTGATTAGCTGTTTTGCTGTTTGTTTTGTTCAGCAGATTGGTTTTGCTTTCTAACCTGCTGCGCATCAGTTTCACTGCCGAATTCAGTGCCGAATTGACCCTGACCGGAAGCTGATTGCTGGTTTTGTCTTTTCACCTGCTGAACGTCTGTTTTGCTGAATTTTGAGTTTGCCATTGTTATCACCTCCACGCACTATAGAATGCGCAGGAGACGATAAGGCTATTCATCTTTTTTAAAACTTATACGAGCAGAGAGCGTCCGCCGTCAATTATGATGGTCTGGCCGCGGATCATGTCCGCTTTTGAAGAAACTAAAAACTCCACCGTATCGATCATATCTTTAATTTCGACCATTCTGCCGGCCGGCGTATTTTGGCGGGCATCTTCCAGCAGTTCATCTCTGTTAGGGAAATGCTTCAGCGCGTCCGTATCAATCGCTCCGCCTGACACCGCGTTTACGATGATATTTTTCGGAGACAGCTCAACCGCCAGATAACGGGTTAACGATTCTAAAGCGGCTTTTGAGACACCGACCGTCGTATAGTTTTCAAGATAGCGGATGCTGCCGAGCGAGCTGATGCTGACGATGTGGCCGCCTCCGTTTTTCTCCATCATCTTTGCCGCTTCCTGGGCGCAGAAAAGCAATGCTTTCGCATTGATATTCATCGTCCAGTCCCAGTGTGTTTCTTCGAGTTCCATGACCGGTCTCAGCACGCCTGAAGCCGCATTATTGACGAACACGTCCAGTCTGCCGAATGTTTCGTCAATCTGGCGGAACATGTCTTTGATTTTTGCCGGCTGGCCGACATTGGCTTTAATGACGAGCGTTTTAACGCCGAGTTTTTCAATTTCTTCAGCGGTTTCTAATGCCGCTTTTTTACTGCGGGCGTAATTGATGACGATGTTGTATCCTTTTTCCGCGAGTCTGATGGCGGCTGCTTTCCCGACGCCGCGGCTGCTTCCCGTGATCAGTGCGCATTTATTTTGTTCCATTTTTCCTCAGCTCCTTGCTGTGTATAGTTCTTTTCATTCAACAAACAATAAAAGCAATATGTGTTGAAAGGGGTCTTTTATATGTATGTCGGACGTGATATGGGCGAATTGGCCATGATGCCCAAAAAAGATTGGAAAGATTCAGAGCTCGCCTATTTCCATCATGCCTTCCAGCAAATTATGCCGTATTTAAACGAAGAAGGCCAGTCCAAATACCGGGAACTGATTCAGGAAATCGAAGCCCGCGGCGGACTGAAACGGAATGAAGCGGATTACGGCCACGGCACTCGCGTCAGCTATGACTGACGCTTTTTACAGGCGGCCGCTTTCTTCCGCCATTTTCCATATCTTTTGATGGGAAACGGGAAATGCGTATTCCTCGAGCTCCTCTTTTGTGACCCGTATGAATTCCGTTGTATCCGACACTTGTTTTACTTTACCGAAAAAGACCGAAATATTCCAGACGAGATGGGTGAAAACATGTTCTACGATGCCTTCCAGCTCCCCGATTTCAGCGGTTGTTCCCATCTCTTTTTCTAAATAGGCTTCAAGCTGCTCTCTTTCGGTTTTGATTCCTTTCTGGGTTTCGGTATTCGGAAACTCCCACAAGTTGGCGAGCAAGCCTTTTGGCGGCCGTTTATGAATATAGACATCGCCTTGATCGTCTGTCAGCACAACGGCTGCCATTGTTTTTATTCCGGGCTTTTTCTTTTTGCTTTTAACGGGCAGCTCCCGCTCTGTCCCTTCCGCAAATGCCGAACAGTGCTTTTGTACGGGGCAAAGCAGACAGGACGGCGATTTCGGGGTGCAGATGATCGCGCCGAGCTCCATTAAACCCTGATTGAATTCAGATGGTTTTTCATGAGAAATGAAAGCGGATATCGCCTGTTCGAAAATGGTTCTCGTTTTAGGTTTTGCGATATCGTCCCATATGGAAAGAATTCTCGACATGACACGCATCACATTGCCGTCTACGGCGGGAATCGGTTTGTTGTATGCGATGCTGAGCACGGCGCCTTTTGTATAAGGGCCGACGCCTTTCAGTCCGCCAAATTCCTTTTCCTCGGCAGGGACGACTCCCCCGTACCGCTCATGCACTTCTTTTACGGCACTTTGCAGATTTCTTACACGGGAGTAATAACCTAGCCCTTCCCAGGCTTTGAGCACTTTTTCCTCATCGGCTTCAGCGAGCGCCGAAACGGTCGGAAATTGCTCAACAAACCGCCGGAAATAAGGAATGACGGTTTCTACGCGCGTCTGCTGCAGCATCACCTCTGATACCCACACCCGATACGGGTCCTGATTTTCTCTCCACGGCAGAATTCTCTGTTCTCTTTCGAACCATGTAATTAAGTCCTCGCGAAATTTGTCTATATCTTTTTGTTTCATTTTTTCTTCAAGTGCGTTCATATCTTCTCCTCAGATGTTTCGGGTTCCGCTTTTCTTGACACCGTATTTTGGTGTAAACTTAGGGCACGTTACGATAATATGTTACATTAAATAGTGATAAAGAAAAAGCGGAAACATATGAGAACGGCGGATAAACGCCATGATTGGGCAAACAGAAAATGGGGAATATCTTATAATGCGAAATATGCGGGCGACTGATTGTTAACGCCTGCTAGGAGGTCAACAATGGATACTGGCACTCACGTTGTCATGGGTATCGCGCTTGGCGGAATCGCAACTCTTGATCCTGCCGTCGGCATGCACACCCCCATGTCTCAGGCAGTTATGATCGCCGCTCTTGCCGGCTCTCAGGCACCTGATATTGATACCATATTGAAGCTGAAAAATAATGCCGTTTATATTCGAAATCATAGAGGGTTCACGCACTCCATTCCCGCCGTTTTATTTTGGTCCGTTCTGATTCCGGGTATTTTGTTTATGTTTTATCCGGAAGCGAACTTATTGCACCTGTGGCTGTGGACGCTTCTGGCTGTCGTTTTGCATGTGTTTGTTGACATTTTTAACGCGTACGGCACGCAGGCCATCCGCCCGTTTTCGAGAAAATGGATCGCTCTCGGTTTAATCAATACCTTTGATCCGTTTATTTTCGTCAGCCATTTGGCCGCGATTGCCGTGTGGTATATCGGAGGTCATCCGGGCGTGACATTTCTGATGCTTTATATCATCCTCGCAGGATATTACGCCGTCCGGTTTTTGATGCAGCTGCGGATAAAGCGAAGGCTGCGCGAAATGATTGAAGAGGAGATTGAAACCATCATTATTTCGCCGACGATGAAATTCAGGCAGTGGCGTATCGCCGTGACGACGGCGCATGCCTTTTATGTCGGCAGAAGCCTTGACGGCCATGTCGTGATATTGGATACATTCAACCGCGTGCCCGTTCCGGAAACCGATGTGATGAAGGCCGCGAAACAGGACGAAAATATTGCAGCCTTTCTTTCATTTTCCCCCGTTTACAGGTGGGAGGTCGATACCTTTAAAGATCATTATGAGGTGCGCTTTATTGATTTGCGCTACCGAAGCAAAGGCCACTATCCTTTTGTCGCTATCGTCCATCTCAGTCATGATTTAGAGCTTCTTTCTTCTTACACGGGCTGGATTTTCAGCGAGGAAAAACTGCAGAAAAAATTAAAGCTCGGCTCTGTTTAAGAGCCGGGCTTTTTTTGTCTTCTCACATATATAGCGGCAAACACGAGGCTGATTACCGATAGAGCGGCCGCGGGTTTAAAAAACGGCGGGTAATACGTTAATTGAATATCGTTTTTTCCTTTTTGCGCTTTAAATCCGATAAAGGAATAATCCGCTTTTTCAATCTGCTCTTTTCTGCCGTTTATCTTCAGCTCCCAGCCTTTTTCATATGGAATCGGAAGCATGATATACGGCGCGCGGGTTTTGTTATCATACGAGATATGAAGCGTATTTCCGCGCCAGCTGAGATCGGCCGGCGGTTCTTTTTCCGCTTTTCGGTATGCGCTTTTCAGCGTATCGTACCGTTCTTCATAAAGCGCCAGTCTGTCAAGCTGATACGATCCTTTCGGCAGACGGATTTGGATGTTTTTTGTTTTCGGCACTCTCACAGTAAGATCGTTGACACCTGTTTTGTAAATGGATTGATTCGATTTTCTCGTTGTCGTGTAATCGTTCACTTTTAATGTAAAGCCCTGGTCCTTCGCTTTATTCTTCAAATAAAAGCTGACGTAATAATCGCCGCCGTCCATCTTAGCGGCTTGCGGCTTAATGATCAGGCCGCCGCCGTCTTCGTTTACCGTCAGGATGCCGTTATGATAATCGCCATGTTCGGCCGCTACCTCTGCATGGCGGATCATATTTTTCGCCTCAGGCGCTTTTTTCGTGTTGGTTGTGCTTGATTCCATGACGATCCCGTCAAGCATTGCCCGTTCCCTGGCAAGGGCGGGCGCTTTTTTCAGACCGCCCTCGTTATATACGCGATCGGCTGTCCGTACGAACGGAAGCATATATTGATTTTGATAAACCGCATAATGGGATGATTCCATGATTTTTTTGAACCCGTACGGCACGCCGGCCTCGTTTGCTTTTTCCGTCATATAATATTTTCCGTAAAGCAGGCTGTATAAATTAGCCCTGTTTCCTAATGTCGCATAGCGGCTGACGCTTTCTCTGCCCATGTCAATCCGGAGGTCGTTCCAGTAAAAGGACAGCAGATTGCGGTTCAGTATGCTTGAGTATACGCTGAATCCGTTGAATCCGTATATGATCGGGGTGTTATTGAAAACACCGTTCATCCAATCTAAACGGGCAAACGGATCAGGGTCTTTTTCTTTCAGACGCTGAATGAGCTCTGATTGCTCTTTGCCTTTATAGTCAGCACCCGTCATAAATGTATGCGATACCGTATAAATCTTCCCGCCTTCTGATAAAGCATATTTTTCATATGTATTAGCCGTAAGCACCGCCGTAAGCAAAATGACGGCATAGACGGCGGGCACCGCGCCTTTCAGCCTTGTCTTTGCTGCGAAGAAAGCGGCTATGGTCAGCACCAGAAGAAGAATGACGGGCAGATTGGCGTGATCAGAAATATCCAGACTGTACCGCCTCACCTGGCTCCAATAGAGCAGAACGACGAGTACGGCGGACATCAGCATACTCTTCATGCTGATGTCTGAAAGCTTAGAAAGCCCGGCTGAAACCGTTCCGGCAATCGTGAAGCACAGGACGTATTCAAACCTGTTCTGCGGAGCTGAAAAGCCGTTAAAGGCACTTGCCGCAAACGGGCTGAAGTGAAACAGAATATACAGCAGACTGATTCCCGCAAACAGCCGGAACAAGCGGTTTTTGTATAAAGAAAATGTAAATAGAAAGAGCAAAAAAGCCGCCGGCAGGATGATAATCCGGCTTGAAAATAAAATGTTGTCGGAAAAATCAAGCCATGCAATATGCTCTGAATACGGCGGCCGCAGATTATGAAGGTATCCGTATACGACAGGAATAAAGGAAACTGCGCTTATGCCGAACCCGAGAAGGCCCGACAGAATAAATATCCTGCATTGAGTGAGCCTTTTCGCCTCATTGCCTTCAAGAGGAATCATCCACCTGAATAAGATATAAATGCCGATGAAAATCAGATTAATATACGCAAAATAAAAGTTGTTGATCAATGTCAGCGCACAGGCGAAGATAAACCACGCCGGCTTTTTTTCCCTGATGATTTTTTCCGCGCCCAACACGAGCAGCGGCAGCCACACCATACTGTCAGTGAAAAAGTCCCAATATACCTCATGCCGGAAGTAGATAATCGAGACCCCGTACAACACGGCGCCCGCAAAAGCAGGCACCGTCCGTTTGACGAAATAACGGAACACACACGCCGCCGTGAATATGATAAAACTCTGCTTGGCAATGCTGATAAAAACGGAGGCCTGCACCCAAAACAGCGCATCAGCCTCACCCGTCAGCTGAATAAGCTGCAAAAAGCGGACAGCGGCGGAGATAAACAGGAATAGAAAAGAAGTAGAGAAATAATAGCCGAGCTGACTGTACACGCCCCCGCCCAGTCCGAACGAATAGCTGTAAAACAGCCTGCCGTTCATATATTGATCAAACAGCAGCTTTTTGAAGACCGCCATTTGGGCGATCCCGTCTCCAGACCCCGTCATATAGCGGCCTGCCGACCACTCTTTTAAGAAAAAAATATGAGCGGCTGCCGCAGCCAGCACACAGGCTGCCGGCAAGATCCATTTATTTTTTTTCATACAACGTCCCCAGACCCTGCGCACAGCGGCGCCTGTTTAATGGTTCCACTTGCGCTTTTTTGTATAATTCGTTTCATTTTGTTCTCCGTACGTTATATTCGCTTCTTTAATTAAATAGTGCGGGCGTTTTTTTGTTTCATAGTAAATCCGGCCGATGTATTCTCCGATGATGCCGAGACTCAAAAGCTGGATGCCCCCTAAAAACAGCACGGCGGAAATAATGGTGAAGTATCCGGGTACGGACACGCCGTGTGTCAGAATATGAACAAAGGTCGTTACAATATAAACCATCGACAGAAGCAATATCAGAATACCGGTGAAGAAGCATACCCTAAGGGGCTTGTTGTTGAAGGAGACGACACCGTCCATTCCGTAGTTGAACAGATTGCTGAATGACCATTTGGACGTGCCGTTCTTCCTTTCGACATTTTCATAAAATACGATTTTCTGGTCAAACCCGATCCAGCAGAACAGCCCTTTCGAGAAACGGTTCCCTTCACTCAGCTTCAAAAGGGCATCAACGGCCTGCCGGCTCAGCAGGCGGAAATCTCCGACCCCGTCACGCAGGTCCACTTCGACGGCTTTGTTGATAAATTTATAATACAGGGAAGAAAGCACGGAACGCACGGGGCTGTCCCCTTTTCGGTTGCGCTGCGCGATGACTTGGTCATACCCTTCTTCATAGCCTTGAATGAAGTCTTTCAGCAGATGGGTCGGATGCTGCAGATCGGCGTCCATCACGATTACCGCTTCGCCCTGCACGTGTTCAAATCCTGCCAAAATGGCCGCTTCTTTCCCGAAGTTGCGGGAAAAAGATATGTATTTGACGCGATGGTTTCTGGCGGCCAGTTCTTTAATCTGCTGAAGGGTGTCATCCGCGCTTCCGTCATTGATGTAGAAAATTTCATAGTCATAATGAATCGTCTGAAACTCTTTTTTTAAAGATTCATGGATGAGCTTGACGTTGTTCCCTTCATTGTAAGACGGAATAATAATTGAGATTAACCTTTGTTTCATGAAGGCACCTTCTTTGTATTATTCTTTTTTTAGGACGGCCTTAAAGGAATTGTCCGCAAAACTTCAGTAAGGCTTTTCCTTTTTTTAATGACGTTTAAACCCTTTTTTTGTTACAGGGAAAGAAAATTTTTTCTGCATATGGTTTATATTTTGTCATGTTTTTCGGCAGATATGAGAAAAAAAAGAAAAAGTCTGTACGCGGGACAGACTTTATTGCTGAAGGTATTCATGAATCAAATGGCTGACGATGCGCGGTTTTTCGTGAATGACCCAATGTGAGGCATCATCTATGAAGATTAAGTCGCCGTTTGGAATCATCCGTTTTGTTTCCTTGGCGAGCTTTTTGCTCAGCGCTCGGTCATTGACGCCCCATATTAATCGGTACGGAACGGGCATTTTAAGCGGAACGGCAGGGCCTAAACCGCCGGCTCTGATCGCCCGGTACCAGTTCAGCATCGCCGTGAGCGCTCCTTTTCTGCCCCAAGCTTCTTTGTAGCTGTCGACATCTTCCCGTGAAAAAAGCGCCGGGCGTTCGGATAAGCCGATCGCGTGATCCAATACGCGGTAATCGTCTTCAGACAATCTCCGTTCCGGCTTTTCCGGAAGCTGAAAGAACGCGATATAAGAGCTTTTCTTCCACTGCGGCGGGTAGAACGGTGTGACCTTCCGCATAACCGCCGGGTGCGGGATATTGACCGTGATCAATTTTTCAACGTATTGCGGCCGAGTGGATGCCAAATGCCAGGCCACGGCTCCTCCCCAATCGTGTCCGATGACGACGGCTTTGTCATCTGTAAAATGAGTGATCAGCCCGATAATGTCGTCTCTGAGCGTATCAATGGTATAGTTTTCAATGCCCTCCGGTTTGTCACTGAGATTATAGCCGCGCTGATCAGGCACGACAACATGGTATCCGGCATCCGCCAGCGGTTTGATCTGGCTCTTCCAGCCGTACCAGAATTCCGGAAACCCGTGCAGCAGCACCGCCAAAGGACCGTCTTTCGGACCGGCTGAAGCCGTGTGCAGCGTCACTCCGTTTGTTTCGATCATGTGAAACGTAATGTCATTCATCGATTCTCCTCCCCGTTTGTTTCAATCTTCTTTCTGTTAAGACGATGATCAGTACGCTGATTGCAATCAATAATACGGCCTGAACGATCAGGGCGAACGGCTGAGTCAGCCGGATAAACAGGCTGCCCGCAAATCCAGCTGCCGCCGAAATAAGGCCGAACAAAATCATGAGGAGCGCACTGAATCGATTGCCTTCTTTCCACTGGGACTCATCCGCCATAGAGCGCTTCGTCCGATATCCGTACAGGCTGTTGATCGACTTCGGCGGAAAAAATGTGACTGAAATGCCGGCCGCAGCCATCAGAAGGCCGCCGATTACCATTATCATATCCCTCACTCTCCTTTTCATCTTTTACGAAAGGAAAGACAGAAGGTTTCAAAAAAAAAGCAGGCTCATTCGCCTGCCTGAATCTTTATTTTTGAGTTAAGTCGGCCGTTTTCACATAACCTGCTTTCCCGCCGTATGTGACGTACGCCCATTTACGGTCAAATCCTCCGTCATGGCTGAACCCCCAGCCGAGCACATTGACGGTTTCACCCGCTTTAACGGACCCTTTTTTGCCGGTTTCCAAAGTCGGCGTATAAAAAGCGGTTTGTTTCGCCGTCACCGCCTTCACCGGCTGCTTCATCAGAAAATGCGTGGAAATATAGGCTTTGTGACCTTTGTAGTCAATCTCAGCCCAATCTGCTCCTTGAAGCCGTTTAACCTTTACGGAATCCTCTGAACGAAGCGTGCCGATAATCGACCCTTGTTTATTTGGTTCTTTGCGGACGTTAAGTTCTCCTGCTTTCACGATATATGTATCTGCTGCGGTGTCTATTTTTGTCTGGTGAACTGCTGCGGCATTCGCTGCCGGATCGAAAAAAACGGTGCCTGCGGCTAAAAATAAGCAAAGTCCTGCGGCCGGAATAAATGCGGTTAACCCCTTTTTCATGTTCATTGTGGTTCCTCCCCGCTATTTTATAAGTTATTACACATTTCCACATTCCGCCGGTCGCCAAACATGATTTTTCTATTTCTTTTATAAAAAGAAAAAACCGCCGGACTTGTATCCGGCGGGTGCACTGCTATGTTAATGCAGGAGACCCCTGCTTTGATCCAAATAATGAGAAACGTCTTCCCGAACGCTCTGGAACATATGGAGCTTGCTGCCGTATGATTCGATCCATTCCTTGACGACGCGTTCCGTCATTTGCTCTCCTTGATACGGGCGGCCGGCTTTTGCGTAAGTCGCTTCGAAATCTCCCCATAAAAGCTCAACCCAAGTTCGCGCTTGCAAATAGCTGAGCATGTCATTTTTCTCAAGCAGCAAATTCGTCAGTTTGTCGATATATGTATTCATGTCTCTGTCTCCTTTCCTTGGGAAAACCTGCTGCTTTTACGCAGCTTGTCACAGGCATATACTAACTTTACGTCTTCAGTCCAGAAGGCGCAACCTTTTGATATTGGCCGAGGGGGAAAACAAATGGTCCGGAACAAGGCAAAAGGATTTCCTAATCAGAACAATAATAAGTTTGAAGGCGAACCGCGGGCAAAGGATGACTACGCTTCTAAACGGGCGGACGGTTCAATTAATTCGCACCCGCAAGAACGCATGAGAGCTTCAGGCAGACGATAACACACACACCGTAAGAGACCGGGAATGACCCGGTCTTTTTTTTGCGGAAAAAAACATCCTTTTGCGGTCATAACGCTAAATAAATTCCATAATATGTTAAATGTTAAAACGAAAGCCGGTAGACAAAAAAGGAGGGGTTTTATAAAATGAAGACAGTTTCAAAACGATTGCTGAGCCTTACCGCATTCTTACTGTCAGTTTCATTATTTGCTGTTTCAGCAGAAGCAGCGGGCAGCCCGCAGACATCTGTATCAAACAGCGGTGAGGAGTTTGACGCACATCAGAATCAGCCTGTACAAACAACACAGACATCCCCCGCTTATGAAGGAACGGGCCTCACCAAAAGACAGCTTGCACAAAACAGCAAAGCTGACATCAAGTCATTAAAGCCTTCCAGTATTATTGGGACAGACGAACGAATCAGAATTTCTCCTACAACATCATTTCCATATCGAGCGACAGCACAGCTGACCGTTACATACAGCGGCAGCACAAGCACCTACGGATGCACCGGTTTTTTTGTCAATGCCGACACGATCGTTACGGCGGGACATTGCGTGTATGACCAGAAAAACGGCTGGGCATCGAAAATTACGGCAGCTCCCGGCCGCAACGGATCATTGTACCCGTACGGCTCTTATTCAGGCAAGACATTCTACAGTGTCAAAGGGTGGACAGAAAACGGTGACACAAACTACGACTACGGCGCAATCAAAGTAAACGGGTCGCCCGGGAATACTGTCGGCTGGTACGGCTACCGGACGACCAACAGTTCCAGTCCGGCCGGGCTTTCCTCAACCGTGACAGGATATCCGTGCGACAAAGTGTCCGGTTCCATGTGGTCGGACAGCAAGCCGATTCGTTCTGCCGAGACATATAAACTCACTTATACGACAGATACGTTCGGCTGCCAGAGCGGATCGCCCGTTTACCGCAATTACAGCGACACCGGCCAGACCGCCATTGCCATTCATACAAACGGCGGGTCGTCTTACAATCTGGGAACAAGGGTGACAAACAGTGTATTCGACAACATTCAATATTGGTCAAATCAATAAAGCTTTTGTTTTCTTTCTCGCCGCGGCCGTTTTATGCGGATGCGGCAAAGCGGATGATTCTGCCGCCAAAAAAGCATTGCCCGTTACGCTCCATGTTGAGGATGCAGACGGTTCACCGGCGGCCGGTGTGACGGTCACCGTGATGAAAGCGGCGGAGTCAGATCATCAGCCGAATATAGACCGCGGAGAGATAATAGGCAAGACTGATCACCACGGCGAGATTGCATGGAAAAGCGGCGCGAAAGGAACCTATGCCGTCGTTTTTGAAAAAGACGGAGTACCGGAAACCCGGAATATGTCCTTAGCTGAGAGTGATAAACATACGGTGATCAGCATTACATTGAAGCACTGAAAAAAGCTTGCAGGCGGAATATCCCCTGCAAGCTTTTTGTTATCCTTTATGCACTTGGTATTCATAAACATCTTTCTTCTCAGACAGATGAGCGAACGTGGAAAGCACAAGGCCGAGAGCCGTCATCAGCGCACCGCCGGCAAACAGCCATGAGTAAGATCCCGTTCCCCCGAGAATCAATCCGCCGATCCAGGCGCCGAGCGCGTTTGCCAGGTTAAAGGCGGAAACGCTCACCGCAGCGGCGATTGTCGTGCCGTTTTCTGAGGAAGAAATAACCTTGGTCTGCAAAAGCGGCGGCGTGCCGAACGCACATGCGCCGAATAAAAATGTCGCTGAAACCGCGGCGGCGGGAAAAACGGCGATATAAGGGAAAATCGCCAAGACGCCGATCAAGCCGATCATCACACCGATCATCGTGCGTGTCAGCAGTTTGAGCGGCACTTTCCCCGCGAAGAAATTCCCCGCCACTCCGCCGAGACCGTAGGCAAATAATGCGCCTGTGATGCCGACTGTGCCGAACCCCGCTGAATCTCTTAAAATCGGCTCAATAAACGTGTAAGCGATAAATACGCCTGAGTAGCCGAGAATGGTGATCGCAAAGGAAAAAATCACTTGCTTATGCTTAAAGACACTCCATTCATTCATCAGCATCGGAATCACTTTCGGTTTCCGGTTCGGTACGACCAGCATCAGTCCGATCAGCCCGATCATGCCTAAAACGGAAATAATGAAAAAGACGGCCCGCCAGTTAAGGGCATCCCCTAAATAAGAGCCGAACGGGACACCGAGCATCAGCGCCATGGTTAATCCGCCGTTCATGGAAGCCGCGGCGGCGGAACGTTTTTCAGGCGGCACCATTTCACTCGCAAACACCATGGCGATCGCAAAAAAAGCTCCGTGGATGGATGCGGATAAAATTCTGGAAATCGCCAGCACGGCGAAGTTTGGCGCAAAGACGCTCATCAGGTTGGCAAGGACGAAGATGCCCATCAACCCTAGCAGCACCGGCTTTCTCGGCAGCTTAACCGCGATAATGGTTACGATCGGGCCCGTCAGGCAGACGCTTGCCGCGTACGCCGTAACAAGCATGCCCGCTGAAGATACATGTATATGAAAGTCATCGGCAATCGACGTCAGAATACCCATGACAGCATATTCCGTATACCCGATGGAAAATGTGCATATCATTAACACAAAAATCATTAATTTCACAGATGGCTGTTTCATTTTGATATTCAACGCAAATCGCCTCCTTTTTATTTAAAAACAACGAATTCCATCTTAAAAGATATCAAAAATGAATTCAATCATTTTTTACTGAAAGTATGAAACGAATGTGCCCGAAAAGAAAAAGAGGCCGGAATCGGCCTCTTTTGTTACTTTTTTTCTTTTAAAACGGAAATCGGCAGTGCTTCTTCCCCGTCAGACGGGGAAGATCTGTGTCCCCAGGCGAATACGCCGTTGATGTAATCAATGCGGAAAGTGTCATCAGAACCTTCTATCTGATACACCCCGCCGGGCCGAAAGTCTTCCGGGTTCAGCATGTAAGCTTTGGCCATCGTAATTTTCCGTTCAAGCACGGCCAGTTCATTTACAATGCCCATCTGTTCCGCTTTTCGCGCTTTTTCCGTCAGTCCCGCAATTTCTGTCTGTAGTTCATGAGGCGTCATTTGACTGTATCGTTTGTCCATTTCAGTTTACTCCTCTTCCTGCAAGAATTGATCAATATCGTCAATCGAGAACCCTTTTCTGAATAAGTACTGTTTGACCTTCATTCCGCTTTCATAACTGCCGTCATAACGGTATTTCCTGATCGCTTTTTCCGCATGAGCCTTCAGAGCTTCCATCTCGGCTTCATCGTCATTCTCATACTCCGTTTGCTCCAGAGCGGCATTGATGACGTCGAAAGGGAAACCTTTTCGCTGAAGCTGCATCTGCGCCCGCTGTCTGATCTCTTTTGTGGACAGCTTTTTGTCTTTTTTCAGGATTTTGCCGATATGTTTCAGCGCTTCTTGTATCTGCTCATCAAATGTAAACGCACTGAGCGTCTCCTTGATGGTATCGTCGTCTATTCCTTTCGCTTTCAGCTCGCGGAACAGGACGTCAGGGCCTTTGCCGTTTGTTTTTTTGTGGGTGCTCGCATAGGCTTCCGCAAATTCTTTGTCATTTAAGTAGCTGTAATCGTACAGTTTATGGATGACTTCAGAAATGACCATGTCCGGTGTTTCTTTTTTCTTCAGATGATCCCGGACTTCTTTTTCAGAGCGCATCCGGTATGATAAAAATTCTACGGCGCGGTTAAAGGCTTTTTTCACGTCATCGCCGTACTGGATTTCAAGAATGTCAAGCTCGTCCAGTTCTTTCCCTTTTTTCAGGTCAAAACGCACAAGCACGTCGGCGTCGACGCTGAATGCATATTTCTCATCAAGAAAGATGTTGAAGCGCTCGGTATTTTTCTTTTGGGTCGATATTTTTGTAATAAACGGCATCCCGGTCTCCTTTCCCGCCCCGATGTTCAGGCGTTTTTCTTTTTGGCAAATGAGGTACAGTATATGTATCAACGTGTAAGGAGAGATGGATATGAATATCGCGATGACAGGCGGCACTGGTTTTCTGGGCCGGCATCTGACAGGTGTGTTTACCCGCCGAGGACATCATGTCTATATTTTATCAAGAAAACAGAGAGAAACCGAACAAAAAAATGTGACATATGTTCAATGGCTGGCCGAAAACGCGGCGCCTGAGCGCGAGCTTCCCCCTATTGATGTATGGGTGAACCTCGCCGGCAAATCCATCTTTGACCGCTGGACGGACACAACGAAGGAACAAATCATCTCAAGCAGAATAGAAGCGACGAGAGAAGTCAGACGGATTATAAAGCAGCAGCCGAAAAAACCCCGGGCTTTGATTCAGGCCAGCGCCGTCGGCATTTACGGCACAAGCACAGAAAAAACGTTCACCGAACAGTCAGATACGTCAAATGAAGATTTTCTCAGTCATACGGCTCATATGTGGGAACGTGAAGGCCAGAAAATTGAAGCGCTCGGCATCCGGACGGTATATGCCAGATTCGGGGTGATGCTCGGTGAAAAAGGCGCCCTGCCGCTCATGGTTCTTCCTTATAAGCTGTTAGCCGGCGGCACAATCGGCTCTGGACGGCAGTGGCTGTCATGGGTTCATGTGGATGACGCCGCGGAACTCATCGCTTATGCGGCGGAGCATGATGACTTGTCCGGTCCCATGAATGTGACATCGCCGAACCCCGTGGAAATGAAGCAATTCGGAAAAACGATCGCAGGCGTCCTGCACCGCCCCCATTGGATTCCCGTACCGGAACTTTTTCTGGAGAAGGCCTTGGGAGAAATGAGCCTGCTGATCGTAAAAGGCCAGCGCGCCCTGCCTAAGCAGGCGCTGACATCCGGTTTTCAATTTACGTATGAAGAACTTGATTTGGCTTTAAAGGATCTCTTATCTGCATAAAAACGGAAATAAAAGCCAATCCTATTGGTATTCTGTTTTGAAGGAGGGTCTTCTTTTATGGAAAAGAAGCGCGAAAAACATCAGCAGGGAGCCAATCTGAAAAAAATGCAGGAAGTCCTTTATTCCGGTGAATTCAAAAAAGCGGAAAGAGCAGCCAAACGGAAGTAAACTGAATAAAGATCGGGACCGGGCAGATACTATGTTTGTTTGATATCACTTTTTTCAGGGGGCGATTGATATGGGCAGAAATCATACTCACAAAAACCGTGATAAAAACAAACAAAAACTTCCTCAAGTTCCGGATGCTTTGAAACGCGAAACAGACGGCACATATGAGGAATATTCAAGCGAGCTTGCTGATTCCGCTGACCGTGAAGCGCAGGCGCGGATGAAAGCCGCTGACAACAGAGCTAAAAGCAAAACCCGCTAATACGAAATCCCCGCCTCTGTATAGAGACGGGGATTTTTTTTACAGTTCGGTAAACAGGCTTTTTGCCGGCGTCCGTTCTTTCGCCTTAGGCTGTTCATCCGGATAGCCCGTTTGAATGATGGCGGCAAAGCGCTCATTGTCAGCAAGGCCGAAGTCTTGGTGCACCTGTTTGTCATACATAATGCGGCCGCTTTTCCAGACCATGCCGATGCCGTTTTCATGTGCGAGAAGCTGAAGGTTTTGAATCATGCCGCTCAGCGCCGCGAAATCATCGTTTCTCGTAAATTCATTTTCATCTTCTTTTAAGACGACCAGCAAAAATCCCGGAACGGCGCTGAGGTTTTTTCTCATGTTCCGCTCTTTTTCCTCGTTGAAATCATCTTTTATCTTTTTGAAAAATGAGACGTAGCTGTCCGCAAGCTTTTCTTTTCCCGCTTCGCTTGCTGCGTAGATAAAACGCCATGGCTCCGTCAGTCTGTGGTTCGGTGCGTAAACGGCCGTTTCAAGCATATCTAATATGACTTCAGAAGGTACGGTTTTCGGTTTAAACGACCGGATGGATCTTCTGTTTCTGATTGTATGTGCAAGACTTTCGTTTTGCTGTAATTGTTCGGTTTTCGGCATGCCGATTCACCTTCCTATCCAAATGAAAATGATTATCATTTATAATATAACGGATACGACCGGCTTTTGTAAACCGTTACGAAAGCTGAAAATTGATTGTTTCGGCATACACGGCCGTTCCCGTCATCTTGATGTTCATCTCTCCGTTTTCCTCCGCGATCCTGATTTCCACTTTTCCGTCTTTCCCGATTTCCTGGCCTTGTTCAATCGTGAGGCATTCGGCTTCGGAGCCTCCGTATTGCCGCATATAGGCTGCCATGACGCCTGAAGCGGTTCCCGTGACGGGATCTTCGGTCGTTCCGGAGAAAGGGGAAGAAAAATGGCGTCCGTGCAGATCACTTTCCGGATGAACGGTTTCCAGAGAAAACGGATGAACGCTCGCTTTCGGAAGATCGCGCAAAATAGCGGGGAATTGTGCGTTGTCCGGCACCATATTCCGTGATGCTTTAAGTGATCTCAGCGGAACAATCAGTGTCCAGATCCCCGTTGATCCGTAAACAATCGGCAGCCCGCTGTGAAAATCCTCAGCCGTAATCCCGAGCGAGGCCGCAAGCTTTTCTTTGTCACCCGTAAACGGCAGAAATTGCGGGGGAGCCTGTTCGAGTGTGATGTATACCCGGCCGTTTCGTTCAGCGGCTTTTGCGGGAAGAATGCCGGCTTTTGTTTCAATTTGATATGTCTGATCAGCCTGAAGCCTTCCCTTTTCAATTAATGCGTAAAGAGAGGCGACGGTAGCATGTCCGCATAAATTCATTTCGTGGCCGGGTGTAAAATAGCGGATGCGCAGATCGGCTTCTCCGCTTTTACAGAGAAATGAGGTTTCATTGTACCCTGCCATTTCGGCGATCATCTGCATCTCTTCATCTGAATAATCATCTCCGTTAAAGACGATTCCCGCGGGATTTCCCAAATTCGGAATATCGGAAAACGCTTCATATTTAAACACGGTTGCCTGTTTCATTCATCAGCCTTCCTTTCACCTTATGATCATGTTATTCAGTATAACAGAGTAAAATTAGAATTTTTAGTTAATTTCTCAAAAAAAAAGACGCCTTTTACCGGCGTCTTTTTTTGGTTTTTCCGATCAGGCGGGTGACGAGGATCATCGTGACGGACAGCGATCTGTTTTTGCGGTACGCCAAGTATTTCCCGCGCCACTCCGGTTTGTATTTTTCTTTAAAGGCCCGCAGCCCGCTGAAGCTGTACATATACCGGACGTTGTTGAAGATGACGGCCGCGATTCTTTCCGACCAGAAAGAAGTAAAAGCCGTTCCTACGTTTGACAAAGGCGCCATGCCCATATTGAAGGTAGTATAGCCTTTTTCCTGCGCCCAGAGAAACAGACGGATGAAAAGCGCGTCCATAATACCGTTCGGCGCGCTTTTCCGATAACGCATCAAGTCGACGGATATCTCGCCTTCCTGATACATCGGCATCAGGTTGGCAAAAGCGATGATCTCCCCTTCCGCGTCTTTCACGTAAGCAATCGGCGCCTGTTCCAAATAATCCCGGTCGAAGAAACCGAGAGAAAAACCTTTCTCTTTTTTCGGTCCGAGCCATTCGTCCGAAATGTCTTTCAGCTTGGCGATAAACTCGGAGGAAAACGGCGGTTCCCCGACATGAAATGTGTAGCCTTCGCGGTCAAATTTGTTGTTAATCGCCCGCAGCCCCGCTTTTTTCTTACCTGAGAGCGTAAATGCCTCCATATCCACGAACGCTTCTTCTCCAAGCTTGAAGAAGTTATAGCCGAAGTCATGGTACAGCGCCAGATCTTCACGTTCGATCTGATAAAACATGACACTCAGCCCCTGCTTATGCGCTTCATTCAGAAATTCCTCAATCACAAGCGGAAAAGAGTCTCTCTGTCCTGACGGATCACCGAGCACGACAAGCCTTCTGGAAATCTGGCTGAACAATAAAAGCGCTTTGCCGTCGCTTGAGAAATAAAACCGCTTATCCCCGAGAAAGCCGAGATGGCTGAGCGCATTTCCGCCTTCTTCCGCCAAAAAGGACTTCAGCCGTTCAGGATCGGCCTCTTCTCCGATCGGCTTCGATCTTTTATGATAAAAGAACGTAAACAAAAGGAAAAACAGCGGCACAACAATAATAGCCGTCATCGTGGCATATGTAATGTGCGAATTGTTATGGACGAAATAATCGTGGCGCAGCAGCCGATTCATTTTATCCCAAATAAAGCCGGCAATGAGATTGTAGTTAAACAAGGCGATAATAAACAGAGCGGCCGCAAAAATCATCTGGCCGAGCGTATACGATGCCTGCTCTCTGATAAACTGCCGCTTTAACAGCACAAGCAATACGATGACGACAGGCAGAATAAAGATCGCGCTGATGTTCAATCCTTTTAAGAAACTGAACACAAAACCGCCGACCAGCGCGGCAACCGCCATTGAATAAGAACGTTTCGTCCGTTTGTATAATTCAATCGGCAAGATTAAAAGAATCAAAGCCGCGCTTAACGATAACGCGTTAAACGCAAGGAGCGCCGGGCGCGGAATATGCGGGATGACCGTCTCCCTGTCAATCGGCAGGGCGACGGACGCCAGCACGACGACTCCCGCCATGAAAACCAAAAGCGACAGCGAACCGTAAAGCACCCTGATTAAGATAGCGCGCTGGAATACGAGAAGCACGTTCGTCGTTTCCACGGCAGGCGCCATCTTCGGATTTGATTCCAGCCGTTTCAGCGTATTTTCCGTTAAATCGCCAGCCGCAAAGAACAGCCCGAACACAAACGGAATAAATGAATACACAATCCGGTAGATGACGATGGATGTCACAACCGCCTCCTGCGGAAAGCCCATATTCTGCATGCCGAGCAGAAACAGAAGGTCAAACGAACCGAATCCTCCCGGCACAAGACTGATGATTCCCCCGATAGCGGCAATGGCAAATACCCCGAATACATGGCGGACATCCGCGTGAATTCCCATGACATACAGGGAATAATACATGACGACAGCCGCAGCAAACCATTCAGCAAACGATGCCCCGATATAAGAAAAAACCGGATGCCTCGGTTTTGCTTCACCGTCTTCTGCGCCAGCTTTTTTATTGTTGATCCCAGCGGCGATTAAGGCTGCCGGCACTATAAGCGCCACTCCGGCGATAACAGCCCACAGCCACGGTTTCTCACTCGTAATCTCTCCAACCGGCAGAACCCGGGCGATGGTCAGGATACTGAAGACGGACAGCCCGAGCAGCGCTGAGGACGTAAGCCAGGCGATGCCTGCGACGAGGCGTTTTACGTCATTCGTATGTTCTTTGTAAAGCATCGTCCGCAGCCCGACACCCGCCAGACCGCCGAATCCAAGGACATTGTTAAAGGAATTGGCGATAAAAGAGACCCTGAATACTTTCCAATTCGGAATGTTGAGGCGAAGCGTCCGTTTCAGCACAAAGTCATAAAAGGACATCGCGCTGACGGCAAGAAGGCCGAGCAGAACGAGAATAAATAAATCGTAACGCTCAATCCCGTTAATAATGTACAGCGTTCGTTTAAAAGAAAGGTCTGTCAATTCCTTTTTGGACTGATAAATGACTAAAAGCAAAACTGCAATAGGAAATAATACTTTTAATATCGATAAGGCATTCTTTTTAGTCAGCAATGTTCTCTCCAATCATCATAAAATAGCTTATTTATTATAATTCCTCCAATAATCTCCAACATATTATACACTACCACCTCACATTCAAACAAAACTCGTCTGCAACTTTCTTTCTCTGATTAAAATCAGTAATATGGTATGCAGGAGTATGAATGAGGAAGTGAGACGATGGATTATAATCTGCATGATACAACAGTATTAAGCGGCGATATTTTTTCTCCTGAGGAACGGGATATTTGGGTGCTGTACATGAAAGTGATGACATCGGCGGGGCTCGGCGATGTGTCGGAGTGGATGAAGCTTGATATGAGCATGCCGCAAATGAAAGTGCTGATGCTTCTGAACAACCACGGGACGCTTAAGGTGAGTGACATAGCGGAGAAAATGGGCGCTTCTCTTTCAAATACGACGGGGCTGCTTGACCGTTTAGAAAAATCATGTTTCATTACACGCGCTCCGTCAGAAGAAGACCGCCGTTCAGTCGTCGTTCAATTAACGGAAAACGCGAAAGATATTTTCCGCAGCCTTTATCAAAAAGGACATGTAAAATTGAAGCGTTCATTGGAAACGCTGACGGCTGAAGAAAAACAAACGGTCAATCAAGGGCTTGCCATTTTGGCAAGAGCGCTTGATTCTTCCAAACAGGGATAGAGATGAAAAAGGCCTGCCGGTATCGGCGGCCTTTTTTTGTTTGACATTTAATTCACTTGAAGTGAATAATATATTCGAAGTGAATTAAAAACAGGAGGATTGATCAGTATGCCGGAGCCATTGCAAACAGAAAAAAAACAGAGCCGGGCCATCACTCTCTTTACGATCGGTGTGTTCATGGCGGCGCTGGACAACGGAATTATTTCCGCTGCTCTGACGACGATTAACAGCTCTTTTGATGTTTCTCCTTCATGGGGATCGTGGGGAGTGACCCTTTACACATTGGGACTCAGTGTCAGTGTGCCGATTGTCGGCAAGCTGTCGGACCGATACGGGCGGAAAAAGCTGTTTATGATTGAAGTCGGGCTGTTCGGACTCGGCTCTTTGCTTGTCGCACTCAGTCAGAGCTTCCCGATGTTTTTGGCGGCACGGCTCATTCAGGCGCTTGGCGGCGGCGGAATTTTTATTATCGGGAGTTCGCATGTGCTGGCCGTGCTTCCGAAGGAGAAACAGGGGAAAGCTCTCGGGCTTTTAGGGGCGATGAACGGTATGGCGGCCGTCCTCGGACCGAATATCGGGAGCTTTTTGCTTGATGTAACCGGGTCGTGGCATTGGCTGTTCTTGATTAATCTGCCGATTGCCGCCGCTTTGGTTGTGTGCGGCGGTTTGTTTATCGCTGAGACGAAAGAGCCTGAGGCGAAACGGCTTGACCTCGCCGGCACAATGCTGCTGTCTCTTGCGATCTTATCTTGCATGATCGGTATCACGAATCTCGATGGGGCGAAGCTGTCAGAAAGCATAATGGACGTAAAGGTGTACGGGTATCTTTTGGGATCGGCACTTCTCTTTCTGGTGCTGCTTAAGGTTGAAAAGCGGGTTGAAAACCGAGGGGGCGATCCGATTCTCGCCTACTCGCTGCTGCAAAATAAAGTGTTTCAATGGACGCTCGTCATCGGATTTTTATCGGGAGGGCTGCTCGCTGCGGTCATTTTTATTCCTTCTTATGCGGAGCAATATTTGCACGTATCGGCGGAGAAAGCGGCTTATTGGATGACGCCGCTCGCTTTGGCGTCAGGCATCGGAGCGTGGCTCGGCGGGGCGATCACGGATAAAAAAGGGCCGGTCTTCTCCGCGGTTGTATCAGGCGCCATCGCATTTGCAGGCTTCAGCCTGTTTCCGTTATGGGTGACGGATAAATGGGAATTTGTCACAGCGAGTGTCATTGCGGGGATCGGTTTCGGATTTCTGCTCGGGGCTCCGCTGAATGTGCTTGTATCAGAAACGGCGGGCCAAAACAAAGGAACAGCGCTCGGCACGCTGTCACTCGTAAGGCAGGTCGGGCTGACGCTCGCTCCGGCTTTATATGCCGGCTTCATTACAGCGGGCTTTGACCGGATCGGAGATGACATCAAAAACCGTTTAGCGAAAAGCGGCATTCCCGCTGATCAGGCGCAAACGCCCGATATCGGCGGCGGACTTTCTTCATTGCAGGAGCAAGTGAGCCGAATCCCCGTTCCCGCCGTCAAAAAAGCGGTTTCTGATGCGATTGAAGCGGGCATTGCCAGCGGCTACCACCATCTTTATACGGCAGCCGCCGTCATTTCATTATGCACGATTGTATCTGCGGCTGTTTTGGCGTTTTTCCGAAAGCCGGCACCCTCTAAGACAGATGCCAGCCCATCCTCCGGGAAAGCTCAGTAATATGGGCGATGTGATGTTCAGAGTGCCAGACATATAGTCCGAGCGCTTGTTCCAGCGTAACCGTCTCTTTAGATACAGGATGGAAGTATGTCCGTTTGAATTGGGCTTCCGTCATGGAGCGCAAAAGAGCGGCCCATCTTCTGTGCAGGATCGCTAACAGCTCAAGCGCATCCCCGCAAGCGGCGGTTTTGGAATCATGAAGATCGGCCCAGCCTTTTTCATCATAAGGACGGATTTCCGGTTCATTCTCCGTTAAGCTCAATTTAAACCGGGTATAGCCGTTCATGTGGCTGTCCGCCAGATGGTGAACCACTTGGCGGACTGTCCATCCCCCTTCGCGGTACGGCGTATCAAGCTGACTGTCCGACATCGCTCTGACAGCTTGTTTCAGTTTGGCCGGAGCGTGTTCGAGCGTATTGATCCATTCTTGTTTCTGTCCGGCCGAAATCGATTCAGCCGGCTGATACTCTCCAATCGGATAGCTGAGGGTTTGTTTTTCCATTTTTGTCTCTCTCCCGTTGATCGTATTATGAAAGTATGATGGTGATGTCGCAGCCTTCCGCTTTCGCTTCACGAAAGACCTGAAGCACACTCTCGGCGCCATTTTCTGTAAGCTGCTTGCTTTGTTCAAACTGTCTCCATTCTAAAACGAGGGGGTATTCCACCCAGCCGGTCAGACAATCCCATAAAGCGTCAAGGTTTTCACCGTAGTATTCAGGAAGAGCAAGTTCCTTTTTCAATGTCTGGTGCAGGTCGCTCATACTTCTGATTTGCTCCCCGTTAATAACTGCTTTATTCATACGCGGCTCCTTTCCCATGATTTTATTCTATCAGTTTACCATTTTCCTCTTCAGAAGTGACCGGAGTCTGCCGCGGTTCCAGCTGGACGATGCCTTGCCCGCCGTCAACGGCCACCCTGTCCCCCGTTTTCAGTTTTGACGTTGCATTTCCGCACCCGACAACGGCAGGAATCCCCAGTTCCCGGGCAACGATCGCCGCGTGGGACAAAGGGGCGCCGACGTCCGTTATGATAGCAGCCGCTCTTGGAAAAAGCGGGGTCCAGCCTACATTGGTTGTCGAAGTCACTAAAATTTCCCCCGCCGCAAAAGAATCCCCGTCTTCCGGGACATCAAGGACACGGACAATGCCCTCCACTCTCCCGGCCGCTCCCGCGAAACCTTTTAAAGTGTGCGCATCATCAGTTTCCGCAGGCATAAAAGCATCGTAATAATCCGCTCTTCTGTCAGGATCTTCAGCCCATTTAAACGGATTGAATCTTCCGTTAATAACGGATGGGAACGGCGGCAGTTTTTTATAGGTTTCATAGTTTTGCTTTCTCGCTTGAATTGACGCAACCGCCGGCTCTTTCCCCGCGAGCAGATCGGTTATTTCATGCAGATACAAGAAGAAAATATCGTCCTTCATGCCGGTCATTTCCGCCGCTCTGAGCGCGAATGCTCTGGCTGTCCGGTACACCCTGACAAATTCGGATCTGGTTGTTTCTCTAATATTCGCGTATTCTGACGCTTTTTCCATTTTGGCTTTGAGCCATTTGACCTTATGAGGAAACTTTTCTTCAAATCTTCGGAAGGCCTGTTCATGCGCCCGCTGCTGTTTCAAAAGCAGTTGTTCGGCATCAATACCCGACTCCTTGTGTTCTTTGATCTGCTTCGTCAGCCAATCCCGGTTTTCTCCCGGATGCGGTATGGAAAGTTCGTATTCATGCGGGCCTCGGTGGCCTTGGTTCCTGAGATATTCTTCCTCGCTCATACGGCCTTTCATGACTTGATCAATGCCGATAATCGGCTCCAGGCTTGCCAGTCCGCCTTTTCCCCTCAGATTGGACAGCAGAAGATTCGCATCTTCTATTCCTGCGAGTTTTGTTAATTGAGAGGTTAACGACGAAGAGGATTGCGCAGAATCACGCCCGCCGGATATTAACGCAAACCACGCGTTGCATAAATACGGATAGATCTCATTGTTCCATATCGCTAATAATGCCCGCTCCGTTTCGGCCCGTTTCAGCTTTTCCTCAATATTCCGGCACCACTCCGGCGATTCGTCCAAGTAGGAGGACATGTTTTTTTTCGCGTGCTTCATTTTCGACAGATACGGTTTCAGTTTTTTCGAGATGATCTTCAAAAGTTCATACTTTGAGAATGGATATAAAGGAATTTTCATTTCCGCCGGGATTTCTCCCAATGTATCGCTCATCATTTTTCCTATTTTTCCGCCTTTCGGATTCAGACCGAAAGCGGCGAGAACGGAAAGAGGCTGGCTCATATTGTTATAGGCTCTTCCGCAAATATTGCCGGACCAGACATAATAGCCCGGAATGATGCCCGACTCTTCATCCAGATTCCGGAGGAGCGACCATGTGAGCGGCGTCATCACATCGGGAATCGCTTCTCCTATATTTGTGTTTGTCCATAAAAAATCACCGCTGAAAGAATCATTCCATTCATAGGTTTCCAGATTTCCGGCTTGTAAAGTCGTAATCGGGCGGGATTGAAGAATATACAATGTCCCGCCCGCGGCGGCCCATTCAATATCCTGCGGCCCTCCAAGATCTTTTTCCAGTTTTTTCGCCAGTTTATAGAGCTTTGACGCATATTTGCGAAATTCCCCGGGGCCGTCATATTTTTTCTTGGGCCGTGCCAGTTTAAAAGAATAAGCATCGGCTTCCCCTGAAACGAGCTGCTCCCCGAGACCGTAGACGTAATTGCCTGTCATCTCCCGCCTGCTCCCCGTAATCGGATCTGCGGTAAACAGCACTCCGGATATCTCAGACGGTATCATCAGCTGGATGACGATTGCGATTTCATGCTCATCTTCCATTCCCTGAACGGCGCTGTACGCTTTTACCCTTTCTGACTGTGCCGATCGGCGGACTTCATCAATCGCCCTGGACATGTCTTGATCTGTTTTGACATTCAACACCGTATCGAATTCTCCGGCAAAGGAAGCCTGAGCGGAATCCTCGCTCAGCGCGGATGATCGTACGGCAAACAACGCAGATGCATGGCGGCTGCGGATGGATTTCACATATTGATCAATAGTCTCTCTTGCCTGATGGCGCAGCTGTCCATCCTGAAAGGCTGACGGCAAAATCACAAACCCTTCAGGCACAGGATACCCGCTTTGATACATTTTAGAGAGAATGCTTCCTTTTCCTCCCGCAAAGGAATAAAGTTCGTCCGGAAGTTCTCCGAATGTTTTGACACAGTCATTCATAATGTCCCCGCTCCTTTTTAGTCGTTCATCCAAGCTCACAGTTTTTCTCTTTTTCACTTTTTTTGAAAGTATTTCCTATAAGTATACAATATATCGGTCTTCACAAGTGAGAAAATCGATGGCGTTATGTTGTCATAAATGCATCCGTCAAAACGGCCGCAGGCGGGGTCTTCAGCCTCCCAGTAAAAGCGTTATCAAAATTAGAGATAGGCTGCCCGATACTGCTTGCCTGGCATTCGCTTCCGGCTTGCCGCGGAGGGTTTCGTTTGCAGGTTATGTACAACTTCCGTATCAAAAAAGGCGGCCGAAACGCCGCCTTTTTTTCAGACTGTGCGGCCTTGATGCGCCGCCGTATTTCTTTTGGTCTGCTTCGGCTGATACACTTTCCCGACAAACAGGTATCCGTATCTGAAATGGTTGCACCCCCAAGATACGAGAATGGGACCGAGCGTGCAGATCAAAAATAAAAGAAGGATGGCAGCCGGCAAAGGCATTGACCGCAAATAGCCTTCCAGAAGATATCCGCTGATTAAAAAGTAGGAGTGCAGCAGATAGATTGAAAACGAATAGTTGCTGATCATCATCACAATCGCGGGCACTTTTTTGAGCTTTGAAAACAGATGAAAACACAGAAAGATCATACTGACCGCGTAAATCATAATATCCGGACGCTTAGAGGAAATGGAGCCGCCGCTGATATATGAAACGGCCACAATCAATATTGCCGATACGGCCGCACTGAAGTAAACCGCATAACGGTACTGATTGATGAGCGATAAAAAACGCGGATATTCCTTTCCGCAATAAAATGCCAGACAGAAATAAAACACCCAGCCCGGAAACGGAACCCAAAAGAACGGAAAAATAGAATCAAGCCCCGATGATGCCGGCGGATGAAAGATGGAAAAGTAAGCCAGATAGACGGCGTTGATGATAAACGATACAGACAGCACCCACATGGGAGATTTGTTGTTCAGCCAGCGGTGCAGCAGCATATGGAGAATGTAAAATTGAAAGATCACAAGAATGAAGTAGCCGATGAAGTTTCCTAAAAACACATTTTCTAAAAATTTACCGATCACTGAAACGAAGCCGGCTCCTTCTTCCGCCACGCTTTTCATTAAAATGGCATCCACCGCGGCAATAAACAGAAACGGCACGAAAATGACTTTGCCCCTTTTCTTTAAAAAACCCGCGGGAACGCCTCCCGGGTATGACCTGGCAAGCAGAAATTCCGAAATAAAGATAAACGCCGGCGTGCTGAACATCAACAGGGTCCGAAAAGCATCAACCGTATGGGCGGCACTGGCTAAGGACTCTTCCTGAATCATCAGCACCATTGAAACTACGTGAAGCAGAACCACACTTAAACAGGACAGGCAGCGAATCACGAAAATTTCTTTTATCTGCATGCGGCCGCTCCTTTTTCACAAGCGCGCCGGACTTTAGCGTATGCTTGGCGCAGCCATTTTTCCCGCAGCTCGGGTGTGCTCGTTTTGACGACAGAAAAAAGGTTCCGCTCGGCTTTTTGAATGCCGCAAAATTGCAGAATGCCTTTTTTCAGCGTAATCCAGTCCGAGTTTTTCCGGAACCACTTTAAGTACCAGCCCGGGGAATCCGCCGTATAAAAGACCTGTGCCGTCTCTGCCCGGAGCAGTCCTTTTACGCGGCCGTTTTCATATGTGTAGGCTTCTCCGGCGACAAGCACTCTGTCAAAAAAGCCTTTCATAATCGCCGGAACGCCTCCCCACCACAGCGGGTAGATGAAAATGAGATGATCCGCTTCTTTCATCAGTTTCCGGTATTTCTTCGTTTCAGCGTCCCGGTTCATGTCAGAGCGCTTTTTTTCGCCGCCGTACTTCAGCACGGGATCAAATTGGTCGGCGTATAAGTCAATGACCGTATAGCTTTGGCCGCTGTCCTTTAAAGCCATGACGACGTATTTTACGAGAGCCGCATTGAAACTGTTCTCATCCGGGTTTGCATACACAATCACCGTCTTCATATGTCCCTCCCATTATTTCTTAATTTTTACAATGATTATATCATGTTGTCATATGAATGAGGCAAAGACATGAGAAAGGCTTTTTCCAGTTCTGCTGCCGTTTCGATAACCCCTTTCTGCATATTTTCGCTGATTTTGCCGCCGCAGATTCAATGACAAGCATCCGGCACTTCTGCGTTTTTGAGCGGCCGTATGGTATACTAGCTGTCAAATGAATGGCTTGGAGGGCAACATGAGAATTTTAAAGTACGCGATTTTAGGGCTTTTGCGAAAAGGCGAATTGAGCGGATATGATATATCGAGCTATTTTAAAGAAGAGCTCGGCCAGTTTTGGAGCGCAAAGCACAGCCAGATTTATCCGGAATTAAAAAAACTGACGGCTGAGGGATTTATTACGTTTCGCACTGCGATTCAAGGAACGAAGCTTGAGAAAAAAATGTACACGCTGACTGACAAGGGAGATCTGGAGCTTGCTGCCTGGCTGACGAAAAAAGACCCGATTCCGGAAACGGTCAAGGATGAATTTATGCTGAAGGCTTATTTCATCTCAGCTTTGACGCAGGAAGAAGCGGATGAGCTATTCACCGATCAGCTCGTAAAGCGGAAGGAGAAATTGTCCGATCTGGTAAACAGTTATCAAGAACTGATGACATCGTCCGCGGAGGCGGATTCTTTTTCTTCTCCTGATTTCGGCCATTATCTCGTGCTGACAAAAGCGCTTGAGCGGGAACGGAATTATATTTCCTGGCTTGAAGATATTTTGGCTCTCATCAAAAAAGCATAAACAAAACGGGGCGGCTCTGTATCTGCAAGCCGCCTGTTTACGTTCTGAGAACCGCATTGATAAACGAATCAGCCATTAAAATAAGAAAAAGCAGACTGAAATACACAATCGAATAAAAAAACATCCCCTTCGACCATTGCGTGTCATCCGCCGCCTGAAAGCCTTTGACGCTCCGGTACAGCCAGATGGCCCCGAGCAGGAGAGCGGACGCGGTATAAAACGGGCTGACGTCTATATAAAGAGGAACGAGCAGCGAAACCGCAGTCAGAACGGCAATATAGCGCAGCATTTTTATTTTTGTGGCGCGGTTGCCTTTTATGATCGGCAAAAGCGGAATGCCGGCGGCACGATACTCTTCCTTTCGCCTGATTCCGATCGCCCAGAAATGCGGCGGCTGCCACAAAAACATAATCGCGTATAACAAAATCGCGGGCATATCAATGTACCCGGTCAGCGCGCAATAACCGATTAAAGGCGGAGCCGCCCCGGGAAAGCTGCCGACAAATGTGCTCCAGACGGATTGTCTTTTAAACCAAAGCGTATAAACGACGGCATACAGCAAAAATGCAAGCAAGCCAAGAACGGCGGTCAGTACATTAAGCGAAGCAAGCATGATGAATCCGCATGCGCCGAGACATGTGCCGTACAGGATCATGACCGGCGGCGGTATTTTTCCCGTGACGCTTGCGCGGGTGCGGGTTCGCGCCATCTTTGCGTCCATGCCGCGGTCAAAGAAGTTATTAAAAACAGTGCTTGATGCCATGACCAACGCCGTTCCGATCATGGCAACCGCCATGGCGGCAAATATACCGGGCCCTCCGCCCGTCCTTTCTGACTGAATCCATGCGATCCAAAATCCGCCCAATGCGGCGAGTGAATTTGAGATGATAATCCCCGGTTTGGCAAGAATGATAAAGTCCTTAACCGTCATCCGGTTTCCGTTATGCTTCATCGGCTGTTCCGTCTGTGCTGCATTTGAGTTCATTTGTTCAGGTTCTCCTTTTTCGGCTTATCATATCAGGAAGAATCAGGAAGCACAATTTATTTTGGACATTTTTCACACAATTGTAAATTGTTTATGGAAAGCCGCATCTTGTGACCGGATGCGGCTTTTGCCTTTTTCTATTCAAATTCTGCCCATACAGCTTTTTCAATCCAGCGGATGCCCTGAGCTCGGGCCGGCGATGGCGGGCGCCACGCGTCATTTTTGCGCCTCACTGAGATGTTCGCTCTCCCGTGTGTATATTGCAAATCGACGTTCTTCTTTCCCGAACCTTCCCAAGAAAACTTCAGAAAAATAAAAAACCTTGCCGGTTAGACGGCAAGGTTTGTTTCTTACAGTGTAAATGCGATATCCGCCCCTGATACAGGGTCTTTGACGAATACGCCCTCTTCTTTTTCTTCGATCTCAAAGCCGGCATCGGTCAGCGCTTTTGTCACACGTGACAGCTCTTTTTGATGCGGCAGCGCGATGGTGTAATAATCCAGCCCGCTTGCATTTCCCGGTTTCGGCGGCGCATGTTTTCCGGCCCATATATTCAGACCGATGTGATGGTGATACCCTCCCGCTGAAACAAACAGAGCGGACATGCCCGCGTAATTGCCGACAATGTCAAAACCGAGGATATCGGTGTAAAACGCTTTGGCTTCCTGTAAATCGGTCACATGAAGATGGATGTGACCGATTACGGTTCCTTCTGGGAGACGGCTTTTCCGTTCAGCTCCGGCTTCTTCCAAAAGCCCGTCCACATCGACGGGCGCCGTTTGCATGACATAATTGCCCTCTGCATCGCGCTGCCACGTGCTGCGGGGACGATCGGCGTATATTTCAATGCCGTTGCCGTCCGGATCAGACAGGTAAAGAGCCTCACTGACCGCGTGATCCCCCTGACCGAGCGCGATGCCGTTTTCAATCAGCCTGGCCAATGCGATGCCGAGTTCTTTCCGGTCAGGCAGAAGTATCGCGAAATGGTAAAGGCCGGTGACAGACCGCTCCGGCAGAACGACGGCGCCTGGATTTTCTTCAAGCACCAGCAGGACGCGTTTTCCGTCTGCTGACAGTCTTGCTGAATGATCTGTCTGCGAGATGACTTGAAGGCCGATTACATTCCGGTAAAAGCCGAGCGAGCGTTCCATATTTTTAATGGTCAATTTGACATAACCGATTGCCGTATCTTGATGAATGCCGGTCATTTGAACGCCTTCTTTCTTATGCTGAAAAAGTTTCTCCCTTTTTTGATTTGAAAAGGAGCTGATCCAATGAAAGCAGACGGCTTCCTGAAAGCGCTAAGTGAATTGACGCAACCAGTAAGATGAAATCAAATTCCGATCCGCCCATAAATGGTGAGGAAAGCTTCGCCGTGAAGATGGCGCCGACTAATGTGACGGCAAACAGAACGCCGATAATGCGCGTTGCCAAACCGAAAAAGATCAGAACCCCGCCGACAAGCTCAATCGTCGCGATGACATAGACCATAAAGGCCGGAATCCCGATGCTCTGGAAAAATTGCGTAGTTCCTTCCAACCCTTGAAACTTGGATAAACCGTGAACAAAAAAGATAATACCTGTTACAACCCTTAAAAGCAGTGTTCCTGTTTCGAATGATTTATTCATAAAATCCTCCTTGAAAATTATTATCACTTACTTTATGTAAGCTAGTATATATACATAACTTATTTACGTCAAGTAATTTTGTTACATTTAACGAAAATAACTTAAAAGTACTATTTGCCTTCGCGAAAAAAAGACCTTCGCACTCTGTCGGAGGTCTTTTTCCCTATCTATGATTCCCGGAACTGGCTTTCATATAATTCCCGGTAAAACCCGTTCTGGCTGAGAAGTTCGGCATGGGTTCCTTTTTCAGCCATTTCGCCGTCTTTCAACACAAGAATCTGATCGGCTTTTTGAATTGTGTTCAGCCTGTGAGCGATGATGACGCTTGTTCTGCCCGCCATTAAACGGCCGAGCGCTTCTTGTATTTTCACTTCGGTCACTGTATCAATGTTGCTCGTCGCTTCATCCAAAATGAGCAGCACCGGGTCCGCCAGCACAGCTCTCGCGATGGAAATGAGCTGTTTTTGTCCTTGGCTGATGCCCGCGCCGTTTTGGGTAAGGACGGTATCGTAGCCTTTCGGGAGCCGTTCGATGAATCCGTGGGCATTGGCGGCTTTTGCGGCTGCCTCCACCTCTTTGTCAGAAGCATCCAGCCGGCCGTAGCGGATATTTTCCCTGATGGTGCCCTGAAAGAGAAAGGAATCCTGCAGGACAAACCCCATGTTTTTTCTCAGACTGGATCTCGTCAGTTTTTTGATGTCCGTTCCGTCAATGAGGATTTTTCCGTTATTCGGCTCGTAAAAACGGGCGATCAGGCTCGTAACGGTTGTTTTACCCGCTCCGGTCGGTCCGACGAAGGCGATGGACTGTCCTTTCGGAACGCTGAAGGACAGGTGTTTTAAGATCAGGCTGTCTTCCTGATAGCCGAAGGAGACATCTCGGAATTCAATCTCTCCCGTTTTGATCGGCTGGTACAGCGCATGCTCTTCATCTTCCCGCTCCTCTTTTTCATCAAGCACGTCAAACACCCGTTCAGCCCCGGCGATGGCCGATAACATCGTATTGAACTGATTAGCTAAATCATTTAAAGGGCGCGTGAACTGCCGCGAATATTCGGCGAATACGACGATGGAACCGATTGAAATCCATCCCTTCAGCGCAAACAGCCCGCCAACCGCCGCTATAATCGTAAAACTTAAATTGTTTAAAGAGTTCATGACTTTCGGAATGAATCCCGAAATTGTCTGCGCCCAAAACCCCGATGATTGTAACGCCGCGTTTTTTTCTGAAAATTGTTCCATGACGCGGTCTTCCCTCGAATAGGCTTTAATGACCTTCGCCCCTGATATCGACTCTTCAATAAAACCGTTCAGCTCGCCGAGGTTTTTCTGCTGCTGCTTAAACAGCAATCCCGTCCGGTTGGTGATCCATTTAATGCTCAAAAGCATGATCGGAATAATCAAAAGCGTGATCAATGTTAAAAGCGGACTCATGTACAGCATGACGGAGATTGTGCCGACGAATGTAATGACGCTTGACAGCACTTGAATGACGGATGTATTTAAAGTGGAGCTGACATTTTCGATATCATTGGTGACCCGGCTCATTAAGTCCCCGAGCCGCTGTTTATCAAAAAACGGAATCGGCAGCTCATGCAGATGGGTAAACAGCTCGCTCCGCATTTTAAACACGGTGCTTTGCGAGATATTGATCATCCAATAGTTTTGAAACCATAAGGACAATGATTGCACGAGGTAAATCCCAAACAGGATGAACAGCACCCCCGCCAATCCGTCTGTCGTCTGTCCGACGATAAAATGATCAATCGCTTTCCCGATGACGAACGGTCCGAGCAGGCCGAATATGGCGCTTATGACTACCATAATGATCACAAGGGTTAAAAGCCCTTTTTTCTCGGCTACATAAGACCAGATTCTGCGCAGCGTGCCTTTTGTATCTTTTGCTTTCGCGCGTTTTCTGCCGCCTTCATTTGATTTGAGCGGTATTTTCGGATATCGGAAAGGTTTACGAATGTCTTTTTGCATTGTCAGCTCCCTCCTTTCCGAATTGTGATTCATAAATCTGCCGGTACAGATGAGACTGTGCCATCAGCTCTTTGTGCGTGCCTTTGGCCAGCAGTTCGCCGTCTTCAAGCAATAAGATGGTGTCAGCCTTCATCGCAGTCGTTATTTTCTGCGTAATAATCAGTGTCGTGCATTCATAGGATCTGATCGCTTGTAAAAGCTTCGCTTCTGTTTGAAGATCAAGCGCGCTCGTACTGTCATCTAACAGCAGGAGGGACGGCTTTCTGATAAAAGCGCGCGCGATGGAAATCCGCTGCTTCTGCCCGCCTGACAAATTGACGCCCCGCTGTCCCAGCACCGTGTCGTATCCGTTTGACAGCTTCATAATTGTGTCATGGATTTGCGCGTCTTTGGCCGCTTCCATTACTTCATCTAGTGAAGCATCCTCCCGCCCCCAGGCGATATTTTCACGGATGGTGCCCGAAAACAGAAGCACTTCCTGCGGAACATAGCCGATTTCCCTGCGCAGCCCACAAGCGGAGAATTCACCGATCGGTTTGCCGTCTATGAAAATACTGCCCGAATCAGCCGTGTACAGGCGCGGAATCAGCTGAAAAAGCGTTGATTTTCCTGAGCCTGTCGCGCCCATAATGGCAACCGTCTCTTTCGGGCTGGCAGAAAAGGACACGTGATGCAGCGCGTCTTTTTCCATGCCCGGATAGCGGAAGGACACTTCGCGAAACTCAATCCCGCCTGCAAGCGCCCGTGCCGGGTCCTGCCCCGTTCCCTCGCCGCCTTCTGTTTCCAGCACCTCGCCGATTCTTTCTCCGGAAGCCTTCGCCCGGGAAAATACCATGATGAGAAAAGGAAGGACGGACAGCGCGCCTGTAATCCGCGTCGCATAGTTAATGACGGAAACGACATCGCCGACCTGCGCTCCGCCCTGAGCAATGCTTTTGGCGCCGAACCATAAGATAAACAAAATACAAATGTTCATCAGCAGCATTAAAATCGGCATCGCCGCTTCCACGAGACGAAAAGCGGAGACCGTTTTTTCCATCAGCTTCGTATTCGATTTCAAAAAACGTTTCACTTCGTGGTTTGCACGGAGGAGCGCTTTAATCAGTTTGATCGCCGTCAGGTTTTCCTGCATGATCGTGTTGACCTGATCAAGCCGCTTTTGCACAGACCGAAACAGCGCGCCGCCTCTTTTCAGCACCCACAGCAAAAACAAAAGCAAAATCGGCACCGTGATCAGCAGAAAAAACCCGAGTTTCGCATTGACGGTCAGCGAGAGAATAATGCCCCCCGCAATCATTAACGGCGCCCGGAGCATAAACCGGAGACTCATGAAAAGCATATTCTGAACCTGTGTCACATCGTTTGTCAGCCGGGTGATAAACGATGTGGATGAGAATTGCGCAAACGTCGAATAGGAGAAGGATTGAATCTTTTGAAAAATCCCTTTTCGCGTATCATACGCATAGCTCTGGCTGATGTGGGCGGAGTAGAATGAATTTAAAATGCCCGATGCGAATGAAACAGCGGTCAGTCCGATCATCACGCCGCCCCACAGCCAAACCGTATCGAGATCCTGCTTTAAAATTCCTTCGTCAATGATTTTCCCGATCAGCAGGGGCTGTAGCAGCTCTACCGCAAGCTCGATGAGCATGAAAAACAGAGCGATTCCCGCCAAAAGAGAATACGGTTTTACATATGATAAAGCCTTTGACATGTGTAAGCCTCCAAATCCTTTGTTCAATATGTATGTATATTTATTTTATTTGTTTGTCTTAAATGAATAAAGGATTAACCCTTGAACCTGCACTTTTATTATGTACTTTGTGTAAAAAAAACGGAAATATCATTGAGGATAAAAATTGTGGGAATGAGGCGTGCAGATATATGGAGGCTGTCTTATCTTTTCTTTTTACCAGCTCCTGAACCGGAGCCTTTTATTTTAAAATGACTAGCGGAGCCTTTAAAAGACGTCCGCTAGTCAGATGATCATTCATACCGTGTCATTTCATTTAACGAATAAAAACGAGAGCGACCCCGAATCCTTTATCAGCATCAAACTCATTGATCACTTTCATGACCTGCCAGCGCTGGTTTGGAGCATCAGATTTTGTTGCAATCCCATTATGAGCGTGAATAAAATCTCCCGCTTTCACAGTCTCATCGCATCTGACATATACCTGGCCGATGAGTCCGACAATGTTCCACTCGTCTCTCTCTTCTCTTGAAGCGTAGTCTTCTTCAGGCCGAAAGTCCGGATTTTCCTTTGGCGCCATGACCGTATGGCCATTCGCATCTTTCTGTTCTTCATAAACATAGCCGCCAAATTCATTCTTTACGTATCGTCCCGACCAGTGAAAACTCGACTCACCAAGAATCACTCCGGCGGTCTCGGAAATGACCCCAAGCATGAGGTCACCTTTTTCAGCCGGTCTGATCTTATCACCTTCAAGTGTGACAAGTGTTCCCGTCGGAATCTTTTCCCCTCTCAGGCTTTCAAAATACTCGGCGTAGTCAGAGAATGTCGAGGAACCTGTTACGCCTCCCGTAGCCTTAATTGTTCCTTCTTTTGCGTGAAGCTCAATCTTTCTGTTGGCTGATGACGGAGTGCTGCCGGCACCCCAGCCAAGTGCTACAGAATCTGAATTCGGATTAATTGTATTGTACGAAGAAAGCACTGAAGATTGAGCCGCTCCGGTTGCTCTTCCCCGAACAGAACCAGCCACAAAATTATTATTGCCTGTAGCGTGAGATTCACGGGAGCCAATGACCCCGCTTCCTTTATGTTTGAATAAGAAATAAGGAGTGACTGCTCCTCCAATGTTAAAGTCAGTTTCATAACCTGAAAAATCACAATTGGATACATTAAGATCTGGATCTGAGGAATAAATTCCAACTGTCCCGCTATTATTTTTTGGAGATCTCTGTCCCCAAACATTACTAACAACAGACTCGTACATTCCGCTGCCAAATGCAACTCCTTTTTTTCCGGAGTCAATCAAGGTGACACCATCCACCATTACTTTCCCTACTGAGTTATCCCCGCCGACAATATATAAGTCATTGTCTGCAGTCTTAAATCCGCGAATGGTTATATTCTTTAAGCTAATTAAGCGTCCTTTATAAAATACGCTGACTACCGAATTACCCTTATAATCAATTGAACTATCATCACAAACAGCATGGAAATTCACAACACTCACACCATCATATCCGGAGATTTGCAACGCGTTTGGACCCGCCCCTTTGTAAAGATCATTCGGCTTAGGGTTATATGCGATACAATTCGCAAGCTGCACATCATGGGCTGTCGCTGACTGAGGATCGCTTGCTGTGTGGTGACCGATATGGCGAATGCTATATCCAATGGCATTTTCGTATGCGCGACAGTTAACAAGCTGTACTCTCTTCGCAGCCGGTGCATAACCGTGTGCCTTAATCTCAAAGCCTCGGACTCCTCCAATTGAGATACAACTATCAATCATTACGTCTTGAGAGCCGTCATCAATTTCAAAACAGTTCGTGTTAGAAGTTCCATCGTTTAGCCCCATTGGATGATAAGAGAGGCAATGACTGAAAGTCGTGTGTTTCCCAAAGTGACAAGTAAAGTTATCATCCCCGGACCCTGTTGCTTCACAATGTGAAAACGTTACAAAGTTACAGCCGTTGGGCTGATAATAAGTTGGATCATCTTTTTCTCCATGTCTGTTATAGTTCGGGCTTGTAGAATCAAAGCCGTGCAGGCCGGCGTTCTTCGCAAACACATGCTCGACAAAAGAATAGTCAACATTCGCAAAAAGCAAACAGCTTGAAGTGGGGCCTTTCGGAATCTTCCAGCCGGAAGGACGCGTATCCTTGTTCCAATCCAAAGTGAGATGGCCGACATAAATATTTTCATTACCGTTCGTATAATCACTGTTGGTCAGAACAGAATGGCCGACCGGTGTTTCGTCTAATAATTTAATGACCGTTCTTTTCTTGCCTGCTCCGACAAGCATTGTATTTGAAGGAACAAACAATCCCGATGCTCTGAATACACCCGCGGGAACTGTTACGACATAACCTCCGTCGGCCATGGCATCATGAAATGCCTGCGTATCATCCGTTACGCCGTCACCTTTAGCTCCAAAATCCATAACGTTCCGCTCTGTCACATGTTCAAATCTGTTTTCATACATGTTAAGTCTTTCGTTTAAATTTTCATAAGTTGACGTGCCATTGCTAAGCGCAGCACCGATTTTGCTGTCAATCGCTTCAAAGTTTTGAGCAATGCTTTCAACTTCAATCCCTTCGGCTTTATCGGGTTTGTAAAGTCCTAAGAAAGTCGTATAGTTTGTCATTGTCTTGCCTCCTATTTGTTAATTGCTATTTAAAATACCGCAGAAGTCATTTCGTTTTTTGCACCCTCTCATTTTCACTCCTGCATGTACAGGTGGCAAAGGTATGACAAATTCATACATTTCTTCAAAACATAAAAAGAGCGCCGGATTAACAAGCGCTCTGCACATAATCTGCTGCTGCAGTATTTTAACCATTCAATATTTTCTCGACACGCTCCCGCATTTGCGGAACCCCTAATCCGACAATGACCTGAAGCGCCCTGCCTTTTCTGACGACGCCGTGGGCTCCCAGCTCTCTGAAATCGGCGTCACTTTTGACCTTTGATTCATCAGCGACAGTGACGCGGAGACGGGTGGCGCAGTTGGTGACCTCCGTAATATTGTCCTTTCCGCCCAGCGCTTCAATATACAAAGCGGCTGTATCCCGCTGTGTTTCGTCTGCCGCCGCTGTTTCTTTTGAAGCCTGCTTCCGTTCTCTGTACTCCTTTTTCGAATAGAGCTTTGTTTCCTGCCCTTCCTCTTTTTCTCTGCCCGGTGTGGCGATGTTGAATTTGAGAATGAGGAAACGGAAGACGAAAAAGTAAACAGCGGTAAAACACAACCCGATAATGATCTGGTATACATACGTCAAGCCGTGGCTTGACGCCAGCGGGATCCAGTTCAAGGTCGCAGCTTCGATCAAACCGCCTCCCATATTTCCGACGACGCCGGCCATATACATGACGGTTGCCATGGAAGCAGCAAGCAAAGCATGAACCGCAAATAAAAACGGCGAGATAAAAAGGAATGTAAATTCAATCGGCTCTGTAATTCCCGCGACAATGGACGTCAAGGTGACCGGGATCAATAGGCCGGCGACGATTTTTTTCTTTTCCTTTGAAGCCGTGGCGTAAAAAGCGAGCGCGATTCCCGGAATGCCGAAGATTTTCGAGTTGCCGTGAAGCGCGAAGCCCCCCTGCGGGAACAATTCTTTCAGCGGTTTGACGCTTTGAGAGTATTCCCCTAGATGCTGGGCCCAATAGGTGACGATACCGCCTTCAGCCACTGCCGGGCCGTAAATAAACGGCGAGTAAATAAAATGATGCAGGCCGGTCGGAATTAAAATTCGCTCCAGGAACGTGTAAATCCACACGCCGATCGCCCCGGAAGAAACGAGAAAGCTTTGCAGCGAGCCTATTCCGGACTGAACCATCGGCCACACGTATGCCACCGCAAGTGAAATCGGTATCATAATGAAGAAAGAAATGATAACGATGTAGGAAGATCCTTGAAAAATCCCCAGAAAATCCGGCAGTTTTTTATCAAAATAACGATTGTGCAAATACACGACAATAGATGAAATAAAGATGGCGCCGATAATATTCGTATCAAGCGTTTTGATCCCGGCGATCATCGTCAGCCCGCTCGTTCCGCCCGCTTCCTGAGTCATATCGACATGAAAAGCCCCGCCCCAAACCGTCAGAATCGCATTGATAAAGTAATTGAATGTCAGATAAACTGCAAGCGCTTCCAAACAGGCCCGCGCCTGCGCTTTTTTCGCTAAGGCGACAGGTATGCCGATCGCAAACAGGAGCGGCATTTGATTAAAGACGGTCCAGCCGCCCTGTTCAATGACGTACCAGCATTGATACCAAAGCCCGTCAGGATCAGCCAGGGGCCCCATCAGCGTTTTATTTTTAAACAGCGTACTCAGACCGACAATAATACCGGAAAATGCAAATAATAAAACAGGCACAAACATCGCGCTGCCGAAGCGCTGGACTTTTTGCATCATTTCACGTGACCTCCCGCTATTTATCAAAATTTTCGAGCTCTTTATAATCAACATATGCACGGAATAACGCTTCGCCCACCAGAAAAAAAGGGGCAAATGCGACGATTTCCGTTTTATCGCTTAACGTCACCGGCTTGCTGGTCGCATAAAGATTATACGGCGTCGTTTGCGCCAGTACGTTGTTTTTCAGATTGGTGATTGAAATAAACGGAACTCCCTTTGCGGACAGGGTCCTTACCTGCGGAATTAATTCGGGTGTTTCGCCTGATAAAGAAATAATGATGAATACGTCGTCAACCTTAAAATCATCACACATGATATCAAACTCTGTGATGTCCTGAATTAAAATCAGATACTTCTGCCGGGATACAAACATCCGCTGCAGCTCACGGGCGCACACCCTCTGAGCCGTCCCCGATCCGTAAACGAAAATCCGTTTTGCTTCATCTATCAGCCGGCACATCTCCGTCATATCTTTTGACTTCACGTATTTTACATTGGCTTCAATATCATCCAGCAGCTTTTCAAACGTCATATTCTCGCCCTCTTCAGGCTGATCCTCCCATTTCAGAAAAACCCGGAATTCACTGTAGCCGCTGAAGCCCAGTTTTTGGGCAAGCCGCAGGATGGAAGACCGAGAGACATTGCAGGCTTTCGCCATGTCATTGATACCGAGATGGTAGCACGTATGTTTATGATTCAATATATATTTTAAAATATAAAAATCGTTGTCATTTAATTTCGCGTAATGCTGGTTAACCAGTTCTTCAAGACTCATCCCAAAAATCCCCCCGTTTTCTTTCTATTATATAGAATAACAGATAAAGAAAACGGGGAAGATTGTCATCAGGAAATAGGAGACGGACTTACATCAAGCTCAGGCCAGTAGTCCTTGTTAGCCTCCATCAGATCTTCAAGAATCAGTCTTGCCACACGGGCGTTCGGCACTGTTTTTGACAGGATCAGCGCCTGCCACAGCTTTTGAAATGACCGCTCTTCCCACGCTTCAGCCGTCAGTTTTTCAACAGACACCTGCTGTTCCATCAGGCCTTTTTGAAATTGCGGTATGTTCCCGACTGAGAGCGGTTCCGGTCCGTTTGAGCCTACGAGACAAGGAATCTCAACCATGGCTGACGGATCAAAGTTTGCGATCGCGCCGTTATTTTCAACGATTAACAGCATCCTCTCCCCTGTGTTGTAAGCGATGGCCCGGGCAAGGTCGACGATATATGAAGCATGATCATCAATTTTAATTTCACTGTTCTCCGACGATTGTTCGCGCGTAATCATATCGCATTGGCTGAAAATGAAAGCTTCCCGCCCTTCCATGACTTCGTTGGCTCTCGTATGGTTCGGGTTTGATTTTTTCACCATATCATCCGGGAATAAGTAATATTGCAGATATGTGTTCGGAAGCGTATCCGGATCAGCCGCCTGTACGTCGCGCGCTTTTTTGAATGTGTCATTCCAGCTTGCTTCAGTCTGTTCGGCCTCCGTCTTCGGAACGTAGCCGTATTCACGGACATGCTCTTTCAGCTTCGGCATTAAATCATTGCCATGCCGGTCTGTGATGGACGTCCACCAGCCAAAGTGGTTCAAGCCGTAGTAACGGACGTTCATTTCTTTTCGTGAAGATAATCCGAGGATGTTCGCCATGCGATCCTCAATTCCGACCGGCATGTCGCAAATGTTCAATATTTTTGAGTTCGGTCTGAGGCGCCGTGTAGCTTCGGCCACAATCGCCGCCGGATTGGAGTAATTCAGCATCCATGCGTCGGGCGAGTACGTTTCCATATAATCAAGAATCTCCAGAACACCGCCGATAGAGCGCATGCCGTATGCGATTCCGCCCGGCCCGCATGTTTCCTGGCCGACCACGCCGTACTTCAGCGGGATTTGTTCATCAAGCGCGCGCATCGCATATTTTCCGACGCGGATATGCGCCATGACGAAGTCAACATCCGTAAAAGCCGTCTCTGGGTCATCAGTCGCCAGAAATTCAATGTCCGGCGCTTTTTCTTTTATAAATACCTCACACGCACCCGCAATCCGCTCCTGCCTTTCTTTATCATTGTCATAAAGTTTCAGCTTTCTGATCGGAAACTCTTCCAGGTGATTCAAAAGCATTAATACAATTCCGGGGGTAAATGTGCTGCCGCCGCCTGCAATAACGATTGAGAATGATTTGTCTGTCATGTGAAGCCCTCCTCTGATAACGTTTACATTTTATTTATATCATGAGAAGGTCCGATCTGTACCGGGTTTGGAGGAGTTAGATCATTTAATCATTTTTAGTTATTTTTCTCAAAAAGCGGGAAAGTTCCCACAGGTACGAAAAAGGCCTGCTGTCATCAGCAGACCCATTCTCAAAAATGCTCTTGTAAATCAGAAAGCAGCACTTCCTGCTCAAATTGCGGATTTCCGATCGGAAAAATTCTGGCTGTTTCCTTGTCTTCGTTGACATGCTGAATATAAATCGGGACTCCTTCGTACGTCACATACGCCATGGCGGCGGATTCTGAAATGTTTTTCGCACGCTGTGTATTCACGTCTCAAACCTCCTTTAGGCCTCACACATAACGTGTCCGGCAGCCAAGAGAAGTATGCTTGTTTCTTACAATTGTCCGGTGGTGAGTTTGAATTTTTTGAGGCGTTTGTAAAACGTGCTCCGCGGGATTCCGGCCATTTTGGCGGCCAGCGTGACATTCCCCTTCGCTGATTCAAGCGCGTTTACGATGATGTTTTTCTGAATGTGCTCCCGGATGGAGACAGGGGACGCTTCTTCCTGTTCATAAGACTCGGCCGCCTCTTTAAGACCTGACGCTTCAAGCAGGGCTGCGATGGGGCGTTCTGACAGCCGCCCGTCCGGGAACATGACGGAAAGACGTTCAAATACATTAAACAATTCCCTGATATTCCCCGGCCATTTCCGGCTCTTTAATAGGTCTAAAAAGTCATCAGGAAGCTCCCCCCGCCAGCCGCGATTTCGCTGAAATTCAAGGAAGAGGCCGGGAATGTCTTCGGTGCGTTCTCTTAATGGAGGGAGGTGGATCGGACAGACGTGAAGCCGGTAAAATAAATCTTCTCTCAGCTTTTTGCATTCGACAAGCTGTCTCAGATCAGTGTGGGTGGCAGTGATGATTCTGATGTCAACGGGAATCTCTTTTGTCCCGCCGACCGGGGTGACTTTCCGTTCCTGCAGCACCCGTAACAGAGCGACCTGCATGGAGTGTGATATTTCTCCGATTTCATCGAGGAAAAGCGTGCCTTTATCGGCTTTTTGCAAAGCGCCGTTATGTCCTTTCCGTTTGGCCCCGGTGAAGGCGCCTTCCGAGTAGCCGAACAGTTCGCTTTCAATCAGCTTTTCGGGGACCGCTCCGCAATTGACGGCGATAAACGGGCTGTTTTTCCTGGAGCTGTTGTTATGAATCGCCCGGGCGGCAACCTCCTTTCCCGTCCCGGTTTCTCCCGTAAGACAAACGGTTGCGTCCGTTCGGGTGACAAGCTCCAGCTGCTGAAGCATACGTCGGGATGACGGGCTTTTGCCTGCCGCACCATGGAATATAAAAGACGGCTTTTCTACTCGTTTGGATAAATAAACGCATGTGTAGCCGTTCTCCTCCCGCTTCGCCTGCTTGATGTGATAGCCCTGTTCCTCAAGCTCGCGCAGCGTATGTCCGGTAAAATGCTGAACGGGACGGCTTGCGGCGATAACCCGGCTCATGTCATTGCAAAGCACGATCGGATCGTGAGACCGGGTCAGCCCGGCGAACTTGCTGATCATGTCAAGTTCTGTCATTTTGATCTTTAGGGCAAGCTCCCGTTCCGCCGTATAAGCGATGGAGGAGGCAATTCCGAGCATAAACGGCTGAGCGCGGGCGGCGGGGCAGGAAATATCAATGACACCCGCCAGCCGCCCGTCTTCATAACGGATCGGCGCGGCGGAACAGCTCCATTGATGAGAAGCGAGCGAATAATGTTCAGAGCCGTGTATCACGACCGGCTCATTTGTATAAAGAGCCGTCCCGATCGCATTCGTGCCGACGGCCGTTTCCGTCCAGCGGGCGCCTTTTAAGAAATTGATGCGGTTCGCTTCATGAATGGTGCGCGGGTGGCCGTCAACTGAATGGACAACTCCGTCTGAATCAATCAGGAGAACCATCATTTCCATTTCCCGCATCGCCGTTTTCATTCTTTCTGCATACGGCGTTGAGGCCGCTAAAAATAACGCATGCTTTTCGGCCTGCCTTTCTAAATGATCTGCCGGCATTACATTCGGCCCCTTTTCGAGATAAGGGTTGACGTCGGCTTTTTTGCAGCGGTGCCATGAGGCGGCCACCCGCTTCTGAATACGGGATTCATCAAGCACGCCTTCTTTCACAAAGCGCTTCCAGGTTTTAAAATCATTCCGAATGACATTCATTGTATTCGCTCCCCCCTGTTCAGACCATCTTTTCATATATTGTAGGGGAAAAATAAAGCGCTTTCAACGAAAAATACCCCTTCTCATCTGAGAAAGGGTATTCCGATTATACGGAATGCACCGCAAGTCCGGTGACATTCAGCAGGGCTTCCTGAAGCGTTTCTGACAGAGTCGGATGCGCCGCGATAAAGTGCTCCGACATATCAGCCGTCATTTCACCGTTCATCATCATGACCGCCTGACCGATCAATTCCGTCACGTCCGGCCCGATCATTGACACGCCGACGATTTCTCCGAATTCAGGTTCGGCAATGATTTTCATTTTGCCGCCATGCTGATGTTTAATTAACGCTTTTCCGTTAGCAGAAAATGAGCATTCTCCGATTTTCACATCTCCGTATGTCTCTCTCGCCTGTGTTTCCGTCAGCCCGACAGCGGCCATTTCCGGCGATGTATAAATACAGCGGGGCACCGCCTGCATATTGACTTTGCTGTCCTTTCCCGAGGCATGCGCGGCGGCTGTGATTCCTTCATGAATGGCGGCATGCGCGAGCTGCATTCCTCCGGCCGCATCGCCGCATGCGTATATATGAGGCACATTGGTCTGCATATGGTCATTGACTTCAATGCCGCGCGGAGAATACCGGATGCCGGCCTGCTCCAGATTCAAGCCATGCAAACGCGGCTTTCTCCCGATTGCAACCAAAATGTGATCAGCCTGCGCCTCAATTTCTTTGCCATCTTTTGTCCACACGGCGGTTTTCCTTTCTTTGTCAATCCGCTGAAGGGCGGCTTTTGTCTGAATATCAGCCCCGCTGTCTCTTAAAGAGTCTTCGAAAACGGCGGCGATTTCTCCGTCTTCTGCCGGGAGCAGCCGGTCAGCCGATTCAATCACCGTCACTTTCGTTTTAAACCGGCTGAATAAAGAGGCAAATTCACAGCCGATCACACCCCCCCCGACAATAAGCAGAGAAGAAGGGATTTTCTGTAAAGAAAGCGCGTCTTTGCTGTCGATCACCCAATCGCCGTCAAATGGGGCAAACGGCAGCTCCGCCGGTTCAGATCCGGATGCAATCAATATCCGATCCGCTTCCAGAATGTCTTTTGCGCCTCCTTCTCCTTCAACAAGCAATGTCTGCTCTGTGAGAAATGAAGCTGTCCCGCTGATGACTTTAATCTGATTTGCTTTCATTAAGTATTGAATTCCCTGCACGAGCCGGCTGACGATTTGCCGTTTGCGCCCCTGCATGCGGGCCCAATTGAGTGTAATGTTTTGCGGCAGTTCGATGCCGAATGTATCTGCATGCCTGATTTTATCGAGCACATTCGCGCTTTCCAAAAGCGACTTTGTCGGGATGCACCCCTCATTGAGACAAGTGCCTCCGAGCGGCCCTTTGTCGATCAGAACGACTTCTTCTCCCCTCCGCGCGGCAGTCACGGCAGCTGCATATCCGGCAGGCCCGCCGCCGATAATGGCTAGTGTCAATCTCTTCACCCTCTCTATAAAATCAATCCGGCCGGCTCTTCAAGCAGCGCTTTGACCGTTTTCAGGAAGTCCGCAGCCGGTGCGCCGTCACATACTCTGTGGTCAAAGGTAAGGCTCAGCGGCAGCATGGTGCTTTTGACAAGCTCATCTCCTTTAAACGCAGGCGTTTCATAGCTTGCGCCTACTCCGAGAATACCGGCTTCAGGCGGATTAAGAATCGGGGTGAAATGCTCAATTCCGTAACCCCCGAGATTTGTAATAGAAAATGTCGATCCGTGCAGGTCATCTCCGGAAGCATTGCCTTCCCGCGCCCGGCGTGCCGATGTGCTGATGTGATCCGCAAGCTCAAGGAATGAAAGCTTTTCCGCATCCCGAATCACCGGCACGACGAGACCGTTTTCAAGAGAAACCGCCATCCCGAGGTGGACATATGGATAGGTGATGATCCGCTCCTCTTGATAAGAGCTGTTCAGCTCAGGATGCTGTTTCAGCGCAAGCACTGCGGCCCGGGATACGAAATGTGTGACCGTCAGTTTAACACCGCTCCGCTTTTTCACGCTGTCGGCGAGCTGCTGCTGCCATTTTACAAGCTCCGTAATGTCCGCTTTCATCGTCAGCGTCAGTTGGGCGCTGTTTTGCAGGCTTTTGTGCATTCGGTCTGCAATTACTTTTCTCATCGCTGAAGCCGGTTTTTCCTCCGGCTGTGCCGTCTGAACCGAAGACTGCGGTTCAGATTCCGTCTTCATGGCCTTGATGACGTCAGCTTTTACGATTCTGCCTCCGGGCCCCGTCCCGTTCAGCGTATCAACTTTCAACCCGGCTTTCTCCGCCATTTTTCGGGCAACGGGAGATATTTTCACGCGGTGTTTACGCTTTTGCACGGCTTTGGGAGCGGGAATATGTTCAGGTTCAGATTGCGGTTTCCCTGCATTTTCAGGAGCCGGCGCCTCCTTCTCCCGCACTTCTTCGCCGTTTTCCCCGATATAACAGATGGGCGTTCCCGGCGGGACTCCTTCTCCCTCTTTGACTTTAATATGGAGAAGCGTGCCGCTTTCAGGCGCTTCTATTTCCATTTCTATTTTTTCCGAGTTGATACTGGCGATGCTTTCTCCCTTTTCAACCGGGTCGCCGACTTTTTTATTCCAGACGGATACTTCACCTTTCTTCATCGCCATTCCCAGCTTCGGCATTACTACTTTTACAGCCATTCTATATCCCTCCTTTAATTCATTGCCGGCTCGCCAAGCAATTCAAGCGTGACGCTGACAATTTGGTCTGATGTCGGCAAATATTGATCTTCAAGCACCGGCGAAAACGGCACTGGTGTATGCGGCGCTGTAATCCGTTTAATCGGCGCATCAAGCAAATCAAAGCCCTTATCGGCGACAATCGCAGCAATATCCGTGGCGATGCTGCAGCGCGGATTGGCTTCGTCAATGATGATCAGCCGGTTTGTTTTTTCTAACGATGTGAAAATCGCTTCCTCATCTAAAGGAGACAGACTCCGGGGATCAAGCACCTCGGCGTCGATGCCTTTCTCAGAAAGCTGCGCAGCCGCTTCAAGCGCAGTATTGACCTGCTTGCCGACTGCAAAGAGCGTGACATCATTGCCTTCGCGTTTGATATCCGCCTTTCCGAGCGGAATTGTATAATAATCTTCCGGCACCTCGCCCTTCATGTTGTAGGACGTTTTATCTTCAAAAAAGAATACCGGATCATTGTCTTCTATTGCCGAAAGCAGCAAACCTTTGGCGTCATATGGATTGGACGGCACAACCGTCTTCAGACCCGGGATGCTGGTGAACAGGCCATACAGCGCCTGCGAATGCTGAGCGGCTGCCCGGAACCCGGCTCCGTATGTGGTGCGGACGGTGATCGGCACTTGCGCTTTACCGCCGAACATATAGCGGAATTTCGCCCCTTGGTTGATCACTTGGTCAAAGCACGTTCCGATAAAATCGTTAAACATCAGTTCCGCAATCGGTCTCAGCCCCGTGGATGCCGCAGCCATGGCCGCACCCATGTAGCCCGCCTCAGAAATTGGTGTGTCCAGCACCCTGCTTCTGCCGAATTCCTGTACGAGCCCCTTTGTGACCCCCAATACACCGCCCCATGCTTCATCATCTTGCAAGTGATCGACCGCCGCTCCCCCGGCGACATCTTCACCGATCAAAAGCACATTTTCGTCTTTTCTCATCGCAAGCTTCATTGCTTCATTGAGCGCGTCCGACATGCTTATGACTCTCGCCATCTCACATTCCCCCTTTTTCATATGACACGTAGACGTCTGTCAACAGCTCTGACTCTTTCGGATATGGACTCTTTTCGCTGAACGAGACGGCTTTTTCAATCGATTCGCTGACACGCTGTTCGATGTCTGACAGTTTATTTGCATCTGTTTCTTTTAGAAGATAGTTTTTAAAGCCTTGGATGGCATCCTTTTCTTCAAGATGCTCAGTCTTTTCATCCTTTGTTTTATAAGTTTGGGCATCCCCTTCGAAATGGCCGTAGTTTCTGTAAGTCATACATTCAATCAAAGACGGGCCTCCGCCGTTTCTTGCTCTTTCTATCGCTTCCCCGGCTGCCTGATAAACCGCTAAAATATCTTTTCCGTCCACCGTGACCCCCGGCATGTTGTAGGCAGCCGCCCGATCGGCGATTGAATCACAGGCTGATGCGTACTCAAATGTCGTGGCTTCGCCGTAACCGTTGTTTTCGGCGATGAACACGACAGGAAGATTCCATACTGCCGCTAAGTTCAGCCCTTCATGGAAGGTCCCTTGGTTATTGGCTCCGTCCCCAAAAAAGCAAACGCTTACATTTTTAGTTTGTTTATATTTAGCCGTGAGCGCTGATCCGCATGCGAGCGTGAATCCGCCCCCGACGATTCCATTTGCGCCTAACATGCCTTTATCAAGATCCGCAATGTGCATAGAACCGCCTTTGCCTTTACACAGTCCGGTCGCTTTTCCGAATATTTCCGCCATCATGCCGTCCAGATCACAGCCTTTGGCGATACAATGACCATGTCCCCTGTGCGTGCTTGTAATGCTGTCGCCATCATCTAAATGAGCGCACACCCCCGCAGCTACCGCTTCTTCACCGGCATACAAATGGACGAATCCGGGAAGCACTCCTTGCGCGAACAGTTCATGCACTTTGTCTTCAAAGCCCCTGATTTCCAGCATCTTTTGGTACATCCATAGCGCTTTCTCCTCAGTTAATGACAAGCCTTCTCGTTTTAACAATTCCATTTTGTGCGCCTCCTTCTATTTAGGGTTCAAACTTATAAATGCAAGAAGCATGCCAGCCTTTGAAGCCCGTAAAATGAATGTTTTTATTTTTACAATGGAGACAGTTTGAGACAGGTGTCTCATTTTGTCTCGATCTGTTCCCTTTGTCTCGTTTTATGGCATACAAAAAAGACCGGGCATCACCCTGTCTTTGACAATGATCGACGTATTTATTTCCTCGGAAATCTTTTAACTGCTTCATTCTTCTGCATACAGTCTATCGTGGCGTTTGAGTGGTTACACTCTTTTTTTTCATATCCACGTGCTGCAGTTCATGCTTTTCTTCAACAGCCCGATTCAGCGCTTGAAGCATGTAGCCAATGCCTTTATACGATGACAAAGGCCAGGTGATATGCTGATGCTCTCCGATGACGGCGTTTAGGACGCTTCGGTATTTTTTCCCGCCAAGCATGACAAGCTCTTCGATGTCGGAAAAGCCTTTTTCGTGAAATTGACGGCGCAGCTCGTCCGCTGCCATGATCTCCGGATGACCGGTTCCAAAAGTGACATCGTAATTTCCGGGAACCATATCGTCCGGACGAAGGAATCCGTGCTTCGCCGACAAAATCACCCACTCATCGAAAAATGCTTTCGCATATTGCTCGCACGCCTGATGAAACGGGCTGAGATAAGCGTCTTCCGCCCTTACCGGACCTGTATCTGAATGGACATCCCAAATTTTTTTCTTGCCGCAGGGGATGATGCACAGTCGTTTCATTTTTCTCTCCCCTTTATGATGTATGTCCTATCAATGTACCATGATTCGTTTATTTCTGCATGACGAAACTGGCCATGGATCTGTCTGGATAAAAACTGCACACAAAAAGACCCGGAATTCAAACCGAAATCCGGGCCGGATGAAGAGTTGTTTAGGTCACTCTTGCTCCATCTTATCAAGATACTTTCTCTCAAAGTCATCGAGCAATGCACGCACTTCATCTGTTGACTTTGTATTCATGCATTGATTTCTTAATTCACTTGCTCCACGGAATCCGCGGAGATATATCTTGAAAAAGCGAGGGAGCGGTTTATATGCTCGAGCATCTGCTTTTGAATATTCATCATGAAGATCCAGGTGCAATCTCAAAAGATCAAGCAATTCCTTACTGCTATGCTCTCTCGGCTCCTTTTCAAAGGCGAATGGATTAGTAAAAATGCCTCGTCCAATCATAATCCCGTCAACACCGTATTGTTCAGCGAGTTTCAAGCCGGTTTCACGGTCAGGAATATCCCCATTGATCGTCAATAGGGTATCCGGCGCTATCTCATCACGAAGTTTCTTGATTTCCGGGATGAGCTCCCAATGCGCATCTACTTTACTCATTTCCGCTCTTGTACGCAGATGAATGGAAAGATTCGCAATGTCTTGTTTCAGTATGTGTGTCAGCCAGCCGCGCCATTCGTCTATATCCGTGTAGCCAAGTCTTGTCTTCACACTTACCGGCAGACCTCCTGCTTTCGCCGCCTGTATTAATTCGGCTGCAACTTCAGGACGGCAAATCAGGCCGCTTCCCTTTCCATTCCCCGCCACATTAGGTACAGGACAGCCCATATTGATATCCAGGCCCTTAAACCCTAATTCCGCCATCCCAATACTCATTTGGCGAAAGTTTTCAGGCTTATCTCCCCATATGTGGGCAACCATCGGCTGTTCATCCTCCGTGAAAGTCAAACGGCCGCGCACACTATCCTTCCCATCCGGGTGACAATAGCTTTCTGAGTTTGTAAACTCTGTGAAAAACACATCAGGTCTGCCTGCTTCACTCACAACATGGCGAAAAACGACATCCGTCACATCTTCCATTGGTGCCAGTACAAAAAATGGCCGTGGTAATTCACGCCAGAAATTATCTGTCATAACAAATCCAAATCCTTTCATGATGGGATACAGCCAAACCTTGATCCCAAAATTAAAAACTGACCATGCTTCTTTTACACTTATAGCATGTGTCAGCACTTCTTATCAAACGATAGTAAATTTTGAACATTTCACTTTTTACACGTGAAAAAGTGAAAAAGTGAAAAAGCAAACTGAAGCAGAACGCCTTAATTGAGTTAACGTAATAGACTATCGCTATAGTTAACCCCATATCGCTCATTTCTGATCAACTCAGCCAACTCCTTAACCTTTAAAAGGGTTTGAGAGAGAAAAGTGTGATGATTATCTACACCTATTTTTTATTTATATTGTGGTTTATTAATAGTAGCGCTGACCTTCATTTTTCTTAGGCGGCCTTACTTTTGCTCTTTTTGGACAAAAAGGATTCCAACCTAAATAGAATATCATATGAGTTCTCCCTATTACCAATGCAAAATAATTGGCCTGTTATCGAAGAGAAAATATTTAACGCTGCACCATATATAATTTGATTAAGCAAATGGGGTTGGGGCGGTATATCTGAGTACTCAAGAGAATGTAAAAAGAAAAAGCCTTAACTTGCTGCTTGTGGACCACATGAAGTAAAGAGGATGGGATGGGATGGGATGGGAAGAGAAAATAAACTCGAACTTAACAGAATTCAAAAACTTCAATCTGGATCTTTTGGGATTTGCTCATGGTTTAGAAATAACCAACGCAACAAGTGGCTTCTGTCTCTATACAGTATATATACTAAGAGTCGATTGGCTTTCAAACCCCGTATGTTAATATCTTTATACAATCACCTATATATGTTTGTATAAGGTTACAATTCGGTAATCCTGATCCAAAACCAATAAAATAGACTGCTGACTAAGTGTCGCAGTCTCATTCATAAGATTAATAAGAAAGTGTTCATTTTCTTTCATCATTAAATAAGGCATCAGAAGTTATTGCTTTCATTTCGAATATCCTTTGTTATACCTGTGATGATTTGTATAACAGTGAAAACCCCCAAGAAAACAGTGACAATATTAAACCATGGATTATCATAGAATGAAAGATATGTTTGAAAGAAATCCAGTTCAACTATGTTTGCTGGGAATCCATTCATTTCTCTATAATTAGGACCCCATCCCGTTAATTCTACAAAATTAAAATAAAGCTGTGAAACTAAAAATGCCAAAACCGTGAGAAACCAACTTTTTTTATACAACGGTCGTTTTTTGTTTACTTTATCCATTTCATTATCCATTTCCTTTTCTGCAATACTTTTTAGCCAAGTGTCAATCTAACATCATTATATGATGAAGCATGATTGTCGCGATAATTACTTATTAAGGATATAACCATCGCAGGTATTACTGTAATAGTTGTTATCACTTGCGTTTCTGCCTCGGATTTATTTCTTCTTTGGGAATAAGGAAAATAATCGGGGTCCTTTTTTCCTGTTTAGGCTTTCATATCATGTATAACGACCAAACATGCTTTTTTAGTGTGTTTGATCTTTTATCCACAGTTGTTGCTAATAGTAGATGTGCCAACTGCCGTTGTGATTAGTGTAAGTAAGCAACCTTGCCTTTTACAGCTTCTACTTCAGAACCTTCGTTCAGTGGTGAGGTTCCAATATCTCTCATTCGGTTTCACCTCCTTTTTATCATTTATTACAACTATCGCCAATAGTAGATGTGCCGATGAGTGTCGGGACTTTATTCTTTAAGAAAGAAGTTTACAAAATATTGACTAAAATTACAAGTATCCACGGAACTTGAACGACTTGTTATTGCTTCTGGTTCACAACAAGATCTTCATATTTTGTCTGTAATGCCGTTTCCAAACGAAAAAAAGAAAGTGAAGCAGCCTACTTGGCTGTTTTTCACTTTCTTTTCCATACGTTTTTTTAACTCTTTTTATCAGTTAAATAAAGACAAAAGACAGATAGGATAAGGGCAAAACATGAAAAAAACCCGGAAATCGGAATTGTTTAATTTACCGAAATCCAGGTCTGATTACGAATTGTTTATTTTTAGTGAGACGATTTCAACACAAGCTTCGCCACAGCTTCCACATGAGCCGTCTGCGGAAACATATCAACAGGCTGAATATATTCGACGCGATAGTCCTTCGACAGCGTCTGCAAGTCTTTCGCCAGTGTGGAAGGATTGCAGGATACGTAGACGAAGCGTTTCGGTTTTACTTTTTTGATGGTATCTAAAAATGTTCTGTCACAGCCGGTTCTCGGCGGGTCGACGATGACCACGTCAGGGCGGAAGCCTTCTTTCGTCCATTTCGGGAGCCAGTGTTCGGCTGTTCCTGTGACATATGCCGCGTTTTTGATGCCGTGTTTTTTGGCGTTTTTCTTCGCATCGTCAATTGATTCTTTAATGACGTCCATGCCGCGGATCTCTTTTGCGCCGCTTGAGACCCACATGCCGATCGTACCGACGCCGCAATACGCGTCTACGACTTTTTCTTTTCCTGTCAGCTGAGCCGCTTGTTTCACTTCGTCATACAGCTTGACCGTCTGCTCAGGGTTGAGCTGGAAGAAGGCGCGGGCGCTCAGTTCAAATGACACGTCACCGAGCACTTCTTGAATGGCATGGCTTCCGGCCAGCGCTTTTGTTTTGTCACCGAAAATGACGGATGTGCGCGCGCCATTGACGTTTTGAATAATCGATTTCACTTCCGGCAGCCGGTTCTGAATGGCTTTGACGATCTCATCTTTATTCGGCAGTGTCTCTTTCGCAGTGACAAGCACGACCTGCACTTCGCCTGTTTCAAAACCGACTCTCGTCACGATGGTGCGGACATCGCCTTTTTTGGTCCGTTCGTTATAAACGGATACGTTGTGTTTTTCCAAAATACGGCGGACGATACCCGTTGTTTTGTTTGTCGCCGGATGCTGGACAATGCATTCCTTAATCGGGACGATTTTATGAGAATCAAGTCCGTATAAGCCGGCAATGATGCTGCCGCTTTGCGAGCGTCCGACTTGGAACTGGCTTTTGTTCCGGTAATTCCAAGGGTTGTCCATTCCGATCGTATCTTTAATGTTCATTTCTTCGACATTGAATCTCGTATGACGTTCCAGAGACTGAATGACAATGTCGCGTTTTTCGCGAAGCTGCTGGGTGTATGCCAGATGCTGAAGCTGACAGCCGCCGCACTGGTCGTAGACCGGGCATGGCGGCGTGACGCGGTGTTCAGACGGCTTGCGGATTTTTTTGACGCGTGCTTCTGAAAATTTCGGCTGCACATTTGTCGCTTCGGCAACGACTTCTTCCCCGGGCAGAGCGCCGGGAACGAAGACAACTTTTTTCTTAAAATAGCCGACGCCCTCTCCGTTAATGCCGAGACGTTTGATGGTCAGCGGAAATGTCTGCCCGATTTTCAATTCGGCAGGCGCCTTTTTTTGATGTTGATTCACGTTTTTTTCTCTCCGTTTCTATATAAAGCCTTTCTCCTGGGAAAACGGCTGATTTGAAATATCACATCTTTTCAGTATAACATGCAGCCGGCTGTTCCTTCATGTTTTTCACTGGAAGTTTCCAAAAATCCTCAAAGCGGTTTTTCATTCAATACTTCTCCACAAATACAAGGACGCATAGCTTAAATACGGCGCCCATTCGCTGCTTACCTGAAGCATCACGTCTTTTGACGGTTTATCCTCAAGGGCGAAGCGGCGTTTGATGGCATTTTGCAGGCCGATATCCGCCAAAGGAAACAGATTCGGGCGGCCGAGGCCGAACATGAGCACGTTTTGGACGGTCCACGGGCCGATGCCTCTGATGGTGATCAGCTTTTTCATAATGTCTTCATCCGATAAATGGGTAAGTTCCGCCAGATTGAGCGCTCCGTCTGCAATCATCCGTGAAATGTCAATCGCATATTCCGCTTTTCTCATGCTGAACTGGAGCTCCCGCAAGTCCTGATAATCAAGCGCCGCGATCGTTTTCGGTTCGGGATAGCACCAGACGCCGTCTTTTTGTTCACCGAAGGCATGGACGAACCGTTCCGTTAAGGTAAATGCGAAAGACAGGTTGAGCTGCTGGTGGATGATGCATTTCATGAGACAGTTGTAGACGTCATATTCCAAGACAAGCGGGGTTCCCGCATGCTCCTCAAAAAGCGCCGACAGATTTGTTTTTGAGAAATGATCAAGCACCGGCTGAAGCGGCTGTTCCCACTGAAAAATGTGTTTGATCCGTTCAATCATCTCCTCGCGGTCCGTTTCTCCGCTGACGAGGAAGACCGGGTCTGCGGCGGTGCCTTCCGCTTGAACCGTGATGACGGACAGTTTGCCGTCCCGTGTTCTGAGCGGCACTTTGATTGATCTTGCATGAAGATCGACCGCATTCAGCGGATCGAGCGACAGCCTCTCAAGGACTTTATCAAAATGATACGGCGGCGTGACCGAAACCGTTTCCTTCCACATATGCTCCACCCCTTTTTGTCCAAGTATATCATGAAGCGGGCGGGCGGCAATTCGTATACTTTTCTTCATAACGCCGCATGATATAATGGCAGGCGGAGGGTTGTTTATGATACATATAACCGCAATCACAACACATAATGAGATATTAGATAATATCCCCCTATCACGTACAGAACAACCGGACATCGCATGGTACTGGATTGATTTTTTCGGCGCTGAGATGCATGAAACCGAGCTGCTGCGGGATTATTTTCACTTTCATCCGCTTGCGATCGAGGATTGCTTTCAGCACATGCAGCGGCCGAAAATCGACCATTATGACGGCTACCGTTTTTATGTGCTCCACGCCTTGAACCCGGATACACTGGAAATGGAAGAGGTGGACATTTTTCAGTCCGACCGTTTCATCGTCAGCTTCCATTTGCACGAATCGCCCGGCGTCTCAAGGGTGAGAGAACGGTTTTTCGCTTCTCCGGGGTTAGCCAAAAAAGGGCCGGGGCACATCGCTTATATGATTATGGATCAGCTTGTCGATGAATATTTCCCCGTACTGTACAAAATAGAAGACCGGCTGAATGAAATTGAAGACAGCAGAACACATAAATCTTACGGCACTTTAATGAATGAAGTGTTTGAATTGCGGACTGATCTTTTGAACCTGAGACGGACGATCATTCCGATGCGCGATTTAATGTACCGGATTTTGAGCCTTGACCATGTAAAAGAAAGCCGTGAAACGAAGGCGTATTTCAGCGATATTTATGACCACCTGTTAAAACTGGCCGAGCTGATCGAGTCAAACCGTGATATGACGTCAGATTTGCGGGACAGCTATGTGACGCTGAATTCAAACCGGATGAACGCCATTATGATGACATTAACCATCGTCTCGACCATTTTTATCCCGCTGACGTTCATCGCGGGGGTTTACGGCATGAATTTCGATAACATGCCTGAGCTTCATTGGAAATACGGGTATTTTATCGTTTTGGGCGTCATGGCCGTTCTTGTGGCCGCCATGCTGTTTTGGTTCGCCCGCAAAGGCTGGTTTAATATTTTCAAGTAAGAACGGCTGCCGGCTGTTCTTTTTTTTGAGAAAACATGATATGTTGGAAAAAAACGTAAAGAGGTGTGCGCCGTTACCATCTTTTCTCACAAAATCATTTCTTCTGTCCTCCTGCTATTCAGTGTTATGTCCATTGCCCCGCTGTATAACGGCCGTACGGTGTCTGATTACATCTTTGAGTTACTCGGCTTTTCCTCTTGGTCGGAAGACGGAGCCCATATCTCCGTCATTCCCGGGGTCGTCCTTTACTTTGCGGCGTTAATCTGGTGTGCCGCCGCGTTCAGGCGGACGCTTCCCGCGGCGGGGCTGTTTCTGATCTTTCTCAGTATGGGGGCCGCTTCCGGTATCAGTCCTGCCACCGAATATGCCGCTTTTTCCTTAAAACAGTTCGCGCCCGAAAAAGAGGCTGTCGAATATTTGAAGCACCGCAGCGAATGCAGTCATCTGGTTGAGCGAAAAAGAGCGGGCATGAGCTGCACGCTTTATATCAATCATTACGGAAAAGGGGAACAAACCATTTCTGTCACCCCGGATTTATCAGAAAACATAAAGGACGTCACATTCAAATCAAAAACATTCATTGTAAAACCCCGTTCAAAAACAATCATCAAAACCCGATTTACCGGATTTTATAAGGGGAAAGCCGCCTCAGACTCCGGATGGTCTTCAGAACCTGAACTGAAAGTGGCAATCCTGTACACAGCAGATTAACCATTTTGCATGTATAATGGTGGAAAACTTTTCATTGGAGGGACTGTGAAATGAAGATCGCCATCGTCGGACTCGGCAATATGGGCCGCCCCATCGCCGAAAATATCATGAAAGCCGGATACAGCCTGACTGTATATAACCGGACGAAAGAAAAAGCGGCTGACCTGCTGGATAAAGGGGCAGAATATGCCGAAACGCCCCGACAGGCAGCTGAACATGCGGACATCGTGCTGTCCATGCTGTCAGACGATGACGCCGTAACAGACGTGACTTTCGGAGCTTGCGGCATTATTGCCGGGTTATCTGAAAACGGCATTCATATTTCAATGAGCACGATCAGTACGGCGCTGTCAGAACAGCTTTCCGCCGCACATTCGGGCAGAGGGCAGTCCTTTATTGCCGCTCCCGTCCTCGGCCGCCCCGATGCCGCCGAGAAGGCCGAGCTTCGCATCATCACAGCCGGACCGGCGGAAGCGAAGAAAAAGGCCGAACCGCTGCTTAACATCCTGAGTCAGCAAGTATTTGACACTGGTGAAGAAACAAAAACGGCCAATGCCGCGAAAATCAGCATCAATTTCTTGCTCGTGTCCATGCTTGAGGCGTTATCTGAATCATTCTTAATGATGGAGAAGTACGGGTTAGAACAAAAACAATATTTAGAAATCGCCGGCGCGCTCTTTGGCTCTCCCGTCTATCAAAATTACGGCACGATTATGGCTGAGGAGAAATTTGAGCCGGCCGGTTTCAAAATGTCTTTAGGGCTGAAGGATACCAATCTGGCGCTCGCCGCCGCAGAACAGGTTTCTGCAAAACTCCCTCTTGCCGAACTGGCCAAGAGCCATTTTGAAAGCGGGATCGCACAAGGCTTCGGGGATCTGGATTGGGCCGCTTTGATTAAATGCCTGAAATAACAAAACACCTCTCCATTACCAGGAGAGGTGTTTTCTACAGGCGCGGCAGCTTCATTTCTTTCTCAAACATCAGGTCATCAATGCTTTTAAACGTGTAGCCTTCTTTTTTCAAATCGGTAATGGCATCGTCCAGAGCTTCTGAATTGTCCTTTGAAACGGTGTGGAGAAGGTAGATCGCGCCGGGATGAGCCTGCTTTATCATGTGATCATAGGCGTATTGTTTCCCTTTTTGCTCGTTAACCTTCCAGTCGACAAATGCGACGGACCAGAAAACGGTTTGGTAGCCGAGGCGCTTCGTTTCTTTCAGGACATATTCGCTGAATACGCCGCGCGGCGGACGGAGATACAGGTTGTCCCGCTTTCCGGTAATGTTGTACACAGCTTCCGTGACGGAATCGAGTTCGTCTTGAATCTGATCGCCCGTTTTTGTCGTCAGATCAGGATGATGAAAAGAATGATTGCCGATGATATGGCCTTCCTTTGACATCCGTTTAATCAAATCAGGCTGCTCTTTCACAAAATGACCCGTGACAAAAAAAGTGCCCGTGACGTGATGTTTTTTTAACACATCAAGCACTTTCGGGGTGTACCCATTTTCATATCCGTTATCAAATGTTAAATAGATGGTCTTTTCTTTCGTATTGCCCAAATAAAAGGCATCATATTTTTTGACCAGATTGTCCAGCTGTCTGCCGGCATCCGGCGGCTGATGATTGACGCTGCGTTTAAATCCCCAGTTTATCCGTTCATTCGGCACGGCTTCTGCGCTGTTGATGCCCCCCGCAAGTAAAACGGCCATGCAGCAAATTGAACAAAACCATTTCATGACCAGCACTCCTTCTGCATTTTTCCTTATTTTGCAGTAGGCCCTGCCCTTTTATACAGCCGCATTATGGAAAAAGAAAAACCCCGGCATCCGCCGGGGTTTATTCCCAATCCTTTTTAAAGCGTTCGTATTTTGCTTCCAGATCATCAAGCATGCCGATGAGCCGGTCTATATCTTCAACGTCCGTTGATTCAGGGTCTAATGAATCAATGACATTCATAAACATATCGAGTCTGTTCTTCAGGTAATCGAGCTGCTGATCTTTGCTGTTTACTGCATTCCCCATACTTCCACTCCATTCATTTTTTATAATGGTAGCGTATTTTTTGCCGTTTTTCAATGGTTCCGCTACTTGCGATCTTGGCAGATCAGGTCTAAAATTAACAGTTGGCAGACGTTAGTATGCCCCATTTATAAAGGAGTTAGATAGTCATGACACAAAACACAACACTGCGTCCGATCACACCGGAGTACGATCCTTGGGAAGCGTACATGGATGTCGACCAGTATGGAGATATGAAACTGACGAACGTTGAATTCACAACGACGACTTTGTGCAATATGAGATGCGAGCACTGCGCCGTCGGGTACACGCTCCAGCCGAAAGACCCGAATGCGCTGCCGATCGACCTTTTATTAAAGCGGCTTGATGAAATTCCTCTGTTACGCTCTATCAGCATTACGGGCGGCGAACCGATGCTTTCGCTGAAATCGGTAAAGGAATACGTCGTCCCGCTTTTGAAATATGCCCATGAACGCGGCGTGCGCACACAGATCAATTCAAACCTGACGCTTGATATCGGGCGCTACGAACGGATTATTCCTTATTTGGACGTCCTTCACATTTCTCACAACTGGGGAACGGTCGAGGACTTTGCCGACATCGGATTTGCGATGATGGAGAAGAAACCGACATTTGAACAGCGGGCGCGCTATTTTGACAAAATGATTGAAAACAGCCGCACGCTGGTCGAAGCAGGCGTAATGGTTTCAGCGGAAACGATGCTGAACAAACGGACGCTGCCGCATATTGAACATATTCATCGGCAAATTACCGAAGAAATGAAATGCCAGCGGCACGAAGTCCATCCGATGTATCCGAGTGATTTCGCCAGCGCGCTTGAATCACTCAGTCTGAAGGACATGAGACAGGCCATTCATCATCTGCTCGACATTCGCGATGAAGAGACATGGATGCTGTTCGGTACGCTCCCGTTTTACGCATGCAGCCCTGATGAAGAAGACCAGAAGCTCCTCCGCCGCCTGCGGGAAGCGAAAAACGTTACGGTGCGAAACGACCCTGACGGCCGCTCCCGCCTGAATGTCAACATTTTTGACGGAAATATCATTGTCACGGATTTCGGCGATACACCGCCGCTCGGCAATATTAAAACAGACAGCCTTCCCGAAGCATATGACAAGTGGAGACAGACGAAGCTGAGCAAAGAGCTGAACTGCCGCTGCACAAACGTCCGGTGCCTCGGCCCGAACGTCCTTGTCAAAAACAGTTATTATCAGGACACAGATTTTTCATTACGAAAAGCCAGAGGTTAACAAAAGATGGAAACGACAATTACGGACATTTTGAAAAGCAAAGTGGTTGAGATCATCATTGTCGCTCTCGTGCTTTACGCCGGTGTTTTTCTGATCAACCGCTTTGTCCAGATGTTATTTAAACGCACGGATTTCTTGGAGGAACGGAAAGGGAAAACGATTGAAAGCCTCGTCCGATCCATCACCCAGTATACGGCGACGATCGGTTTTATCTTTTACGTCATTTCTTTATTCGTTCATGATTTCGGCCGAATTTTAGCCGGGGCGGGTGTTGCCGGTATCGTCATCGGTTTCGGCGCCCAGTCGTTAATCAAGGACATATTGGCCGGTGTCTTTTTAATATACGAACGCCAGCTTCATAAAGGTGATTATGTGACGATTAACAATCTGTTCAACGGCACAGTCGAAGAAATCGGACTCCGTTCCCTCCAGATCCGTGAGTGGACCGGCAAGCTGCTTACCATATCTAACGGTGAGGTCAGACAGCTTCAAAACTATAACATTGATTTTATGCGGATTACCGAGTCCGTCGTGATCAGTTACAAGGAAGATCCCGAGCGGGTATATGCCGTCTTAGAAAAAGCCTGCGACATGCTCAATGATGAGCTTCGCGATTCACTGAAGCGGGATGAATTTCTCAATGCGACGGAGCCGTTTCAAGTGCATGGAATTATGAGTCTGAACAAATTAACCAGAGGCATTGAATTTACAGTAAAAGGCATGGTTCAAGACACAGAATACTTCTCAGCGAGCCTTGCGGTGAGACGCGTTCTTGCCCGGGAGCTGTACAACAACAATGTGCAATTGCTCGAGGAAATGTATCACACACAAAAAAGCTGATTCCCGAACCGGAATCAGCTTTTTTTATTTATCTCGGCTGCGCTGTCATTTGAAAACCGAATGTGACGTGATCCTGCACCGGAATCCAAGCCCCGATTCCTTGCGAAGTCACATTTTTGACGACAAGTTTCCGCTTGCTGCCTTTCAGCACCAAATACACTTCACCGTATGTTACTTTTCCTTTTTCATTAACGGCCGGAGCGTAGGCATGCAGGTAGCCGAGCCGCTGCGGAGAAATTTTGTAGGTTTGATCGCGTTTTGTGCCTGCGCCGATAACCGTTTCAAATGCGAGCGGCAGTTTTGTTTTCTTCATCGCTTTTTGCATCATCATGCTTTTTACGTCTTCTGCGTTCGGCACCTTCGCTGTGAGCCCGCCTTTGATTTTGTATTGCTGTTCTTGGGCGTATGAGATAACCGCGGTTTGCTGTCCGCCCCGGTTATCCGCTCTGTTTGTGTTGATTTTTTTATATTCCCAGTTGGCGACCGTTTCGTTCGATTGATAGCCAAGCGCCCATTTCCCGAGAAATATTGTCGCCCGGTATCCGATGGCAAGCGGGGAACCGGAAACCGAGGATTCATTCAGCATCTTTATCAGATGCGGATTTTCGATATTGATCTCTGATGTGTCTAACAATTCCTTCGCCAGTTTGCTCGGCTGAAGCATCGGCTGGTCCTGTGAAGCATTCGGATACGTATTTTCCTTTGAAATGCTTACGACAGAGTTGGGAACTTTAAACGGTTTTTTTGCACCGGCAGACGGCGTTGCGAAAAAACTAAAGGATAACAGCAGAATCAGTGTGGCATGAAACAGCTTTCTCATCATATCACTCTTTCTATAGCATTTTCCTTTAGTCTTTTCCTCCGCAATCGTTGTTATCCGCATTTTTTACAGGTTAAAGCAGGAAAAAACCGATCGCCATAATGACATAAGCGGCAAGGAGCGTAGCCCCTTCAAACCAGTTCGAATCACCGTCATTTGAAATCATTGTCATCAAAAGGACGGATGAGATCATCGCGACAAGCTCGGGCAATGTGAATACAAGCGGCATATTGACCGGAAAAAAGATGGAACAGATCACAAGAACCGGAGCCACAAACATGGCGATCTGCAAAGTCGAGCCTACCGCGATTTCAACGGCAACATCCATCTTGTCTTTGTACGCCATAATAATCGCCGACGCATGCTCTGCGGCATTTCCGACGATTGCGACGATAATCACTCCGATAAACAGCTCGCTCCAGCCGAACTGTTCAGCCACCGCATGAAACGTATGGACAAGGTTTTCAGATATGTAGGCGACGATAATGGTTGAAATAAATAAGACGGCTGTCGCTCTTTTCCCCGACCACTCAGGCTGCTCCTCTTCTTCCTTTGCCTCCGGCTGATTCGGCTGATAAACACCGCGGTGGGTGACGAGCTTGAAATAAAGAGCTGCCACGTACAAAAGGATCATGATGATGCTGATGCCGACACTCAAATCAAGCTTGTTTTTTTCCCCCATATCCATGGAAAACACTTCGGGAATGACAAAAGCAACGATAATGGCAAAAATCAGCAGGCCAGAATTATGCCGTGCATCATGAATATTGAATTCCTGCCGCTTGTATTTCAAACCGCCGATAAAAAACGACAGTCCCGCGACGAGCAGAAGATTGCCGAGCACCGAACCGGTCAGTGAAGCAAGCACGATGCCCGTCAGCCCTTCTTTTAAGGCGAAAAGCGATATAATCAGCTCTACCGCATTGCCGAACGTGGCATTCAGCAGACCGCCGATCCGCGGTCCCGCGATAATGGCAAGAGATTCAGTCGCTCTCCCCATATAACTTGCAAGCGCAATAATCGTCAAGCAATAAATAATAAACAAAACCGCTGACGGCCAGTGCATCAGGCCGCCGATGACTGAAAGCGGCACTCCCGCCGCAGCCGTAAAGAAAAAAATCCGATTCATATCTGCCTGGCTCCTTTTTTCGAATGAGTCTTTTTATATCCTTCTCAAAAACTCCCTCAATTACACTTCCGCGGCAGCCCGAATTGGCATTTTCAGGTTGCCGGACGCGACAAATCCGTGTACGATCAAGAAAGATACTGAAGAAGGAGAAAATACGCGATGTCACGACTGTACTTCTTTATTTTGGTTCTGCTTGTTTCCATCTCCGGATTTTCCCAAGGCATGCTTCTGCCGGTGATCTCCGTCATTTTTGAAACGAACGGGGAATCAGCCGCTATAAACGGACTTCACGCAACCGGCCTTTATATCGGCGTGCTTCTGGCGTCGCCGTTTATGGAGGCCCCGCTGCGCAAGCTCGGATTCAAACCTCTGATGGTCATGGGTGGATTTCTTGTTATCATCAGCTTATTCAGTTTTATTTGGCTTCAATCCATATGGTTATGGTTTTTTCTTCGGCTGCTTATCGGAATCGGGGATCATATGCTGCATTTTTCAACCCAAACGTGGGTGACGTCAAAGTCAACGCCCCGAAACAGAGGAAGAAACATTTCGCTGTACGGGCTGTCCTTCGGGCTCGGATTCGCTGTCGGCCCGTTCATGGTCCCTCTTGTGAAAACAAGTCCGTCCCTTCCGTTTATCGTATCCGGCTGTATCAGTCTTGCCGCCTGGCTGTTTGTATTTGTCTTACGTAACGAGTACCCGGCGCAAGGTCCGGATGAAACATCCGGGGATAACAGCGCAAAACGGTTTTACCGCGCCCTTCTTTTCGGCTGGGTCGCTTTTCTCCCGGCTTTCGGGTACGGTTTTTTAGAAACGGCGCTGAACGGAAGCTTTCCCGTGTACGCCCTGCGCTTAGGCATATCCGTCGATGCCGTCGCGCTGATATTGCCCGCTTTTGCCATCGGAAGTATTGTATTCCAGTTCCCTCTCGGTTTATTAAGCGATCGATTCGGGAGAAAACGTGTCCTGCTCGTCATCTTATTAACGGGTGCCCTTTGCTTTTTGACGGCCGGACTGTTTCCGTCGCCTTCTGTCATCGGCTGCTGCTTTTTTACGGCGGGAATGGCGGTCGGCAGTATGTTTTCCCTCGGCATCAGCTATATGAGCGACCTGCTGCCGTCCCATCTGCTGCCGGCGGGCAATCTGCTCTGCGGCATTTCCTTCAGCCTCGGCAGCATGATCGGCCCGGTGGCGGGCGGCTGGTATATGCAGCGGTTTGAAAGCGCCAATTTGTTTTACTTTATTACGGTGATTCTGGTCTGTATTTGGCTTGCGCTCGTCTTCGGGAAAACAAAGCACAGTCCCGCATCCGAATCCCATTCTTTTCCGGCCTCATAAAAAAGCCGCCTGATCTAAGTCAGGCGGCTTCTTTCTAGTGGTATCCGTTCTGCCCGTTAGCGCTTCCGCTTGTTTTATTCTTCGGGCCGTTTTTGGAGTTTTGTTTATTATGGCTTCCGCCTTTTTTCGTATGTTTGGTCATAATCGATTCCCCTCCGTTTTTCAGCTTGAACGTCATCCGTTCCTCTATAGCTTGCTCCCGCGGTACGGATTTTCATCAGGAAGCTTTTTACGTTTATGTAAAAGCGCGTTGATTTCTCCTCCTAAAATCAGCAGTGTTCCCGTAAGGTAAAACCAGATCATAAGGACGATAATTCCCCCGATGCTCCCGTATGTGGCGCTGTAGTTGGCAAAGGTGCCGACGTAAAATGAGAACAGCATACTGACGATAATCCAGCCGGCTGCCGCAAATACGGCTCCCGGCAGCACAAAACGGAGGGAAAGCCTTTTATTCGGCGCGAAAATGTAAAGCGCGGTAAACACGATTAAAAGGATAAGCGGACTGATCCCCCAGCGGACAACCGACCACACCTGCAAAAACAGGCCGGAGGCGCCGATGAAATCTGCGGCCAGCATTCCGATTTCTCTGCCGAACACCGGCAGAAGCAATGCGATTAAAATCGTGACCACCATCGCGATGGTTAAAAAAATTGAGGTCAGGCGAATGATGATAAATGAGCGGTTTTCCTTGACTTCGTAGGCATGGTTAAATGCTCTGACAATCGCGTTCATACCATTCGAAGCCGACCAGATGACGGCGATAATCCCGAATGACAAAAGTCCGCCGCTGCGCTTGTTCAGCGTTTGCTCCGTTATGGATTTCACCATAGACATGGCGCTGTCGGGCGCGTATTGATCGACCGCCCCGAGCACGTCTTCTGCCGATATGGGAAGATAGGCGGTGAGCGTCAGCATGAAAATCATCAACGGAAACAATGACAGCAGGAAAAAATAAGCCAGCTCCGCCGATTTACTTTGTCCTTCATGGAGAGAAAACCTTGCAAACAGCTCCTTTATAAAACTCATGACATCCCACCTCAATGATCGTTTTTCGAAAAATGCTCCTTCGTTTCTTTTAACAGGTCAATGACCTGCGGTGTCGTCTGCTTCAGCTTAGTGATCTGGCCGTTTAAAAAACTCAGATCATCCGATACGGTATTGGCGATGGTTTTCACTTGATCAAGTTTTGCAGATGCCTGCTGTTTCAGCACTTCAGGATGTTTTCGGTAGAATGCCGCACGCTGCCTGCACGCGTCCATGTTCCGGAAACATGCCTCTCTTGTCGGCTTATGTAATAAGGACAGTGCTCCGCCGGCGGCAGCGCCGATCAGAATCGCTTTTGCCATGATGCGTGTCTGCTTCATCGGTCAATCCCCCTTATAAATGATGATCTTTCTTTATTGTCTCCAGCAAATGACGGCACCCGGACTCGACCAAAGCGTACACCTCGCTGAAATTCCCGGTATAATACGGATCGGGCACGTCCGCAAGGTCCGACTCCGGTACATAATCAAGCAGCCTTGCAATACGCGGCGCCGCTTTTTTATAACCGGCCATGCTGCGCAGATGTCCGATATTTTCTGCATCCATCGCAATGACGTAATCAAAATCGGTCAGATCAGACTCACGCACCTGCCTCGCCGTGATGCCGCTTGCGCTGATCCCTTTCTTCTTCAGGATCTCCTTTGTCCCTTCATGCGGCGGATTTCCCGCATGCCAGGCGCCGATTCCCGCTGAATCAATGTTAATCTGCCCGTTCAGCCCGTTTTTCTTCACCATATCAGAAAATACCGCCTCTGCCATAGGCGACCGGCAAATATTTCCCAGACAGACAAACAGCACATGTATCATATCGATAACCTCCCTATTCTTTCCCCACATTTTGAGGATCAAAAACCTTATCATCATCTTAGCAACTTTTCTGCGGCTGTGGAAATAAGCTTTTATTCTAAATGAATTCTGTTAGAATAAAGGGGACGAAAACGGTCATGAAAGGATGCATGAATTTGCCGAGCCAACAAACAGAAACGTTAAACAAAATGATTGAAGACATTTCGCAAAAGCTCAACATGCTCAATGTCGGCGTCATCAGAGCGGAAGATTTCAGTGATGAAAAAATAGAAGATCTTACATACCTTCATCAAATGGTCATGAAAAAAGCATCATTCAGCCCGAGTGAAATGCAGGCCATTGCCGAGGAGCTCGCCTCTCTCAGAAAATAAACCCCATGTCAGACCTGCCGAAAAACGGCGGGTCTTTTTTCGATTTAAAAAAGTAAAAAATAAAAGTTCATCGGTTTGACACATATAAAAAGAAGGAGTATAGTAACTGTGAACTTGGTAGAACGATATACTAAATGAGCGGGCCGCTTATCTTTTTTTATTTAGTAGAACGATATACTCGTTGTGATATCAGCGTTATTCAAGTTTGTCTCTGCAACCGTTTTATCAAACAAGTTTTCAAAGAAAGGCAGTGGTTCAATAAAGGGGAATGGTTCTGCGCTTTTGTTAATTTAAAAATTAATTTAATTCTTTATTAACCGCATTAGGGGATGTCATCATGAAAAACATATACACCAAAATGGCAGCGGGTCTTTATATTAATTATTTCCTGCTGGGCATGATCAATATTATTATCGCATCCAATATGGAGGCATTATCAAAACAGCTTCATACATCCGCAGCCGGGGTCAGCTATTTGGTCTCCGCCATCGGGATCGGGAAGCTGATTTCGCTTCTGTTTGCCGGGAAGCTTTCGGATACATTCGGGAGAAGGCCGTTTATCGTGTCGGGCGCCTTTCTGTATCTGATTTTCCTAATCGGAATTCCGCTTTCGACAAACTATACGGCCGCGTTTATCTTCGCCATTTTCGCCGGGATCGCCAATTCCTTTTTGGATTCCGGGACATATCCGGCGCTTATTGAAGGATTTCCGAAAAACGCAAGCTCTGCAACCGTGTTAATCAAAGCGTTTGTATCCATCGGCGCGACGGTGCTTCCGTTTTTCATCGCGTTGATTGCGGACAGGCATTTGTTTTACGGCTGGACGTTTTTCGTACCGGGCATTATTTTCTTCCTGAACGGCTTTTTCCTGTTAAAAGTTCCGTTTCCGAATCATAAGCAAAAAGAAGGCGGCGGCCGGACGGAAGCCTCTCCGTCTGATGACGCGTTCACATCACAGCCGTCGATATGGCGTGAAGGCCTTGCGATCATTCTGTTAGGCTTTTCATCTACGGCGCTGTTTATGCTCGTTCAAGTATGGCTTCCTAAGTTCGGGCAATCCGTTTTGGGCATGCCTGAGGTGCAGGCTGTCAAATTGCTGAGCTATTACAGCATCGGTGCGCTTGTGTCCGTATTATTGCTGGCCGTGCTGTTAAACAGAGTGATTCAGCCGATTACGGTAATGGTGCTGTACCCTGTGATCGCGGCAATCGCGCTGCTTGCTCTGATTTTCATTCATCAGCCGGCCGTATCAGTCATCAGCTCCTTTGTCATCGGACTTTCAACTGCGGGCATTCTGCAATTGGCGATGACGGTTATGGCTGTTTTATTCCCTAAAAATAAAGGTACGATCACATCTTTTGTTAATATAGCATCAAGCTTATCTTTTATTGTCATTCCGCTTGTAACGGGAGCGATATCCAAAGCGGCCGGCCTGACGCCTGTTTTTCTGCTTGATATCGGAATTGCGGCCGTCAGCGCCCTTCTCGCATTGTTTATCGGAATCCGCTTTAAGCAAGTGATGAAAGCCTGACTATTTTTTAAGGGAGAGGATTTATCATGCAATCTATCACGATCAGAAACACGGTCATCGGCGAAGGGCTTCCGAAGATCATTGTGCCGCTGATGGCGGCCGGAGAGAAAGAACTGCTCGAAGAAATTGAAGCCGTCAACAGGCTTCGCCCGGATATCATTGAGTGGCGGGCGGATGTGTACGAGCACGTTGACAGCCTGGACGCCGTAAAAGGCATGCTTGAAAAGCTGCGGAAAGCCGCAGGCGCAACACCGCTGCTTTTCACATTCAGAACTCATAAAGAAGGCGGAAATAAAGTTATTGATGACCGCTTTTACATTGAATTGCTTAAAACCGCCATCGAAACAAAACACATTGACCTTGCAGACGTTGAGTTGTTTACGGGAGAAGCGGAAGTCAAATCAATTGTGAAAACTGCTGAAGACAACGGCGTATATGTCGTCATGTCCAATCATGATTTTCATCAGACACCGAAAAAAGAAGAAATCATTTCCCGGCTGCGGAACATGCAGGCGTACGGCGCGCACATTCCGAAAATCGCGGTGATGCCGCAAAGCACTGAAGATGTTTTCGTCTTATTGGATGCCACTCACACGATGAAAACACAATACGCAGACCGGCCGATCATCACGATGTCAATGGCGGGAACAGGTCTGATCAGCCGCCTGGCCGGCGAAGTCTTCGGCTCAGCGTGCACGTTCGGAGCGGGCAAAGAAGCATCAGCGCCCGGACAGATTCCCGTTGAAGAATTGCGCAGCGTACTCAGCATTTTAAATAAACATATGTAATCAGCGTTTTTTGCCCTCAAAGCGGGATGAAAAACAAATGAATGGACTAACGGAGGAATACATCATGAAGAAAGATTTAGGACGGATTAACGGAAAAACTCAGCTTATCGGATTATTCGCGACACCGATCGGACACTCTTTATCTCCGGCGATGCACAACCTGGCGTTTAAAAAATTAGGATTGAACTACGCTTACCTCGCGTTTGAAGTCGGCAATGAACAGCTGGAAGATGTGGTAACGGGAATGCGCGCCTTAAACGTCAGAGGCTTCAATGTCTCGATGCCGAACAAGATGAACATTCTCCCTTACCTCGATGAACTCGCGGATTCAGCGAAATTCACCGGCGCGGTGAATACAGTCGTTAATGAAAACGGCAGACTGATCGGACACTCCACTGACGGTATGGGATACGTCCGCAACTTAAAAGAACACGGCATCGATATCACAGGGAAAAAAATGACGCTGGTCGGTTCCGGCGGGGCCGCCACTCCGATAGCGATTCAATCCGCATTGGAAGGCCTCGGAGAAATCTCTATTTTCGCCCGCAATGACGCGTTTTTCGAAAAAGCGGAAGAAAATGTCCGCATCATCAATGAAGAAATGAAGGGATCTTCTTGTAAAGCGAAAGTCTTCCCGCTCGAAGATCAAGATGCGCTGCGTGCTGAAATCGCTTCAAGCGATATTTTCACAAACGGAACAGGTGTCGGCATGAAACCGCTTGAAGGCTTGAGTGTTATTGAAGATACATCCATGCTCCGTCCGGATTTGATTGTGACAGATGTCGTTTACAACCCCGTTACGTCAAAATTGCTTGAACAAGCTCAAGCGGCCGGATGCAAAACCATTAACGGTCTCGGCATGATGCTTTGGCAGGGCGCCATGGCGTTTGAATATTGGACAGGCCGTGAAATGCCGGTTCAGTATATTAAAGAGCAAATGTTTGAATAACCTATTGTGACAGAAGCGCCGAAGGACAATCCGTCTTCCGGCGCTTTATCTTTTTCCCCCCTCCTCTCTCTTTCTTCTCATGCGCCAAAACGCTTATAATGGATGTAACGAATAAAAACCAAGTGAGGAATGCGACGTATGAAACAGCAAAAAAAACGCCGGGTGACATTGCAGCAGGTCGCCGAACATGCCGGCGTCTCAACATCCACCGCTTCATTAATTGTCCGCAACAATCCCCGAATTTCCGAAGCGACCCGTGAGAAAGTGCTGCAATCCATGCGGGAGCTGGGGTACGTATATGATCGGGTCGCCGCGAATTTACGATCACAGACGTCCACAACGGTAGGATTGATTATCACTGACATTTCCAATACATTTTTCTCAGAGTTTCTGATCGGCGTTCAGAATACGCTTGAGGAAGTCGGATTAACGGTGCTGTTAGGCACGACATTTGATTCCGTCGCCAAACAGGAGCAGCTGATTTCGACCATGCTGGAGCACAGGGTCGGCGGATTGATTTTGTGTCCGGTTTCAGGTGCAGCTGAGGAAACCCTTTCCCGTCTTGAGCAGCTTGACATTCCGGTCGTGCTCGCCGTCAGGGAGATTGCCGATGCAGACTGTGATTTTGTCGGAGCCGATTATGAAGAAGGCACTTATAAGGCAGTGCGTCATTTCATTGAGAAAGGCCATCAGGAGATTGCGTTTCTGGGCGGCGTGAAGCACTCATCAACATGGACGAAGCGTATGAAAGGGTTTAAAAAAGCGCTCCGTGAAGCGGATCTGGAAGTGAAAAATGAATATGTCATTGACAGCGTGCCGACCCGCGAAGCAGGCTGTGAGGCCGTGACGGAGCTCCTCCGCCGGTCTGAGCGCCCGACCGCGATTTTCTGCTTCAGTGATTTGGTCGCGTTCGGCGTCATGCAAGGGATCAGAAAAGCCGGGCTCGTTCCGGGCGAAGATATTGACATTGTCGGCTTTGATAACGTGCCGGAAGCTGAAATTTCTTATCCCCCGCTTACAACCGTTTCTTCCTTTCCGCGGCAGTCGGGAAAAGAAGCGGCTCAATTGCTGCATCATAAAATCACCAATGCCCAGCACAAAAAACAACGCATTATTCTGGCGCCTGAGCTGGTCATCCGGGAATCTTCACAAAAAAAGCGGAACGCCTGATACGGCGCTCCGCTTTTATATTACGCAAGCAGTTTTAATGATTCGCGGTTGAATGCCGGAATGTCATCCGGTGTGCGGCTTGTGACCAGCTGGTTCTGGCAGACGACGACTTCTTCATCCACAACATTCGCGCCCGCGTTTTCCATGTCGATTCGGATTGATGTAAACCCTGTCGCTTTGCGCCCGTCCAATGCTCTCGCGTTGATGAGAAGCTGCGGTCCGTGGCAGATAGCGAACACCGGTTTTTTATCATCCATAAACGCTTTGGCAAATTGGACGAAACGGTCATCCGCACGCAGCATGTCAGGAGAGAATCCGCCCGGGATCAGCAATGCGTCAAAGTCTTTCGGATTCACATCATCGATGGACGCGTCCACTTTCACTTCCGCTTCCCCTTGTTTGCCTTTGACTGTTTTTCCTTTCTCCTGTTCAATTACGGTTAATTCATGACCCGCATCTTTAAAAGCTTTCGCAGGTTCAGTATACTCGACATCCTCAAAGTAATCCGTTAATACAACTGCAATTTTTTTACCCATAGTTACTACCTCCTGCTTGATGAAGTCTACATAAATCCATGTACCCCAGCCACACTAACATCAAACATAGGTAACGCGTTTACCGCCCGCCTGTTTTACATAGGTCATTATCCTCATTTTTTATCTTTTTACAAGAATCATCATGAAATCTATATAAACTTTCACAAAATATTCTTACAATGGTACTGCATGACAAAATTTGTTGAAAGGTGGAGAACAGGTGAGAATACAGAAAAGACGATGCAGCGTCAATATGACACTCCGTATTCTGCTGCCCCTAGTTATGATACTTAGTCTAATCCTCCCAACATCACCCATTAAAGCAGAAGAAAACAAATCCCCCAGTGTGAATCTCAGCATTCTAGCCACAACTGACGTTCACGCTAACATGATGGACTACGATTACTACAGCGACAAACCGACAACGGAATTCGGGCTGGCCCGAACGGCTCAGCTTATTGAGAAGCACAGGCGCGAAAACCCGAATACGCTGCTTGTCGATAACGGAGACCTGATTCAGGGGAATCCCCTCGGAGAATACGCCGTAAAATATGAGAAAAATGATATCATTTCAGGCGCAAAGACCCATCCGATCATTGAAGTGATGAACAGTCTGCATTATGACGCAGGAACACTCGGCAATCATGAATTTAATTACGGGCTTGAATTTCTGGACGGGACAATCAAAGGCGCTGATTATCCGATCGTTAACGCCAATGTGAAAACATTAAGCGGCGAAAACCGTTATACGCCTTATGTCATAAAAGACAAAACCGTCACGGATGAAAACGGCGGCAAGCATCAGATAAAAGTCGGCTACATCGGCTTTGTTCCTCCCCAGATCATGACGTGGGATAAGAAAAATCTCGAAGGCCGCGTTCAGGTCGAAGACATTGTCGAATCCGCAAAGAAAACCGTTCCGAAAATGAAAGCTGAAGGAGCCGATATCGTCATCGCCCTCGCCCACAGCGGCATCGAAAAAAAAGCGCAGTCTTCCGGAGCGGAAAACGCCGTTTTTGACCTGGCAACGAAAGTCGGCGGAATTGATGCGATCGTATCCGGCCATCAGCACGGGCTTTTCCCTGATGCCGAATACAAAGGCGCTGATCAATTCGACGTCGATAAAGGCACGATTAACGGAATCCCCGTTGTTATGTCAAGCAGCTGGGGCAAATATGCGGGCGTCATCGACCTCCGGCTTGAAAAAACAGACAGCGCGTGGCATGTGGAAGATGCAAAAGGCAGCATCGAGCCGATTGCCGGCAATGTGACGTCGGAAAACGAAACCGTCGTCAATACCGTCAAAAAAGCGCACGAAGGCACATTGAAATACATCAGAGAACCCGTCGGCCAGACAAAAGCCGATATCAACAGTTTCTTCGCCCAAGTCAAAGATGATCCGTCCATTCAAATCGTAACGGATGCGCAAAAATGGTACGCCGAAAATAAGATGAAGGATACGGAATACAAAGATCTGCCTATCCTCTCGGCGGGCGCCCCGTTTAAAGCCGGCGGGCGGAACGGCTCAAACTACTATACAAACATTTCCGCTGGCGACCTCGCCATCAAAAATATCGGCGATTTGTACCTGTATGACAACACGGTTCAGATCGTCAAGCTGAACGGAAGCGAAGTGAAGGACTGGCTCGAAATGTCCGCAGGGCAGTTTAATCAGATCGATCAGGCAAAAGGCGGCAGCCAAGCGCTTTTAAATGACGCCTACCGCTCATACAATTTTGATGTCATTGACGGTGTCACCTATCAGGTCGATGTCACAAAACCGGCGAAATACAACGAAAACGGAACAGTCATTCATCCCGATGCAAGCCGGATCGTCAACCTTTCTTATCAAGGAAAGCCCGTCAGCGCCAAGCAGGAATTTCTGATCGTCACAAATAATTACCGCGCTTCAGGCGGCGGAGGATTCCCTCACTTAAGCAATGATAAAATCGTATACTCTTCTGCCGATGAGAACAGGCAGGTCTTAATGGATTACATCATCCAGCAGAAAACGATTAATCCGCAGGCTGATCATAACTGGTCCATCCTTCCGGTCAAAGGGACAAACCTGACATTTGAATCTTCCTTGGCCGCAAAGCCGTTTGCCGACCGCGCAGATGACGTCGCCTATATCGGTGAATCACAAAACGCGGGCTACGGACAGTACAAGCTCCAATTCAAAGATGATGAACCGGGCACAGAGCCGCCGAAAGATGACGCATGGAAACTCACCGTTATGCATACAAACGACACGCACGCCCACCTTGATAACGCGGCGAGGCGGATGACGAAAATCAAAGAAATCAGAAGCGAAACCGACCGCAGCATTTTGCTGGATGCGGGAGACGTTTTCTCAGGCGATCTCTATTTCACAAAGTGGCAGGGGCTGGCTGATTTAAAATTGATGAACAGTATGGGCTACGACGCAATGACCTTCGGAAACCATGAGTTTGATAAAGGACCGGGTGCTCTCGCCAGCTTCCTGAGCGGGAACGGAAGCGCGGCTGATCCGTCCGGAAAATACAATTTTCAAGCGCCTGACTTTCCGCTCGTCAGCTCAAATGTCGATGTGTCCAAAGAGTCAAAACTCAGACCATTCATGAAAAAAGCAGACACATTTACGGCAGGGAAAAAGAAAAAAGCAGGCATCTATCCATACATTCTGCTTGATGTAAACGGAGAAAAAGTCGCCGTATTCGGCTTAACGACAGAAGATACGTCCGTCACATCAAGCCCGGGAAAAAGCATTGTCTTTCATGATGCCTTCCAATCCGCACAAGATACAGTAAAAGAAATACAGAATAAGGAACATGTCAATAAAATTATCGCCCTGACCCATATCGGGCATCAGCGTGATCTCGATCTTGCCAAAAAGGTAAAAGGCATCGACTTGATCGTCGGCGGACATACGCATACGCTTGTAGATAAAATGGAAGTTGTCAAAAACGAAGAGCCGACCATCGTCGCCCAGGCAAAAGAATACGGCGAATATTTAGGCCGGGCAGATGTCGCCTTTGACAAAAACGGCGTCGTCCTGCCGGAACAATCCTCTCTTCAGGCGATTCCGGTGAACGAGCAGACGAAAGAAGACCCGGATCTGAAAAAAGAGCTTGATCCGTTTAAAAAAGAGCTCGTCTCAGTCAAAAATGAAAAAGTCGGCTCAACGAAGGTCGCACTTGACGGCCAGCGCGAGCATGTCCGCTCCAAAGAAACCAATCTCGGAAACTTCATCGCGGACGGCATGCTGCAAAAAGCGAAGGAAGCGGCCGGCGCCCAAATCGCGATCACAAACGGGGGCGGCATCCGCGCGGGCATTGATAAAGGAGACATCACACTCGGCGATGTGCTGAATGTGATGCCGTTCGGCAACACGCTTTACGTCGCGGATTTAACCGGAAAACAGATCAAACAAGCCCTGGAACAAGGGTTAAGCGGAATTGAGGCTCAAGGCGGCGCCTTCCCTCAAGTTGCCGGTTTAACATACACGTTTACACTGAATAAAAAGCCGGGACACCGCGTTCTTCAAGCTGCGGCCGTACAGGATGACGGCAGCGTAAAGCCGATTTCTGATAAGAAGACATACAGAGTCGCCACCAGTAACTTTGTCGGTGAAGGCGGAGACGGATATTCCGTCTTTAACGAAGCGTCCCATAAAGAAGACCTTGGCTTTGTCGACTATGAGGTCTTCACCGAGCAGCTTGAAAAAGCGGGAAAAGCGGTGGAACCGAAAGTTGACGGCCGTGCGCAGGAAGTGTACCTGCCGACGAAACAAAAAAACGGTTCGTGGACGCTTGAAGGTGACAGCGCATTTGCCGCCTATGCCAAAAACGCAAACACGCCGATCGTGTATTACGATAAGAATGACGGCGCCAAAAAGCCGATTGATCTCAGCGTGACCAAAAAACAAATCGGCCTGTTAAAGGACAGAACATCGGATTCTTCCCTTACGATCCTGCATGACAAGTTCAGCATGAAAATGCCGATGGCAAACGCTGCTTCAGCTGATACACGATTCGGCGTGACGCCGAAAGGAAAAGTAAGCGGGGCGCTTTCAAATGTATACGACTTTACAATGAAGCAGAAAAACAAAGACATCAAAACATTCAAAGCGCCGGTAAAGCTCACCCTGCGCATTGAGAATACGAAAAAGGCGAAACAGCCGGGCATTTACCATGTAGACCGGAAAAAGAACGTCTATACAAAAACAGACAACGGTTCGGTTTCACACGATCTCGTCACGGGCTATACAAATCATTTCAGTGAATACACCATATTAAACGCAAACACGAAGAGCGCGCCGCCGCCAAGCGGAGACCAAGGCTCCGGAAAGCAGCCAAGCGGACAAAAACCGTCATCCGGCCCTGCACAGGACGGAGTATCGCCGGGCGGCCTGCTTCCTGATACGGCCACAACGATGTATTCCATCCTTCTTGCCGGGTTACTCATCAGCGCGCTCGGAACGGCACTGTATCTGCATCAAAGAAGAAAAACAAAAAAAGTGAACGAAGCATAAAAAGACCGCTTTTATCGGGCGGTTCATCCAAAAGCTCTCCTGATCTGATATCAGGGGAGCTTTTTCTCTCGGTCCCCCTCTGAGTCGACAGCCGTACGGCCGAGTGATAAAATATGAACGTTATTCGCGAGAGACATACATCCGCATCGTTTAACACTTCACGGCAGGGCCTCTCTTTCATACGGCGCCGCCTGTTTGGAGGACTTTTTTTGAAGATAACAGGACACAAACGAAACCGCATGTCTTACAAGAAAAAGCTGTTTTACGTGATAACAGCGCTCTGTTTTATCAGCTCGCTCATTTTCGTCACTCACAACGCTTCTTTTTATGAGCGGCCGATTGCCAAAGTGACGAAAACAACATTGGAACATCAGTCTGACGTACAGGACATGCATAAAAACAAAGATAAGATTTTCAATCAGACGATCACTGCCAGACTTGAAAACGGCAGTCAGAAAGGACAGCTCATTCATTTGTCCAATCAGTATTCATCATCCGGAGCGAATGATCAGAAATATTCGATTGGAGATGAAGTATTCGTTTCTATTGATAAAGGGAAACCATCAAACAAGAATATATCGGGAAGCATTATAGATAAAAAACGGGATAAACAGCTTTTGCTGATCGCTTGGGTTTTCATCTTCACCTTGCTTATCGTCGGCAAAAAACAAGGCTTCTTTTCGATCGTCAGCCTGATGTTTAACGCCGTTTTACTGTCGTTTGCATTAGATTTGTACAGGAAGCATCCTAATATAGGGTTAATTTTCATCTGCGGTATCTGTATTCTCATCTTTACTGTCATCTCATTGCTGCTTGTCAGCGGTTTTCACGCGAAAACATATGCAGCCATTGCCGCGACGCTCGCAGGCACTTTCGTTTCCCTGCTGATTACGTATCTGGTGATGCTGGCAACCGGTGAGAAAGGTCTCAGATATGAGGAAATGCAGTATTTAACCCGCCCTTATCACACGGTGTTCATGGCCGGGGTATTTATCGGATCACTGGGAGCGGTCATGGATGTAGCCATTACCATGACGTCATCTGTCTTCGGATTATATGAAGAAAACAAGGGTATCTCATTACAAGCTCTCAGACGTTCCGGGATGGAGATCGGAAAAGACATCATGGGGGCGATGACCAACATTCTGTTTTTTGCTTATATAAGCGGCTCTATTCCGATGATGCTTTTGTATTTGAAAAATGATTCCCCGATAGGATTCACTCTTTCTATGAACATTTCCTTGGAAATAGCCAGAGCATTGGCTGGAGGGATCGGAATCGTATTAGCCATACCCGCCAGTCTGTATGCTTCTATCTTTTTCATTAAACGAAAGAAGGCAAGCTCATGAATGTCATCGTAATTCTAGCGGCGATTTTATTTCTATTGATGGTCATCATCGGCGGAAAAAAAGGAGCGAGGTCTTTTATTGCGTTATTCTTAAATTTCGGTGTTCTCTTTCTCACCATCATTTTCATGACAGACCCGCATATCAATCCGATTGTTTTAACATTGCTCTCTTCCGCCGTGATTTGCAGCATTACTCTTTTTTATATTAATGGAGGAAACGTCAAAACCGTAACCGCCTTTATTTCTGCAATGCTGACGATTGTACTGCTGCTGTTTTTTATTATGTCTGTAACAAAACATACTTCAATTCAGGGATTCGGTGAAGAAGAATTGGGTGATATCGGCATATTCACACTGTTTGTCGGGGTGGATTTTGTGAAGGTTACCGCAGCCATGATCATCATGGGCACGATAGGGGCGATTACCGATGTCGCGATTTCCATTACTTCACCCATGCGGGAAATTTACAGTCATAATCCGTCCATGAGCAGAAAAGATCTGTACACATTCGGATTAAGCATCGGGAGAGATATTTTAGGAACGAATACGAATACGTTATTCTTTGCTTTTTTCGGCAGCTATTTGGCTTTAATTATCTGGTTTAAAGACTTATCATACTCAGCTGAAAAAATAGTGAACTCAAAAGTATTCAGTGCGGAAGCCGTCACCATTCTTTGTGCCGGAATCGGGATCGGCATCATCATTCCCGTTACATCCTGGATCACCGCCTGTTTTTTAGTAAAACCAAATAAACGTTAAAAGCTGCCGGGACACGCCCGGCAGCTTTTTTTATCTTATACCCACTTTACAACGTCTTTTGAGGCAGATCTTGTTTTCGGGCGCGGTTCTCTGACACGGTAGCCGAATGCGGCCATAACAGAGATGTCGAAACTTCCGTTTTCCAGAAGCCCTTCTTCTTCAAGAATCCGGTGAATTTCTTTGTAGTTGAAGCCTTCTACAGGGCAGGAGTCGATTCCGATCTGCGCAGCGGCTGTCATCATATTGCCGAGGGCGATGTATGTCTGTTTGGATGCCCAGTCAAACAGCGTGCGATCTGATTCTAGCAGATTGAAATCATTTTTCTGAAAGTCTTCCGTTTTGCTGATATAGCCTTCATACATATCTTCCGGCATTTTTTTGACTTCCCGCAAGTGGTTTTTGACATAGTCGGCGTCAAAACGGATATCCTTTGCCGTCCGGGCAAGCAGAAGTACGAAATGGCTTGCGGTCGGCAGCTGCTTTTGCGCGCCCCATGTGAACTCGCGGAGTTTTTCACGAAGCTCCGGATTTTGAACGACGACAAATTTCCAAGGCTCCAAACCGAGTGAGCTTGGGGATAATCTTCCCGTTTCTAAAATGAATTCAAAATCGCTTTCTGAAATTTTTTTCTCAGGATCAAATTCCTTTGTGGCGTGTCTGAATTGATACGCTTCGATGATCTGCTGTTTTTTATCTGACATTCATGATCTCTCCTTTTCAATCGTTATGTACTATTGTAGCCATTATTTTTGAAAGTACCAGTACGCACATTTTTGTTGGATAGTATTCATTTTGATACTGACAAAAAAACGGGCTGCCGCGGCAGTCCGTTTTTATTTTTCTCTTCTCGCAAAGTCGACGAAACGGAATTTATCAAGCCTGTGCCGGCTTTCCGTGTACTGAAAGAGGCTGGTATCCTCCAAAAAGACGCGGTTTTTCACGACCGCCATATGACTGAATCCGCCGAGATCCAAATACTTCCGGTCCTCTTCCCCCGCCGGCTCCACGACAATTTCCTTTTGCGCGTAGCTGATGGACAAGCCGAGCTCTCCTTCAAGATACTCATAGATCGAATCTTCACAAATCGCCTTCGTCAATAGAGGCACATGTTTTTTCACAAAGTAATCCTTGTCCAAAATAATATGTTCTCCGTCAATCCGTCTTGATCTGACGACTTCCCACACCTTTTCATCCGCTTCTGTACCAAGCTCTTTTGCGGCTTCTGAGGGAGGCAGGATCAGCCCGAGACGGTGAACCGTCGTTCTCGTCTCTTTTCCGAGCGTTTCCGAAAGCTCTTTGAAGCTGATCAGGCCTGAGACGGGAAAACGCATTTTTTCTCTGTCTAATATGACGGAGCCTTTGCCTTTGATTTTCTGGATGTAGCCGTTTTGCGCCAGCATATTGAGCGCTTTGCGGACGGTTTCTCGTGATGTGCCGTATTGATCGCACAAATCATTTTCAGACGGAAGAACGTCTTCAGCCTTCCGCTGGCCGCTTTCGATCTGCCGCACCATATCTTTATAGATTGTGATGTATTTATTCACTTTCATTTGACCACCCAGATTAGTGTATCACGCTTTTGTCAGATGATAAACGATCGATTCATACGGACGGAGCGTCAATCGTTCCGGCCGCCCTTCCCTCGGTTCATCATTCGTCAGCAGCACCGTAAACCGCCAGCCGTCCGTGTCCTCAAGCGGAACCGTAAAGTCCGCTTCTTTCCCGTAGAAGTTGTTGATGCACAGCAGTTTTTCGTCCTTGCCGTGTCTGACGTACGCCAGAACCGCCGGATCGTCTTCAGCAAGCAGCTCAAACGTTCCTTCAGTCACGATGTCATATTCCTTTCTGAGCATGATGAGCTTCTGATAATGATAGAAAATTGAATCCGGGTCCCGCAAAGCCGCTTCCGCGTTAACGTCCCGATAATCATCCGCCGCCGGAATCCAAGGCGTGCCCGTCGTGAAACCGCCGTGCAGCCCGCTGTTCCACTGAATGGGGGTTCTTGCATTATCTCTTGATTTCTCTTTTAAAATGGCGATAATGTCTTTTTCGGGCACGCCTTCTTCCTTCATCTTTTTGTAAATATTCAATGATTCGACATCGCGGTATGAGCCGATGTCATCGAATTTCGGATTGCCCATGCCGATCTCTTCACCTTGATAAATGTAAGGCGTGCCCTGCATCATATGAATGGCCGCCGCCAGCATTTTGGCTGATTTCGTCCGGTATACGCCGTCGTCTCCGTATCTGGATACGGCCCGCGGCTGGTCATGGTTGCACCAGAATAATGCGTTCCAGCCTCCGCCTTTTTGCATCTCCGTCTGCCAAAACGCTAAAATCCGTTTCAGCTTCAGAAAATCAAACGGAGCGAGCGCCCATTTTTCACCATTCGGATAATCCACTTTTAAATGGTGAAAGTTAAAAGTCATATCGAGTTCTTTATTCTCAGGGTTTGTGTACCGGATGCAGTGGTCAGCCGTTGTCGAGGACATTTCACCGACCGTCATACTGTCATATTTCGAAAACACTTCCCGGTTCATCTCATGGAGAAATTCGTGCACGCGCGGCCCGTCCGTATAATAAGGGCGCCCGTCACGCCCATCCTCGGCATCAGGAAACGATTGGTCTTTAGAAATGAGGTTGATCACATCCAGCCGGAAACCGTCGATTCCTTTTCGGAACCAAAAATGCATCATGTCGTAAACCTGTTTTCTCATCTCTTCATTTTCCCAGTTCAAATCGGCCTGCGACACATCAAATAAATGCAGATAGTGCTGGCCTGACGCCGGGTCGAGCTTCCAAGCGGAACCGCCGAATTTTGATTCCCAATTGTTCGGCGCCCGGCCGTCTTCCTTTCCGTCTTTCCAAATGTAAAAATCCCGATACGGACTGTCGGGTGACGAGACCGCTTCTTTGAACCACCGATGCTCGACTGATGTATGGTTGACGACAAGATCCATAACGACCTTGATTCCTCTTTTGTGCGCTTCATCGAGAAGGCGTTCAAAATCCTTCATCGTTCCGTATTCTTCATAAATGGTGCAGTAATCGCGAATGTCATAACCGTTGTCATTCTGCGGCGAATCGTAAATCGGCGTAAGCCAAATGACATCAATCAAAAGTTTCTGCAAATAATCAAGCTTCTCGATAATACCGTTCAGATCACCGATCCCGTTTCCCGTCGTATCTTTAAAGCTCTTCGGATAAATTTGATATACCGCTGCCTTTTTCCACCATGGTGTGCTGTCTGTTTTCATTTTTCTTCACCGCCTGTAATGTTTTGAATTGAAAGGGAAAAGGGACAGCCTGATAGAAGGCGCCCCGCAGGTTTTTTATTTTTGCCGTTTCAGCCGCGCATACCCATATGTTCCCGCAAACGGGAGAATCAGCACGATCAGCATTCCGATCGCAAACGGACCCCAGTACCGGCTCATAATGGAGAAGATCCCCGGCACGCCGCCGACTCCGACCGAGCTTGCGAGAACGCCTTTGACGGAGATGAACATCCCCGCGATTCCTGAGCTGATCATGGCGATCACAAACGGAAATTTGTAACGCAGATTCACGCCGAAAATCGCCGGCTCGGTAATGCCCAAATATGCGGAAATGCCGGCCGTCAGTGAAAGCCCCCGCTGTTTTTTATCTTTTGTAATCAGCATCATGGCCAAAGCCGCCGATCCTTGAGCGATATTTGACAATGCGAGCATCGGCCATAAAAATGTGCCGCCGAGCTTTGATCCGATTAATTGAAGATCGACCGCCAGAAACGTATGATGCATCCCCGTGATTACAAGCGCCGAATACAGCCCTCCGTACAGCAGGCCTCCGATGGCGGAGAATTGGCCGAAAACGGCAATCAATCCCGCCGTCAGCGCGTTACCGATCGCAAAGGTAATCGGACCGATGATGACAAAGGATAGAAAACCGATGACCAAAAGCGTCACCGGCGCGACGACCAACAGCTGAATGCCCTCCGGCGTCCGTTTCGTCAAAAAGAGCTCAAGCCTGGCAAGTAAATAAGACGCCAGCAGAATTGGGAGCACCTGACCTTGATACCCGACTTTCTGCACCTCAAGGCCGAACAGGTTCCACACCGGAATATCGCCGCTCTGCTCGGCAGCCCCGTAGCCCCATGCGTTTAACAGATCAGGATGAACCAGCATCAGCCCGAGCACGATACCCAAGAGCGGGCTTCCTCCGAACCGCTTCACTGCTGACCAGCCGATTAAAGCCGGCAGAAAAGCGAAGGCCGTCCCTGCGATCAGATTAATCATATTGGCGAGATCCGCCCATTGCGGATACACTTGGACAATCGATTTGGCGCTGTAGAAAATGCCTTCCGCCGTTAATATATTGTTCAGACCCATTAACAGCCCGGCCGTGACGATCGCCGGCAAGATCGGAATAAAGATGTCCGCAAGCGTTTTCACAGCACGCTGTAAAGGATTCATTTTTTGCGCTGCCGCCTTCTTCACGTCATCCTTGGACGCTTCACCGATCCCCGTTTCCTTCACTAATTCCGCATATACTTTGTTGACCGTTCCCTGCCCGATCACGACTTGAAACTGCCCGTTTACCGCAAAAGATCCTTTGACAATGTCTATTGCATCCAGCATTTTTTGGTTTACTTTGGTTTCATCTATTAATGCAAACCGCAAACGCGTCACACAATGAGTCGCCGCCTCAATATTTTCGATTCCGCCGACAGCTTCAGCGATCTGCCGCGCAGCCCGGTTAAACTCACCCATGCCAACCCCTCCGTAACCGTTTTCATTTTGTCTTACAAACTTGTATATACATGTTTATGACTCTATTGTAATGATGTATATACATGTCGTCAATCTATTTTTATAGCGCTTTCATCACATATATACTGCGAAAGACCCTGAAACAAAAAAAGCCCCGCCGGAACCGGGCCTTGACTTCTTGTTTTATCGGGAACATGTCCGGGCGGAATTCACAACAGGAGCACAAAAAGCATACAGTACTGTACAACTAAGTTAAAGAGGTGTGAAGAGATGCCATCCACTGTTATCAACCTGTACTATTTGAAGATTAACAGTATTTCTGGCAACGGATCTATTACGATTGGGGAAGCGGCATACAACAGTCCCACCACAAATAACAAATCACAAGGACTGAACTCTTCATTCGGCGATACGTCACCTATAGAATCGATGATGGAGAACTTGTTAAATGATCCTGATGTCAACGACCAGACAGCCATCGGAACCGCAGATACCGCAAATATTACGCCGGTGCCGCCCATTATAGATTAAAGGGGTTTTTATGAATGCCTTACCAAATTAACGTCGTCAATATAAAAGTAAACGGAGCAACGCAAAACGGAAACGTCGATATCGGTCAGACCGTACAAAACAGCCACACCGCCAACAGCAAATTTGTCGGCGCGAACTTTTCTTTAGGGGATTTTTCGCCGGCCGCCGGATGTTTGAATTCGGGCCATCTTGACCCTGACGTGAGCGACCAGGATCAGATCGCCAACCCGTCAATGCCGATCGCAAATCAAATATAGGGAGGTTCTGCCGAAGTGGATATCGAAAAAATGAGAAAGTGGCTTGAGATTACGAACGAGCACAAGCCCAGCGACTTTTGGACCAATGTCCTGAAACGGAAATCTCCCGAAGATTTTTTCTCCTTACAAAAAAACACCCTGACTTATGATATTTATCAGGATGAACAGCACACATTCCTCATTGTGGAAATGCCCGGCGTTTACGAAGAAGAATTGACATTGAGGCTGCTGTCAAGAACACGGCTGCATATAAGAGGAAACATCACACCCCTTTTTCCAAAGAACATGGGCGTCTGCCAAAACCGGTATTACGGGGAAATCGATGAGACGATTGAGCTTCCTGAACCGGCTGAGCCCCACCTGTTACAGGCGCAGTGCGTAAACGGCCTGCTCCACATTTCCTACCCGCGCCTTATGGAGCACATTCCTTTTCAGAAAAAAATCTAAAGAGCCGGCTTACGGGCGGCCCAGCCGTCTGTACACTTTCTCCTTATAATGAGAAGATGCGGGTTTTGAGAACATGGCTTTCTCCTCCGTCAGTTTGTCGAGTCTGACTTGTTTTTCCGTCCGTTTGTTCCGCAAGTGATCCCGTTCCTGTTCATTGCGGCACTTGGCGATCAAATAATCGAGCGTCATCAGCTCTTTCTTCAGCGCGCCCTCATCCTCGGCGATCCCGGCGTTTTTTAATATGCGGTAGCCCATTCTGAGCGATTCCGGAAGATGTGCGGCATCGTCTTTGGGCAGGGGCTTTCCCATTCCTTTGATGCCGGCGAACTCTCCATCCTTAATGGCGCGCTTGATTTTATCTTCAGCCACGATATGGGCAATATCCATCACTGTTCACCTCTTTTTTCAATAGAACCGGGTGTGATCATGCGGAAACACAAATCCCAGTTTGTGCCATTTGTGATTTTTAAAGCTGTCATTCAACAGATCAACCCCCGTTGCGACAGCGTTTTTCGCCCTTTTTCCGATGAGCCTTTTCCACCTTTTCTATTTGCTGGTTTCATGGTATATTGATTACGTTCGTTTTTTCTATCGTTCCGTGTAAACCGTGATCGGAAAAAAGGAGTGTAACAATGAAAACATTTATAAAAGAAAGAGGACTTGCCTTCTTCTTGATAGCGGTCGTGTTATTGTGGGTAAAAACATATGTCGCTTATATTTTAAACTTTAACCTCGGCATAGACAACACGATCCAGAAAATATTGCTTTTTGTGAATCCGCTGAGCTCCAGCTTGTTCTTTCTTGGATTTGGGCTTCTTTTCAAGAAAAAATTACAGCAGACAGCCATTATTGTGATTCATTTTTTATTGTCTTTTTTGCTTTTTGCAAACATCGTCTATTATAGATTCTTTAATGATTTCATTACCATCCCGGTCATGATGCAGGCAAAGACAAACGGCGGCCAGCTCGGAGACAGCGCGTTCTCGTTAATGAGATGGACAGACGCCTTCTACTTCCTGGATACCGTCATTTTGATTATTTTGGCCCTTAAGATGAGAAAACCGGCTGAAAAACCGGCGAAGAAATCATTCAGAATCGTTTTGGCTTCCGCCGTGCTTATGTTCCTGATCAACCTCGCCGTCGCGGAATCCGACCGTCCTGAGCTTTTGACACGCTCATTTGACCGAAACTATCTGGTGAAATACTTGGGCACGTACAACTTTACGATTTACGATGCCGTGCAGAATGTGAAATCAAACAGCCAGCGCGCGCTTGCCGATTCAAGCGATGTAACGGATGTGGAAAACTATATGAAGGCCAACTATGACGTGCCGAATAACGTCTACTTCGGAAAAGCCGAAGGAAAAAACGTCATCTACGTCTCATTAGAGTCTCTGCAATCCTTTATCATTGACTATAAAATTAACGGCAAGGAAGTGACGCCGTTTTTAAATAAGCTGGCGCACGATAATCAAACATTCTACTTTGATAACTTTTTCCACCAAACGGGACAAGGTAAAACATCTGATGCGGAATTTATGATGGAGAACTCTCTGTACCCGCTTTCGCAAGGTTCGGTTTTCGTCAATAAAGCGCAAAACACGCTGCAGTCCGTTCCTGCGATCTTAAAAGGCAAAAAGTACACGTCTGCCGCTTTCCACGGAAATACGCAGACTTTCTGGAACCGTAACGAAATGTACAAAGCGGAAGGCATCGATAAGTTTTTCGATTCCGCTTATTATGACATGAGCGAAGAAAACACGAAAAACTACGGCATGAAAGACAAACCGTATTTCAAAGAATCCATGCCGCTCTTAAAGAGCCTGCCGCAGCCGTTCTATACGAAGTTCATTACGCTGTCCAACCACTTCCCGTTCGGAATGGATAAAGAAGACACGGACTTTCCGGCGGGAGACTTTGGCGATTCAGTCGTCAATAACTACTTCCAGTCCGCGAACTATCTGGATGAATCAATTGAACAGTTCTTTCATGACCTGAAAAAAGACGGCCTGTACGATAAGTCGATTATTGTGATGTACGGAGACCACTACGGCATCTCCGAAAACCATAATAAAGCGATGGCGAAAGTGCTCGGCAAAGATGAGATCACTGAATACGACAATGCCCAGCTTCAGCGGGTGCCGCTCTTTATCCACGCTCCCGGCGTGAAAGGCGGCCGCAATCACAAATTTGCCGGTGAAGTCGATGTCGCGCCGACCGTTCTTCATCTGCTCGGCGTCGATACGAAAGATTATCTCATGTCAGGTTCAGATATCTTATCGAAAGAGCACAGAGAAGTCATTCCGTTCCGTAACGGAGACTTCATCTCACCGAACTATACGAAAGTGTCCGGCAAGTATTACGATACGAAAACCGGAAGACTTTTAGATGATTCAGAAGTCGACAAAAAAGAAGACTCTCTCGTCAAGACTGAGCTTGAAATGTCTGATAAGATCATCAACGGCGATCTGCTTCGTTTCTATCAGCCGAAAGGCTTTAAGAAAGTGGATCCTTCACAATTCGATTATACGAAGCGTGAAGATTCCTCAGCAGATGATCAAAAAGAATAAACAAAAGCCAGATCATATCAATGATCTGGCTTTTTTATGTTCAGCTCCCGGCGGCGGCCATAGAGCGCTTTTGCAGGCTGTCGGAAAGAACTGAATAAGCGACGACTTTCTTTTTCTGCTGTTTGACGACATCTACATGATCTTCGTAGCTGTATACAAACACCGTCACATCTTTTTTTCCTTTTCTCGTCTTAATGACAAGCGGATCAGCTCCGTTTTGCGGATGAAGATAACGCTCTTCATCCCCTGGGTATATATAATGCCGTTCGATAAACACGGCTTCGTTAAAATCATCAATCACCCGGCGTTTGTCTTCGCCTTCCAGACGTTTTCCGCCGAGGGAAACGGCAGCGGACGCGTCACTGAGCTTTGAATGGGTTTCAAACTTGCGGAGGATCCATTCCACCGCTCCGGTAGGAAGGCATGTCAGCACAATCTTAATCAGGCTTATGACAACAATTGAAACAACTGCAATCCATGTCACCTTACATCATCTCCTTACTTGTTCTACATGAATCTTAACATAGAAGAAAACGTTGTTTTTTGTACATTATGTGAAACTTGATATATGTTCAAAAAAATCCGGATCACATAGGTGATCCGGATTTTTCTAAGTCTGCTTCTGGTCGTCACGGCGGACGGCTTCTCTCAGCTCTTCCGCGACAAATTCGACGTTCGGCCCGATAATGACCTGTGCCGTTTTATTCCCCGTTTTGATAACCCCTTTTGCTCCCGCTTTTTTAAGCGCCGCCTCATTAATGAGAGACGTATCCTGCACGGTCAGCCTGAGGCGGGTCGCACAGTGATCAATCGTTTCGAGGTTTTGCCTGCCGCCGAGCCCCTTGAGCATGGCATGTTCTTCGACGGAACCGGCCGTATCTTCACTAAGCACTTCTTCCTCTTCCTCATCATCTTCCCGTCCCGGCGTTTTCAAGTTTAACGTTTTGATGAGCATATAGAAGACGACAAAATAGATCACTGCATAACAAAGCCCGACAACGAGCAGCAAAAGCGGTTTTTCGGCAATGCCGTAGCTGAGGAGATAATCGATCGCCCCCGCCGAGAATGAAAAACCTGACCTGATTCCGAGAACATTCACGATAAATAAAGAGAACCCGGTTAATATAGCATGAACCCCGTACAAAAGCGGTGATAAAAACATAAATGCAAATTCAATCGGCTCTGTAATTCCGGTAATAAATGCCGTCAGCGCGAGACCGATCATCATTCCGGCCGTCGCTTTGCGCTTACTTGGCTTAGCCGCGGCAATCATTGCCAGACATGCGGCCGGAAGCCCGAACATCATAATCGGGAAGAATCCCGTCATATAAGTTCCCGCCGTCGGATCCTTCGCAAAGAAGCGGGCCAGATCTCCCGTTTTTCCGTGAAAATCGCCAAACTGGAACCAAAAAATATTATTCAGCACATGATGAAGACCGAATGGAATCAAAAGCCGGTTAAAAATCCCGTAAATCCCGGCGCCGATTCCGCCAAGCCCGATCATCCATTCCCCGAAAGACGTAATCACCGACTGAATCGGCGGCCATACAAATCCGAAGATCCCCGCCAAAATAATGGTAACCAGCGCCGTTACAATCGGAACGAGCCTGCGCCCGCTGAAAAACCCGAGATATTCGGGCAGCTTCGTATCCTTAAAGCGATTATACGTGTATCCCGCAATTAACCCCGCGATAATCCCTCCGAAAACGGCCATATTATTTGTCGAATTGATTGATTTTACAGCCGCGTCCAGCATGATATAAGAAATTGCTCCCGACAGAGCGGCGGCCCCGTTGCTGTCTTTCGAAATCCCGATCGCGATTCCGATCGCGAAAATCAGCGGCAGATGATCAAATACCGCGGTCCCCGCCGCGTAAATGAACGGAATAATTAATAAGTCCTCTCTGCCGATGGCCAAAATAATACCAACGGCGGGCAGAACGGCAATCGGAAGCATAAATGATTTTCCGAGTTTTTGAAAAAATTGAAGCATTTTACCCATCCCCCTTCTTTTTTCTTAAATATACCACATAAGTTATCTAGTGATCTATACCAATTTTCCTTCATTTATTCACATAAGGCTTGTTGGTTTTCTATTTATAAACCAGTTGTGGTAAGCTTGAATCAGATGATTAAAAATAGAAAGCGGGAATGACAATGATTGTAACGAACGATCAAGAATTAGAAGGGCTTAAAAAAATCGGCAGAATCGTCGCGCTGGCGCGTGAAGAAATGAAGAAAAAAGCCGAGCCCGGCATGAGCACGAAAGATCTTGACCTGATCGGAAAGGCGGTGCTTGACGAGCACGGAGCCGCTTCCGCTCCGGAGAAGGAATACGATTTCCCGGGCGTGACATGCATCAGCGTAAATGACGAAGTCGCTCACGGCATTCCGAGCGCCTCTAAAATCTTAAAAGCCGGAGATCTTGTAAATATCGATATTTCGGCGGAGTTCGGCGGTTTTTATTCAGATACGGGCATTTCATTTGTGCTCGGAGAAGGCGATGAACGTCTGCAAAAGCTTTGTAACTGCGCAGCATCCGCATTTCAGAAAGGATTGGATCAGGCAAAAGCCGGCAAACGCCAAAATCAGATCGGCAGAGCCGTCTACCATGAAGCCCGCTCCAACGGATTTACCGTCATTAAAACGCTGACGGGCCACGGAATCGGCAGAAACCTCCATGAAGCGCCGAACCACATCATGAATTACTACGATCCGTTTGATAACGCGCTTCTTAAAAACGGAACCGTGATCGCGCTTGAGCCGTTTATTTCCACGAAAGCGGAAACGATTGTTGAAACGGGAGACGGCTGGACGTATAAAACGCCGGATAAAAGCCTTGTCGCCCAAGTGGAACACACCATCGTGATCACAAAAGACAAACCGATTATTTTAACTGCATTGTAATGTTTCATCTCCCTCCCAAACAGGTATACAACAACTAACCCGAAGGAGGGAGACGCATGAAAAAAGATAAAGAAAAAATCAAAATCGAAAACGAAATACACGCCATGCACGGCGTAACGAAACAGCAGATTTTAGAGGATTTCGAGGAATTTAAGGCGTACCTTCATCAGAAAATTTCCGCCGGAAAAAAACTGGGTCTGGATGACAGCAAAATCATCAAAAGCGCCGCCATCCTCGGGGACTATCTCGCCAAACACGAGGAGCCCTGCAATGCGGAAGAAAAACTCTTACAAGAACTGTGGGACATTGCGGATGACAATGAAAAACAGCATTTGGCCCAGCTTCTCGTCAAACTTGCCGGACACTGATACAGTGCCCGGCTTTTTTATGCTCCGTTATAAGAGTTGTGCTACACTGGACATATGTCTGTGAAAGGAGCCATTTTTCAACATGTGGTTTATTATCTTCGGGTTTATTTTCTTTATTGAAAGCATCATTCTCACCGTTTACGGAGTGAAGAAAAAGAAGGGGATGCTGATTTATTTCGGCGTCGTTTTCGGAATCATGACACTCGGAACGGTGCTGTTAAAATTAACCGGCCATTAAGCATGAAAAGACCGCCCTTTACATATATATGTAAGAAAGCTTTACATCTCTGAATCGAAAGTCTCAGTTTTTGCGTTATCCCTTTTCAGCGTCTTTTTATAGATGTTACAATGCCAAAAGTTTGGCAAAAACTGAAGAAACCTCCCCAGCGGGAGAACGGAGAAAGGAGTTTTCTGACATGCATTATGGCAGTAAAGGCTGGTATGTAGAAGAGTTAAAGAAAAAAGGAATTACCCACTATGAAGGAAGAAAGCTTCAAAGCTTCAAAAAGTACTTCCTTGCCAATCTGCTGGAAACAAAAAAACAAGCATAACGTAAATCAGCCGTGCTGTCAGTGCAGCACGGCTTTTTTCTATACATTAGTGAGCCTGTCTCTTTTTTTAAGGAAGGACTCCCTCCAGCTTTCTGACAGCGCTTCTTCCCGCAGTATTTCTTCAATCGCTGACAGATTGCCGGAATCACGATATTTCACTTCATTCGCATACCAGACGGAAATGCTTTCTTTTCCTCTCGACAGACGCTTGAGGACGGGACGCGGATCGACATATCCTTCTTCAAGCACCCTGAAATAAAAGCCGGTAAATCCCGTCTGCTGTACACGGAGCACCATATCTTTGATGCCATATTTGAGCGCGAGTTTGACGCAGGGCTGGCGCGGCTGGCTTACTTGAACGACGGCTTCCCCCAGCTGAAAGACGTCTCCGATCCACACGTCTTGTTCGGCAAGTCCTTTGACCGTTACATTCTCCCCGAACGCGGCGGCGGGAAGTTTTCTTGCGAGCGTTGTTTCCCAATATGAATAATGCTCGGCGGGATACACGCACACCGCTTTATCGGGGCCTCCGTGATGCTTCAAGTCGGCTTGCCCGTCCCCGTCAAAATGGGTTTTATACAGCATGACGGGAGAATCTGCGGGCCGCTTTATGATGCCGGAATTGATTTGTCTGCCGGCAAATTCATGAATTGCGGGCTTTCCGAGATTGATAGATAAGACAGAATAGTCTTGCGTCACCTCGTTCACATCCTTTGCGAAATCTCATATCTTTCCTTTATCATAGTAAGAAAAAGGTGGTTTTTCCATGCTTCAATATCATATGATTGCAGACGGCCGGGTTCAGGGCGTAGGTTTTCGCTACTTCGTCCAGATGGAAGCCGACAGACATAAGGTAGCCGGCTGGGTAAAAAACCGTGATGACGGCCGGGTGGAAATCCTTGCCGAAGGTCCTGAAGAGTCGTTAAAACAATTTGCCGAAGCAGTCAGAAAAGGCAGCCCCTTCTCAAATGTCACCGGCATAACCATCGAAGAATCACACCGTCTGAAAGGGTACCGCACTTTTACCATCAGTTACTGATAAGGCTTGTCCTGATAATAATAATTCGGCTTCACAATTGTATTGTCATATGATTTATGGAAAATGTGGGTGGAAGCCGGCGAGATCGGCGGAATCAGCCAGGTCCAGTCGCCCGTCAGCTTTCTGCCCGCGTCTTGTTCCTGTTCTTCAAAGCGTTTAAATTGATTCGCCGCCGTATGGTGATCGACAATGCTGACACCGTGTTTTTTGTATGAATAGAGCACTGCCTTATTCAGTTCCACCAGCACCTGATCCTTCCACAGGTCGGTATTCAGGCTGGCGGAAATCCCCATGACCGCAGCGGCTTTTTTGAGCATATCATACCGTTTTTCGTCAGCAAGGTTCCTTGCGCCGATTTCGGTTCCCATATACCATCCGTTAAAAGGCGCCGCGTTGTACGACAGCCCGCCGATTTCAAGCCTCATATCGGCGATAATCGGAACCCCGTACCATCTGAGATTTAAATCGGCAAACTCTTCAATATCCGGATGGGTGATCGGCACTTCTTTCACGAGCGTCTGAGGCAGGTCATACCAGACCGGCTGCCCGTCCCCTTTCATCCGGAAAAGCAGCGGCAGAATATCAAAATCGGTCCGCTTCCCGCGCCAGCCGAGTTTTTCGCAGACAGCCGTCAGCTCATATGATGCCGGATCACCGACTCTTCCTTTTTCAGTCTCATATCCCGCGTAGCGGATGAGCTGGTGATTCCAGATTTCCACTTGCTTCTCCCCATTCTTCTCAGGGGGGAAAATCGTAATCGTCGGTTTAATTTTTCCGCCGTTCGTGGCGATTTCAATATGTTCAAATAATGCGTCGCGCACCTCTTCTTTCGTTTTCACACCGCGCCGGTCAATGACGTTCAGCGATTGCCAGAACAGACGCCCGATACAGCGGTTGCTGTTGCGCCACGCCATTTTCGCCCCGTGTTCAAGCTCTTCCGCCGTATGGACGTAACTTCCCGTCCGATCTATCTCATCTTTTATCGCGTGCAGACGCGCGTTGATTTGCGATTCCATTCCGAGTTCCTGATAGCAGACATCAATAAAATCCTTCGCCTCATCCCAAAGTATTTCCGTATGTTTCAAAAAACTCTCTCCTTCAATTTACATCTGTTTCCCATTGTATCGTTTTTAGGAGTGAACACAATGGTTTTTTTGTATCATACTGGAAACTGCAAAGAAAAAACACCTGTGATGTTCGCAGGTGTTTTACAAAACGGAATGCAGTTTTTCAGCCAGTGTAAGCAAATCCTCACGGTAGTTTTTTCCCGTCATCGGAATTCCGTGACCCGTCAAAAGCGCTTCCGGCTCCAGTTCGGCCAGTTTCTGAACGGATGCAGCCGCCGTCTGCGTATCCGCTGTAAAATAAGCGGGCGGCCCGTGAAGCTCTTGCTTTTGAATGACAACGTCCGCAAGCGATTCCTGTTCAACAGTGATCACGGCATCACCGGCAAGCAGAACGCGGTCTTTATCCCGGAATAATGAAATATGGCCGGGGGTGTGACCGGGCGTATGCACCCATTTCCATTCTTCAAGAAACGGAACGGTACCGTCTGAAGGCAGTGCCTGAACGGACGGAATGCGGATCGAATGGCGCGGAAACAGCGGTGACAGCTTTGCGACAAGCCCTTTTTTCGCATCGGGCCTGGCAGGCGGATAATCCGCTTTCCCCGTGACGTACGGGAGCTCCTTTTCATGAATGTAAACCGGCACATCCCAAAGCTCAAGCAGCTCTTCAATCGCACCGACATGATCAAAATGACCGTGTGTCAAAATGACCGCCTTCAGCTGATACCCCTCTTTGAATCGGCGTTTCATTTCTTCTGTTATCATCTCCGCCGATTGCGGCATTCCCGCGTCAACCAGAATGATTTCCCGCGGAGCTGAGGGATTTTCGATAAAGTAAACATTCGCAATCTGCACGGTCAGTCCGTAAACGCCGTCCGCCGCTTTAAAACCGGCTCCGCTTCTCACTGAAAAAAGCGGCATAAACGGATCACTCATCATGGCACCTCCTCTGATGCCTTTAGTGTGCGACGAACCGGGTGTTTTATGTTAAAAAATCGTGATTGCGCCGATGATGAGCGCAAAGGCCGTCATGACGATAACGGCAAGAACCGCCCATTTCATCGCAAACTTCTGGTGTTCATCAATGGTGACCCCGGCAAGCCCGACTAATAAATGCGTCGACGGCACGAGCGGGCTTAACATATGAATCGGCTGGCCGATGATCGAAGCGCGGGCGATTTCCACCTTATCGACACCGTACGCCACGGCGGTCTCGGATAAAATGGGCAGCACGCCGTAAAAATAGGCGTCATTGGGCATCAGAAACGTAAAGATACCGCTCGTTAAGGCAACAATCGCCGGAATAAATCCCCCCATCTGTTCCGGAATAAGCGATACGAGGGAAATGGCCATCTCATCAACCATCTTCGTTCCCGTTAAAATTCCGGTAAACACGCCTGCGGCAAAAATCATCGAACCGATCGCAAGCACATTGCTCGAATGGGCTGAAATACGCTCCCTTTGATCGTTAAGCTTCGGATAGTTGACAATCAGCGCGATACAAAACGCAATGATGAACAGCACGGTTAAATTCACTTTTCCTGACACTAAAAATCCCACTAAAGAAAGCGTTAACAGTAAATTGAACCACCACAGTTTCGGCCGCCTCCATTCATCTTCCGCAGCCGCAGCTGTTTCATTTGTATGGGACGGCTGCTTTAATTCGATCACCCCGAGCCGTTTCCTTTCCATCCTTCCGAGTACATAAGCGACCACAATCATACACACCATTCCGCTGGCAATGACAGGCAGCATCGGCCCCGTCAGCTCTGCCGGGTCAACGCCGAGCGCACTCGCCGCACGCGGCGTCGCGCCGCCCCATGGTATCGTGTTCATGATACCCATGCCGACACCGGCGATTCCCGCTAAAATAATCGGACGGATTCCGAGCATGATATACAAAGGCAGCATTGCGCTTGTCGTAATCATATACGTCGTCGAGCCGTCTCCGTCCAGTGCGACAAGCATGGTTAAAACGGCTGTTCCGACTACAATTTTGAGCGGGTCGCCTTTAACCAGCTTTAAAATGCGCGACACCATCGGATCAAATAAACCGGTATCAATCATAATGCCGAAATAAAGAATCGCAAACATAATCATGACTGCAATCGGCGCCACCTGTTCAATCCCGGAAATCATCATCTCGCCGACCCGGTTAAAAGAAAACCCGGCAAACAGCGCAAACACGATCGGCGTTAATACGAGCGCCGTTAACACTGAAAGCCGTTTTGTCATAATCAGCACCATAAAAACAAGCATCATAAGAAAGCCTAAGATTGCTAACACAGTATGTCCCCCTCATCATGAATACGCTTACATTTTAAAGGCCCGATCCCCTTTATCCGCCTTTTTGCTATCTTATGAGAATTGGATATTGAAGTAAATATTTTGGATTTTAAAGATTTTTAATTTTTTATAACCTTTTCGTTCATTTTGTTCATTTATAAATAAAAAGCCTCCCGCAAATATGCGGAAGGCTTATTTTTCGCTGCTCATCATCTCTTTATAAAACTCGGTCTGCTCTTCTAAAAAGCGTTTTGCGCCGCTGCTGTTTTTATAAAAGCTCTCCCAATCCCGTTTTTTCAACATTTGCTTCCACTCCGCGGATGAGGTAATCTGTTTCAAAGCCTGATCCCAATAGGCGATCTCGCCTTCGGTCATGTCTTTCGGCCCCATGATGCCTCTCCAGTGCGCAAAGACAAACGGCACCCCCTGCTCTTTCCATGTCGGCACATCGCTGAAGCCGGAGAGCCTTTTGTCCGACGTAACGGCCGCCAATGTGATTTTCCCTTTCCGATAGGCGTCTCTCGCTTCTGAAATGGTCATTGAGGCGGCGTCTATCTCGTGGCTGATAAGAGCTTCAATGACTTCATTGCTGCTCCCGTATTGAAAAAAGCGGATATCAAACGGAGAAATTCCGGCCATTTCCGCCGCTCTCGCAAAGGAGAGCTGGTCATCATTTCCGAGGCCGGGCGCAAATCCGATTTTTATGCCGCCCGGATGTGCTTTAATATCGCCGAGCAGCCGCTTTCCGCTTTTTATCTTTGAATCCTTCGGAAGAGCGACGGTCTGCCACTCTTTTGCGATAATGGCCAAAGGCGTAAAATCAGCTGCCTTCAGCCGGCTTTGTCCCAAAATTTCATTGCTTAACAGCAGGCTTGAATTCATACTGATGACATCCGTTTTTCGTTCGTTTACATATTTCCAGCCGCTGTCTCCGCCTCCGCCGGGTTTATAGACGATCTTTACGGGCCGGCCTAATATTTGCTTCCGCTCTATTACCGATTGCAAAGCTTTTGCCGTTACGTCCCAGCCCCCTTGAGGCGCTGCCGGGACGACAATTTCAACCGGCCCTTCGGCTGAACGGATGCCCGCCATCTGCCGTCCGTCAAAAGAAACCAGCGCCGCCAGCATGACAAGAAGCACTCCCAACCGCTTCATTTCTCCCATCCCTTATTCATGTGCTAAATAATATTTCCGTTCCGGCCTGCCGATAATGCCGTACTCTAATTCAGCGAGCGCTTCTTCCCGAGAAACGAGAAACTCGGCGTAGCGCCGCGCCGTTGTTCTGGAGGCGCCCATTTTTTCGCCCAGTTCTTCAGCCGTCATCCCTTTTTGGGCTGCCCTGAGCGCGTTTTTGATTTTTTGAAGTGTAATCGAATTAATCCCGGTCGGCAGATCATTGAGCTGTTTTTGTTCTTTCTGACCGCTTCCGAAAAACATGTCGATAACGGACTGGCTCAGCTCCGGCTGTGAGTGCAGCCATTCTCTTTTTTCACGGTACTGCAAAAGCACTTCTGTAAATTTATGTGCCGACACCGGCTTTATGACATAGTGGGAAACGCCTGATCTGAGCGCTTCCTGCAGCAGTCTTGTTTCGGCAGAAGCCGTAATAATGATGATATCAACGGAAGGAAAACGGCCGCGGATAAGGGGAAGCAGATCTGTTCCCAGCTCATCCGGCATATAAATATCCAAAAGCAGCAGATCAGGCTGCCGTTTCTCAAGCAGCGATATGGTGTCTTTGGCATTGATTGCTTTGCCGATGACATTGAATCCATCAAGATGTTCGATAAATTTTTCGTGAATTTGCGCTATTCGAAAGTCGTCCTCTGCAATCGCGATGTTAATCACACCGATTCCCCCTTTGGCGTTTCTTTCGGTATAAACACCGTAAATACGGCACCGCCGCTCTTTTGCTGCGAAATCTCTATCGATCCCTGCAATTCACTGACGGCTTCTTTCAGATTGGCTAAGCCGTATCCTCTCCTAGTCCCCTTTGAAGAGTAGCCCTTTTCAAATATCGTTTCTGTTTTTTCCTGAGGCACGCCGTCTCCTGAGTCCGCCACTTCGATGACGATATCCCTGCCGATATCGGTCATGAAAAAGGATACCTCTTTTTTCTCTTTTTCGGCGACGGCTTCGAAAGCGTTATCAATAAGATTTCCGATGATCGTAATGAGCTGGGATGAACCCACATGCTCCGGCAGCGATTCTAAAAAGCTGTTTTCATCTATTGAAAGCTTCACTTTCTTCTCAGACGCCTTTCCCATTTTTCCTAATAGTATGGCCTGAACCCGCTGTGAATGAATGTTTTGAAAGAGGATTTCATGCTGTTCATTCTGGATGGCGTACTCTTCTTTTATCAGTTCAATGGCTTCATTATATTCTCCCAGCTCTAACAGACCGAGTATCGCGTAAAGCTTATTCGAGAATTCATGCGTTTGCGCCCGGAGATCCTCAGAGTATTTTTTCATTTCAGTCAGCTTGTTGATCAGTTTCTTGAGCTCCGTTTTTTCGCGGAAGCTGATCACCGCTCCGTATACTTGTCCGGTCTGCTTCATTTCTTTCACATTTAAGATAAATACTTTATCTCCGGCACGCACCTCCACGTTCGGCGGTATTTCTCCCCCTGCCAACACCGGCATGAGCTTTGCGCCCGGCATGATTTCTTTTATATGCCTTCCGATCATCGGTTCCGGAAGATTCAGCATATCAGCCGCAGATAAATTCATCATGGTTACCGCGCCTTCTTTGTTTACGGCGATAATCCCTTCTTTAATCGCAAGGAGCATCGCATTGCGTTCCCTGTACAGCGCTGCAATTTCATGCGGTTCAAGGCCGAGTGTATCTTTACGGATGCTTTTTGCGAGCGCCGCCGCTCCCCCGATGCCGATAAGAAACACCAAACATGCAAAATAGCCTAAATGCCGCAGATGCGCTTTCATATCTTTTTCTATCTCATCTTGTAAAAACTCGACTGTCACCGTTCCGACGACTTCGTTATGATTTTTTTCCTCCAAAATAACCGGGGCGCTCCCCCGGACAGCCTTCATTCCGTCGGAAACCGGTGACCCGCCGAACATGACGGTTTTATTTTGCAGATTTTGATTTTCTTTCGGAATGCTGCTGCGGGCCGAATGAAATGCAACATGCCCTTTTTGATCAGTGATGTAGACGGCGTGCGCGCCTGCCTGTTCTTTCATTTGTTCAATGACATCTAACTTTGTAAAAGCCTCTTGATCCGCAAGCCGGAACGCCTCTTTTACAGGAGGCATGTATGAAATGGTTTTTGCCGTTTGCACCGCCAGCTGTTCAGCCTGCTTCTGGCCTTCTTTTAATTGCTGAAAGGCAAATATAACTGTGAGCGTTCCGATGACAAGTATTAATAAAGCCGTGATTAATCCGGCGATTTTCATTTGCAGAGAGACATAAAACCGCTTCGCTTCCAACACAGCACCAGCCGTCCTTTCCTCCTAAAATCATACCACTTTTTAAATCTTTGTTTCTCATTTTTGAGAATTTTCGTGATCTTTTTCTCTTGTCATTTCTTTCAAAAAGTGCAGTCTGGTATAATTTCCCTCAAAAGAGATAAGAAGGATGAACTTTTTATAATCGCTGCGCAAAAAAAGACTGACAGAAGCCAGTCTCGGGATGTTTAACAGCGGACGTATATTCAGTTGAAAAAGTGTTTCTCTATGATGGCCGAGATACATTTGAATGACCGGAAATATCAATCAATTTTCCTTTGACGGCCAGGCGTCCTTCGGTTCTTACCGCTTTGTCGCATGTGATTAATGTAATCTCTTTATCTTTTGTCTCATGAATTGCGTTTGCTTCTATTTCTGAAATCATGGTTTTTGATGTTACAGAATAAATATAGTCTTTTCTAAAGTCGGTCATCACGATTTGCGCGCCTTTTTTTATGTGTAAAAGAGGGCCGAACAATAGGTTCTCCTGCTTCAGATGGTGGCCTGCCAACGGGTAGTTTCCCTCGCCCATTTTCTGATCCGGACGCATAGTTGCCGCGCCGATCAGCAGGTTTTCATTGGTTGTGCCTTTTAAAATCGGAAGGTCTAAATCGATGCTGCTGATGGTGTAGCCGTCCGGAGCTTTTATTTCTTTCAGTACATAGGTTCCGTAACGGATATTCCCAAACGTAAGTTTACCGGCATCGTCTGTTGTGCCCGTACGCAGCAGCTGCTTGCCGTCTTTAGACCATAATTGAAAGCCGGCTCCTGAAAGAGATGTTCCGTCTGATCCTGTTTTAGATATCGTCAGGCTTCCCTTCTCTCCTGATCCTGAGCCGCCGCCGCTTGAAATGGCGACAAATACTGAGCTGTTGTTCTCTTGGGTCTGCTCCTCAACATTTGTCCCTGATATCGACACTTTGTTGCTGACCTGACCGCTGCTGCCGGAAATATTAATGAGAGAACGATATTGTATGACATACGCGCGGTCGATTTGTTTATAGCTGCCTGTAAAGGTGAGGACAAATGATTGTTCACCGGTGGCATTGTCAGTTTTTATATCTAGTTTATAGTCCTTATCTTTTTCAAGCTTCACATCACCCGGAATAAGATTTCCGCTGCTGTCTTTCATAACGCCGTTCTCATTATATTTTGCTTGATATACTTTAAAAGAATCTTCATCTATTATTTGATTCTCATCCGGGGTGTCTTTGACTTTTACGTCATCCAGTGTCGATTGGCTGGCATTGACATTAATGTTCCAATCGATATTGTTTCCGTTCTGCTTGCCGCCTTTCGAAATCAGGTTTCCTCCGTTTGCGATGGAAACTGAACCCGTCAGCGTTCGGTCTGCATGGTCATTATTAAAGTACTCTGCTTTGTTTGTGTATTGATTCTGTTTGATGACCTGGCCTTTTAATGACGTTTTAAATTCAATCAGGTATGGTAAGGCGTCATCAGTTTTGAGACGTACGATTAACGTATTTTTGTTGCCGTCTGACGGCTCTTCTATTTCATATTTTGAAGAATCCAGCGCCTCTCCTTCAGTGATGGAACCGTTTTTGCTGATGGTATACGTTTTAACAGCAACCGACCCATGCAAAAATTGCTGACCATCTGTGATCGTATCTTTTATATAAGGATTTTTTGAAGGTTCGCCATTGTAATTGATGCCGACTTTCCATGTGATTTCTTTTGAAACGGCATTGTATGAGCCGTTTTTGAATCCGTTATGGGACGTCTGATTGTTCGGTGTGAAACCGCTCGATTCCTTATTTGTGCGTTTGCCGCCGTTTTTATCCGTCCATGTCGACTCCGCCGTATTCTTAATGGGTTCGTTTGAAAAGTCAGCGTTGAATTTTGTCGTATACGTGATCTTAAACTGACTGTTTGTTTCTGCGTAGTCCCCGATCAATGCTATTGTAAAGCCTTGATTTCCGGGTTTTTTTGTTAATGTATAGTCTGTTCCTTCTTTCAGCGTTTTGTTATCAGTCGTGTCTTGCATGTGAAATGAATCGTCAATGAGCGTCAGGCCTCCGCTGGTGAATTGATCATCCAGCGTCCAGTCTTTCATTGTGTAACCGTTTTTGTTAACTGTGATTGTCCAATCAACCGTCTTCTTCTCATAGTCTGCATTTGAATAATTTTTGATCAGATTCTGCTGAATGGCGGTTCCCGGAGTTTCCTTCGAGTCCCCCGTATCTGTCACTACTGTGTTGGTGTATTTGACAGGACTGTCAATAATGACCCCATCGTTGACTTGAGATTGATAAATGATCTTATATGCTCCTGTGACACTTTGCTTGAATTTTATTTCAAAACCGTTCCCGTTATCAGTCAGCGTATAATCCTCACCCTCTTTTAATGGGGCGCCCTCTTGTTCGCTGCCGTTCTGGCTGAATGTAATCGGAAGGACTTTCAATGAACCGGGAACAAGATGCAGATCGTCTGATCCGAACGTATCCTTGATGCCGGCTTTGGATTGATCAATCTTTTTCTCACCGTAGTTGTACATAACAGCCCAGCTGAACGTTTGGGATTCTCCTTTATAACCTGTCGAAGATTTTTCTATCATTTTTCCGTAACCCGCTGTTACGGAAGCTTCCGCAGAAATTGGCTCCGCATTGTCTCCGCTGAATGCCGCCTTGTTTGTCAGCGTGATGTTTCCGCCTTTACCCGGCTTTGCCTCATCTTTAATTTCCGTGTCATATATGAGCCGGTAGGCTGAATCGATCGTCCCGGCGAAGGTGACATTACCGTTTTCGCCAACGGTATAACCTGAAGTTATCTCATTTCCCTGACTCACCGAGCCGTCAATATTCACATCAAGTTCATACACTTTCACAGAGCGGAAAATCAATTCGTCCGGAAGGCTTTCAGTCAATTTCGCATGTTTAACTTCTTCTTCCTTTTTATTAAGATCAACCGTCCACGTTACCTTTCCGGGATTAATACCTTTATCCAATGACCCTGATTTCTCAATGGTTTTATTGACATTCGGTTTAAAATAAACCGTTACGTCCGGCGTATCAGAGTTAACCGGAAACTTAATCTTTTGCGTGGTTGATCCTTTTATTTCTTTCTGATTGAATTGGGTGTTTACATACAATGACCCCTTGACGTTAGTATCTTCTTTTACCTCGCCGTTAAACGTCATGATGACATGGCCGCTCGTATTAATGGAAAAAGTTCCGTACGTACTATCGCCGTCGGTCAATGGCTGGTTCGTAATGTCATTATGCATGATAAATTCTTTAGGCAGATCAAATTCATATCGATCCCCGTCGTTTATTGTTTTTCCAAGCTCATTCGGAATCGCCCATTGAATGGTGATATTTGCCGGAGAGTTCGTATTCGCAGGGTTGTTTTTGTCATATGGTTTTCCTTTTTCATCCGTCAATTTCACATCAGTTAAAATATTTTGCGTAATCCGGCTTCCGCCTGATTGAAGGCTTTTAGCGGCAGATTTGCTTGAAACCGCCATTTTTGATTGACTGCGTTTAGCAGAAGGTTTTGGTTTCGTTGTCTGTTCTGCTTTCTCCCCGCCGTCTGCAGATACTGATTTTTTCTCTGTCTTTTGCTGAGGTTCAGCAGGTGTTGAAGAGGTGTTTTTTTCTGTTTCGGAATCCGTTGTTCCGTCTTTCTTCACAGGTATTAACACCTGCTGGGTCTTGCCGGCATCCAGTTGAAAAAGAGCTTTTGCCATTTTCGTCTCATCTGTTATGTCGGGAGTAAACTTCGCCGACAGTGTAATGGAGCCTTTGGCATCCCCGGCATCTGCTTCAGCATCGTTCACTTTCACTTCCAGCGTGCTGCTGTCTGCTTCAGCTTTATATATACCGATCACCCGATCAGCTGATGTCAGCTCACCTTCGGCCTCGTTATCTAATGTAAAACTTTCCGGAATCTTTAAGGTGATATTCCGGTCACTTGCATCTTCCTTGTTTTTTAGTGACCATTCGTATGTCAGTGTCACTTTATCTCCCGGTGCTAAAGCGGGCTCACTCCCTTTTGACCCGTCAACAGTCTGCTGTCTGCCGTCTTTGACTGCAACTGAATCAAAAAACCCGCTCACGCTTTGTTGTGATCCGGAAGCGGCTGCGATCGGAGTAAAGCTGACAACTTGGCTGAAGATGAAAAACAGCGTGAAGCATGAAATTAATGCCGCCCTCAGCCTTTTGCTTTTTTTCGGGCTGAACGAAAAGTTCCTCACTCCCAATGTCTTATTCCTCCCCTTTTATATAGACTTACGTTCGAACAAGCCGGTAAGTATGGGATTCTCCTTATCCGAACCAAACTACATTGTATGAAATCAGCCTATACAAATTCTGTACATGGGATCATTTCAGAAATAGCGAACAAAAAAAGACCGGCATCAGCCGGTCCGGTCATTCAATCGTCAATTGATTTTATCTTTTAATTGTTTATAGCGTTCGTATTCCTTTATCGCCTCTTCTACCTTTCCCAGTTTATTAAATAACTGCAGTCTGTATTGTATAATTTTATCGTCACCGGGCTCTATTTTCTCAACCTGCAGGCAAATGTCCATCGCTTGATGATCGTTCTTCTCTTGGATGAGAAAACCAATCAGTTCGTACGCTTTGCTGAGCCACAAATGGGCCAGACGCGCTTTTTCCGGCTCTGCCCACAGATAGCCATTCTCCATGAGATAATGGTTTTCATATGACATGACAATGTCCATATGCCGGGTTAGTGCAGCTGCGCTGAGCGGAGGAGCCTCTTTTAATGTTTTTTCCCATTCAACTGTATCAACCTTTACTCCGGAAAGCCGGAGAATGTATCCTATATCGTTATTTTCTACTGATTGGCTGAAGGGCAGCTGACCGATTAATTTCCGTATCTGATATATTGTCGAGTAAAGCTGGGTGCTTGCTTTTGATACATCATAAGCAGGCCAAAACATCTCCATCAGCATGTCTTTACTGACCGTGCGCCCTTGATTAAGAAGTAAAAATGCATACAGTTCACGGGCTTTGGATGTTCTCCACTTGACTGTTATGTATGTTTTGACACCATTTACCGATTGATAAAAGTCCAGGTTCCCAAAACATTGTATAACATAATCCGTCCCGGTATTCTCTTCTGCCGTCCTGAGTTTTTTATTCATTCGGATCCGCTCAACAGTTGTCAGCAGCCGGGCATTGTCAACCGGTTTTAAAAGATAATCGACAGCATTTAATTCAAACGCTTTGATCGCGAATTCATTATAAGCGGTGATAAAAATAACTTGGATATTTTCATTGACCTCCTGAATCGATTCAGCAAGCTCAATACCGTTTATCCCGGGCATTTCAATGTCAAGAAACACCGCATCAGCTGCTGAAAGCTCCGAATGCTCCAGAACTTCTGCCGGATCTTGAAACGTTATAATAGATTGAAAGGCGTTTGTCCGCTCAAGCATACGATTAAAATGAAGCAATGCCAGTTCCTCATCATCCACAATTAACGCTTTCAAACCGCATCCCACCCGTAAATATAGATATATCTGAAAATAATTTCAATTATACCATGTCCAATGCCCTATATAGTTGGATTCTTTTTCTTTCTCTTGTTGTATTATAACGTTTGTGATTACAATATTTATACATTACATAAGATAATAGAATGCCCCTGAATGGGATAAAGGAGTAATGATGTGAAAGAAAAATTTATTTCCATTTCGATTATTTGCGGCTACGCTGCTTTCTTTATGATTTTTATGGTCCTGAATCATTTTTCAGGATCCCCCTTCCCTCAAGCGGAACAGGGCGTGATCAATCTGGAAAAGTGGGATTTTCAAAAGGATGGAAATGTCCAGCTGAACGGGAAATGGATTCTATATCCAAATCAGATGCTGTCACCGCAGGCGCTTCATTCAGCAAAAGGAAAAAATCCCGTACTCGTTGATGTCCCTGTCAATGTGAAGCTGTTCGGCAAAACGGCCGATGTGGATTACGGGACGTACAAACTGACAATCCGATCAAATGAAGACAATCAGGTTTTGGGGATCAGCACATCTTTTATCTACAGTTCAAACCGACTTTACCTTAATGGAAAGTTAATCGGACAGAGCGGCAATCCTTCAGAAAAAGCTGATTTTAAGGCGCAGAACAAACCGTACAGCAGCTTTTTCAGGCTTCACAAGGGTGACAATGAACTTGTCCTGCATTTTTCGAATTTCGGAAAAGTTCCCGGCTGGGGGATCGCAAAACCAATAACGTTTGGGACTCAAGAACAAATTATACGTGAGAATCAAATTTCCTTTTTCAATGATTCCATTATGATTACGGCTTTTTTCATTACCGGTTTATATTTTCTCGGCTTTTTTCTGCAACGGACAAAGGATAAACATTTATTGTTCTTTTCCGTGATGTGTCTGCTTTTTTCAGCCATTATTCTTATGATCGGGAAAGAAAGAATTATCTTTCTCCTCTTTCCGTCTATTTCATTTTCATTGCTGAATTCCTTGCGTATCATCTCAACCGTGCTTGTCAGCATGGCGGTTTTTCTTTATCTCTTTTATGCATACAGAGAAATTGTTTCAAAAACGACGATCACCATTTTAACCGCTTTATCCGGGACCATCTTGATCACTGATTTTATGTCCGGAAGTTTCATTGACCATCTCTCATACATTTTACATTCTGTGCTTGCCGTTACGACTCTGTTTTATATTACATATATTTTTACGATTGCCGCCATAAGAAAAATAAAAGGAAGCACGTACCTTACACTCGCATCCGTCTCGATGAGCGCTTTTGTGATTCTTACGACCATTTCAGCTTACAGCGGCAAAACGGCTTTTTCTTTTAATTCGCTCTATTCATTGCCGACAGTCATCGCTTTATTGGCGGTGGTTCTTCTGATGGCGCAGCAATTCGCCGGAGCTTTCCGGGACAATGAAGTCCTCTCACGGAAATTAGTCAAAATCGACCAACTGAAAGATGAATTTATCGCCAAAACTTCACACGAATTCAAGACGCCGCTGAACAGCATTATTAATATATGCCAAACCCTTGTAGCCGGCAGAAAAAAGAAGACGATAGAGGAAGAGAAAGAAAATATGCAGCTGATCATCCGTATGGGCTACAGACTTTCCGATCTCGTAAATGATATTCTTGATTTGGAAAAAATGAAGCAGGGTATGCTGCAGATTCGTCCGGTTCCCGTCGATGTGCATGCCGTCATATGCAGTGAGATGAACTTCTACCGGCTCTTATCCAAACATAAAAAACTTGCCATTCTTAATCATGTGCCGGACGGCCTCCCTTTGGTGCTTGCAGATGAAAACCGATTCCGGCAAATCTTAACCAATCTTGTTGAAAACGCAATCAAGTACACATCCGAAGGGAACATTATTCTTTCTGCTGAAAGCCTGAATGACAAAATGATTCAAATCACGGTGGCCGATACCGGCAGCGGCATTCCTGAGGCTGATCTTGAAACCATTTTTGATTCTTTTCAGCAAGCGGGAGGGACAGAAGAAGATGGAACGGGTTTAGGTTTAAGTATTGTGAAACAGCTCGTCAAGCTCCAAAACGGGGACATCTGGGCGGAGTCAGCGGCGGCGCAAGGATCAGCCTTTCATTTTACATTACCCGCCGCTCAAATTGATTCTTTACCGGAAGCAAAGACCGAACCTCCTGAATCACAGCCCGGACAGAGAATGTCGGATATTTCGCTGGTCACGCCTTATCACTCAGAAAAAATCGATGCTCCGACGATTCTGATCGTCGACGATAACATCGAGAGTTTGAAAATTTTAACTGATATGCTGGAAGGTGTTCCTTATAACGTAATCGCAGTAAAAAGCGGAAAAGAGGCGCTTCAAGCTGTCTCTTCCTCGAGGCTTGACCTGGTCATATTAGACTTGATGATGCCCGACATGACGGGTTTTGAAGTCTGCACAAACATCCGCGAAAGATTCAGCATGGTCGATCTGCCGGTTCTTATCGTTACGGCAGCCATTATCAGCCATGACAAATACAAGGCGTTTCATGCCGGAGCAAACGACATCTTACAAAAGCCTTATCATTACTCTGAATTCACCGCGCGTATTAAAAATTTAATTTTGATGAAGCATACGGCTCACCAAGCCACAAATTTGGAAATGGCATTTCTTCAGTCGCAGATTAAGCCTCATTTTCTTTACAATGTATTAAATACGATCATCGCGCTCAGCCATTTGGATATTGAAAAAGCACGGGAAACGACTGCTGCATTTACAAACTATTTAAGGATGAGTTTTGATTTTCAAAACACTTCGGACATCAGCTCATTCAGAAACGAACTTTCTATCATTACGTCATATCTTTCTATAGAAAAAACACGCTTCGGCAAACGGATTGATATCCTTTTTGATATTGAACAGGGCATTGACTTCCCCCTTCCGCCTTTAATGATACAGCCATTGGTGGAAAACGCCGTTCATCACGGGATCAGTAAGAAAAGAGGCGGCGGACGGATAAAGCTGACAGCGAAAAAACAAGGCGAAAACACGTATTTTATCAAAGTGGAGGATAATGGAACCGGCATCATGCCGGACATACAGAAAGATATTTTGTCTTCTGACGTTAATCGCAGTGTCGGCCTGAAAAATATCAATCGGCGGCTGAAGCATTTTTGCGGAAGTGAATTGACGATCACCAGCACCCCGGATGAGGGCACCGCTGTTTCGATGATGATTCACACTCCCGGCACAACGGATGATTCGAACTCACTAAAGACGTCTTCATTAAGATACTGATTAACTTCAGAAGGCTTGTAAATACTTCTGCCGGCTGTCGGGGAATTCCCGTCAGCCTTTATTTACCCAAAAAGACGTAAAAACAAAAAAGCTTGAAGAAAAAGTGATATCTTCTCCAAGCTTAGATGATCCGCACCAGTCTGGCCGTTTTCACTTAAGAAATCGTAACTCCCGCACTTGCATATCCCGCCACTGTATTAATAAGCGAAAGGCCTGTTGCAGTGGCGGAGAATACCATTAACAGCCGGGTTTGAGGAGTTACCGCAATGTTCAGCCCTGTCGTGATTCCGTTGCTGATGCTGCCGATTGACAATATGCCGGTGAGGGGAGGAGCTAAAGTGACGGATGCTCCGGGGATCGGCGTGAACGTATTGTTCGGCACTGTGGAACTGTATAATTGTGCGGTTATCGTAACAGTCGAGCCGACAAGCGACAATGCTGCGGTTGTACTGAAATAAGCGGCAATTGATGTAATGGTTCCGCTTCTCGGAGCAGAAAAAGCAAAGTTCAGCAGAGTTCCTCCGGCCCCGGTGAGATCAATTGCACCTCCCCCTCCGACATTGACGCCCGTTACAGAATTGCCGAACCCGACAAGGCTCACCGTTCCGATTAATCCGCCGGCAATGGTCGTCACGGCAGTGGGAAGACCTGAAGCATAAGGAATGATCGCGCCTGCTCCGGTGGCTCCCGTTACCCCGGTTGCTCCTGTTGCTCCGGTTACTCCAGTGGCTCCCGTTATCCCAGTTGCTCCGGTTGAGCCGGTGAGCCCGGTTACTCCCGTTACTCCGGTTGCTCCCGTTATCCCAGTTGCTCCCGTTACTCCGGTTGCTCCTGTTAACCCAGTTGCTCCCGTTACTCCGGTGGCTCCTGTTATCCCGGTTGCTCCCGTTATCCCAGTTGCGCCGGTTACTCCGGTGGCGCCGGTTACTCCAGTTGCTCCCGTTACTCCGGTGGCTCCGGTTATTCCTGTTGCTCCAGTATCCCCGGTTACTCCCGTTACCCCGGTCGAGCCTGTTACTCCGGTCGATCCAGTTACCCCGGTGGCACCGGTTATTCCAGTAGCGCCGGTGGCTCCGGTCGAGCCTGTTACTCCGGTTACTCCGGTCGAGCCTGTTACTCCAGTCGCTCCAGTACCTCCGGTTACACCGGTTGCCCCGGTGGCTCCGGTTACTCCAGTATCCCCGGTTACACCGGTAGCACCTGTTACTCCGGTAGCACCTGTTACTCCGGTTACTCCCGTTATTCCGGTCGCTCCAATATCTCCAGTGGCTCCGGTTATCCCTGTGGCTCCGGTTACTCCAGTATCCCCGGTTACACCGGTAGCACCTGTTACTCCGGTAGCACCTGTTACTCCGGTTGCACCTGTTACTCCGGTTGCACCTGTTACTCCAGTGGCTCCCGTTGCCCCAGTTGCACCTGTTACTCCGGTCGCTCCCGTTATCCCAGTTGCGCCGGTTACTCCGGTTGTTCCCGTTACCCCAGTTGCACCTGTTACTCCGGTTACCCCGGTTGCTCCAGTTATTCCGGTTACCCCGGTTGCTCCAGTTATTCCGGTGGTGCCGGTTACTCCGGTTGAGCCTGTTACTCCCGTTGCTCCCGTTACTCCGGTTGCTCCTGTTACTCCGGTTACTCCGGTTACTCCGGTTACCCCGGTCGCTCCGGTTACTCCGGTTGTTCCCGTTACCCCAGTTGCGCCGGTTGCTCCGGTAGCTCCCGTTACACCGGTTGCTCCGGTTACTCCCGTTACTCCCGTTACCCCGGTGGCGCCGGTTATTCCAGTCGAGCCTGTTACTCCCGTTGCGCCGGTTAATCCCATTGCTCCCGTTACCCCGGTGGCACCGGTTATTCCAGTCGCGCCGGTGGCGCCGGTCGAGCCCGTTACTCCCGTTGCTCCCGTGGCGCCGGTGGCTCCAGTCGCGCCGGGATCTCCAGTGACGCCGGTTACCCCAGTCGCGCCGGGATTCCCAGTCGAGCCCGTTGCTCCGGTAAACCCCGTTGCTCCAGTGAATCCCGTTGCTCCAGTCAGCCCTGTTGCTCCGGTCAGCCCCGTTGCTCCGGTGCACCCCGTTGCTCCGGTGAATCCTCTTACATGAAAATGATTTGGATGACAGCATGGACACCATCTTTCATGACAGCAAGAGTTTTCGCAACAGAATCCTTCACAGCAATGTGCCCGATTTTGATAACTGCGCCTTTGATTTCTTCTTTTATGTTGAAAATGACAGCAACACTCATTACTATTCCGGCAGTCGTAATCCCAAGAGTCGTATCTGTTATACCAAGTATCTCCTTTTCTCATTACACCACCTCTATTTTCATAATATTTCCATGATAAAAAAAGGTGTGGCAAAACCCCACTTCTATTGGGCAAATTTTTAAATGTTCTTTAAGGCTGCATCATGCAACATTTACAGAAAAAAGACCTAACTGTGCATAAGTCAGGTCTTTCATCTTTAAAATATCAGTCTGCTGTTGTATTAGGTTGTCGGGAAACGAATGCTGTTAAAATCGATATTGAGAGCTGTCGCTGTTGTTATATTATTCGCAGTTGTGAAAATAACTCTCAGCTGGTACGTATTTGTTCCTGCGGTCGGTGCTGTATCCACTGTTGTATCAGCAATCGAAAAACTATCCGTAGCTGCGGTAGTACTAGTTCGCGACAGAGTTCTTGTATGAATTTGTACTGTTCCCCTATATAATCTCACCTCAAAAACAAAGTTTGAATTGGCTGCAGTTGTTAGCGCGACACTGAGTGCATAATCAAGCTTTACATTCTGCAAAGCGTTAACCGGGATTGCCAGCGTAACAATGGGAACTTCTGTATTTAACGGCGGATAAACAGTGAGCGGCCCGTTGGTTCTTGTGAAGAGCAAGGTTGGTGTACTGCCTGTGGCGCCGGTTGGTCCTGTTGCTCCAGTTGGGCCCGTTACTCCTGTTACTCCTGTTGCCCCGGTTACACCAGTCGAGCCGGTTGAGCCTGTTGCTCCAGTCACTCCCGTTGAACCGGTTACTCCGGTTGAGCCTGTTTCTCCAGTTGCTCCAGTTACTCCTGTTGAGCCTGTTGCGCCGGTTGAGCCTGTTAATCCCGTTACACCTGTTGGGCCAGTCACTCCTGTTGCACCAGTTAACCCAGTTCCTCCCGTTGGGCCGGTTGAGCCTGTTAATCCTGTCGCTCCTGTTAATCCAGTTGAGCCGGTTAGGCCCGTTGCGCCTGTCGATCCGGTGGCTCCAGTTACCCCCGTTGACCCTGTTGGGCCGGTTACTCCTGTTACACCCGTTGATCCGGTTATACCAGTTACACCTGTTGGGCCTGTTATGCCGGTTGATCCGGTTGACCCCGTTACCCCGGATGCACCCGTTGCTCCGGTTGATCCTGTTTCTCCGGTCGCACCAGTCACTCCGGTTGTGCCTGTTGGACCGGTTACTCCTGTCGATCCGGTTGATCCTGTCACTCCCGTTGGACCAGTTGGGCCAGTCACACCGGTTAAGCCTGTCGCGCCTGTTATTCCGGTCGATCCCGTTACGCCGGTTACTCCTGTTGACCCTGTTACTCCGGTTGCTCCTGTCGCTCCTGTTATCCCCGTTGCCCCAGTCACTCCAGTTGAGCCCGTTTCTCTGGTTATACCAGTTGGGCCTGTTACTCCGGTTGTGCCGGTTTCTCCCGTGGCACCGATTACTCCGGTTGGACCGATTTCTCCAGTTACCCCTGTTGCACCGGTTGACCCAGTTCCTCCTGTTGGGCCAGTTTCTCCCGTTGCTCCAGTTACTCCAGTTGCACCGGTTGAGCCGGTTACACCAGTTGGGCCTGTTGAACCAGTCGAGCCGGTTGCTCCTGTTGGGCCGGTTGAGCCCGTGGTTCCGGTTATTCCTGTTGCTCCTGTTATTCCTGTCGACCCGGTTACTCCGGTTGGACCCGTTACTCCCCTTGCACCCGTTTCTCCTGTTGAGCCAGTTGCCCCAGTTGAGCCCGTTACCCCAGTTGGGCCGGTTGAGCCGGTTACACCAATTGGACCAGTTTCTCCGGTTGAACCAGTTACACCAGTTACACCAGTTGGACCTGTTACTCCAGTCGATCCGGTTGAGCCCGTGGTTCCGGTTTCTCCTGTTGATCCTGTTGCTCCTGATGGTCCAGTTGATCCGGTTTCTCCTGCTGGGCCGGTTGCCCCAGTCACTCCAGTTGACCCCGTTTCTCCTGTCGATCCGGTTGGGCCTGTTACACCAGTTGGACCCGTTTCTCCCGTTGAGCCAGTTGCTCCTGTTGCACCTGTTACTCCGGTCACTCCAGTTAATCCCGTCGCACCAGTTGATCCGGTTTCTCCTGTCGATCCGGCTACTCCTGTTGGGCCGGTCGCTCCGGTTGCACCTGTTGGGCCAGTTTCTCCCGTTGATCCCATTACTCCTGTTGAGCCCGTTACCCCAGTTGGGCCGGTTTCTCCGGTTGATCCAGTCGGTCCTGTTGCACCAGTCGAGCCGGTTGTTCCCGTTCCCCCGGTTACACCAGTTACCCCAGTCGCTCCTGTCGATCCCGTTTCTCCGGTTGTTCCTGTTACACCTGTTGGGCCGGTTACACCTGTTGTTCCAGTCACTCCCGTTGCTCCGGTTGTTCCTGTAATTCCAGTTGGGCCGGTTTCTCCAGTTAATCCCGTCGCACCAGTTGATCCCGTTTCTCCTGTCGATCCGGTTACTCCGGTTACACCAGTTGAGCCCGTGACCCCAGTCGGGCCAGTAACTCCTGTTGATCCGGTTTCTCCTGTTGACCCGCTTTCTCCAGTTGGACCAGTTACACCACTCGCCCCAGTTGGGCCAGTCACACCAGTTGGGCCTGTTGCTCCTGTTACTCCCGTTGGCCCGGTTGCTCCGGTTATTCCTGTGGCCCCAATCACTCCCGTTGATCCGGTTATTCCTGTCGACCCGGTTACTCCTGTTGGGCCAGTTACTCCTGCTGGGCCGGTTTCTCCCGTTGCCCCAGTTACTCCAGTTGCACCTGTTTCTCCGGTTGAGCCTGTTACTCCTGTTGAGCCCGTGACTCCGGTTGGGCCAGTTGCTCCGGTTGAACCAGTTACACCAGTTGAGCCTGTTACTCCAGTCGCCCCTGTTGCACCGGTTGAGCCGGTTTCTCCAGTTGTTCCTGTTGAACCGGTTTCTCCTGTCGACCCCGTTGCTCCGGTTATTCCTGTTACACCGGTCTCTCCTATTGCGCCGGTTGGGCCGGTTACACCCGTCGATCCTGTTGGGCCAGTTGCTCCTGCAGGGCCGGCTTCTCCGGTTGGACCCGTTACTCCGGTTGAACCGGTTACACCAGTTGCGCCGGTTTCTCCGGTTGCTCCAGTTACCCCCGTTGATCCTGTTGAGCCCGTTGCACCAGTCATTCCGGTTACTCCGGTTCCACCTGTTGCGCCTGTTGAGCCGGTTATTCCAGTTATACCAGTTGATCCCGTTGGACCTGTTTCCCCAGTTACACCTGTTGGGCCGGTTGTGCCGGTTTCTCCAGTTATACCTGTTGCGCCTGTTATTCCTGTCGCCCCAGTTTCCCCTGTTATTCCGGTTGTGCCTGTCACTCCCGTTGGTCCAGTCTCCCCCGTTGGACCGGTCGAGCCTGTTATTCCGGTCGCTCCTGTTGTTCCCGTTCTCCCGGTTACACCCGTGACCCCAGTCGATCCTGTCGATCCCGTTACTCCTGCTGGGCCAGTTACTCCAGTTGGGCCAGTTACTCCAGTTGGACCGGTATCCCCGGTTGAGCCAGTTACTCCGGTTGAGCCAGTTACTCCGGTTGAGCCAGTTGGGCCGGTTTCTCCGGTTGCTCCTGTTGATCCAGTTAGGCCAGTCGAGCCTGTCGCTCCTGTTGTGCCGATCGGGCCAGTAACTCCTGTTACTCCGGTGGCTCCCGTTGCTCCGGTTTCACCTATTGCTCCAGTCACACCAGTTGCTCCGGTTATGCCAGTGGCGCCCGTTGTTCCTGTTGAACCTGTCGATCCCGTTGCTCCGGTTATTCCTGTTGCACCAGTTACACCGGTCGCTCCGGTTTCTCCTGTCAACCCCGTTACTCCGGTTGGACCTGCTGCGCCAGTTATGCCTGTCGCTCCTGTTACTCCCGTTGGGCCTGTTACTCCGGTGAACCCCGTTGGCCCAGTCAGCCCCGTTGCTCCTGTTTCACCTATTGCTCCAGTCACTCCGGTTGAACCTGTTACCCCGGTTGTCCCCGTTACACCAGTCGCTCCTGTATCCCCGGTCGGGCCTGTTATTCCGATCGCTCCTGTTATTCCGGTTGCCCCGATTGGTCCCGTTATACCAGTTGATCCCGTTGCTCCGGTAATTCCTGTTGGGCCTGTCGATCCAGTTGGGCCTGTCGATCCAGTTGGGCCAGTTTCTCCCGTTGCCCCTGTTACTCCCGTTGCACCAGTTGCTCCTGTCGAGCCTGTTACTCCCGTTGCACCAGTTTCTCCGGTTTCTCCTGTTGGACCAGTCTCCCCAGTTGACCCCGTTGCACCAGTTGTTCCAGTTATTCCAGTTATTCCAGTGGCGCCCGTTGATCCGGTTGGTCCCGTTCTCCCGGTTACACCCGTGACCCCAGTCGAACCTGTCGATCCTGTTGGACCGGTTTCTCCCGTTGGGCCTGTTACTCCAGTTGATCCTGTTACTCCAGTTGATCCTGTTGCTCCGGTTATACCTGTTGAGCCAGTTGCGCCTGTCGAGCCGGTTGAACCGGTTTTTCCGGTGGCGCCTGTTGGGCCGGTTGATCCTGTCGCTCCGGTTGAGCCGGTTACACCAGTTGCGCCTGTTTCTCCGGTTGCTCCAGTTACCCCCGTTGCACCAGTTGGACCGGTTGATCCTGTCGCTCCAGTTGAACCGGTTTCTCCTGTTGAGCCAGTAACCCCTGTTGGTCCAGTCACACCGGTTGGGCCCGTCGCGCCTGTTATTCCAGTTAGCCCGGTTACACCAGTTGCGCCTGTTGCTCCGGTTGATCCCGTTATTCCGGTCGCTCCTGTTGCACCGGTTGAGCCAGTTACACCGGTCGCTCCGGTTTCTCCTGTTGAACCAGTTACACCAGTTGGGCCTGTTACTCCCGTTGCACCGGTTGGGCCTGTTGATCCTGTTGGGCCTGTTGATCCCGTTGCGCCGGTTGCACCTGTTACACCAGTCACTCCAGTTGAACCGGTTGAACCAGTTGGTCCTGTCGATCCGGTTGGGCCTGTTGCACCAGTTGAGCCGGTCGTTCCTGTTGAGCCTGTTATTCCGGTTCGGCCGGTTACACCAGTTGAGCCAGTCACTCCCGTTGGACCTGTTTCTCCGGTTGCACCTGTTACACCAGTCACTCCAGTTGAACCGGTTTCTCCTGTTACACCAGTCACTCCAGTTGAACCGGTTTCTCCTGTTACACCCGTTGGACCTGTTCCCCCGGTTGCGCCTGTTTCTCCAGTTAATCCCGTCGCACCAGTTAAGCCGGTTGCGCCTGTCGGTCCGGTTGTTCCCGTTCCCCCGGTTACACCCGTTACCCCAGTCGCTCCTGTCGATCCAGTTGCACCGGTTTCTCCTGTCGCCCCTGTTTCTCCAGTTGGACCCGTTACTCCGGTTGGGCCGGTTGGGCCTGTTGATCCTGTTATCCCCGTTGCCCCAGTCACTCCAGTTGGACCAGTTACACCCGTTAGGCCTGTTGTACCTGTCGCTCCAGTTGAGCCGGTTGCCCCTGTTATTCCGGTTGAGCCTGTCGCGCCAGTTTCTCCGGTTGCTCCTGTTGAACCAGTTGGGCCTGTTGCACCAGTCAAGCCAGTTGTTCCTGTTACTCCAGTCACTCCGGTTGAGCCAGTAGTTCCGGTTGCTCCCGTTGCACCAGTTACTCCGGTCGCTCCTCTTGCTCCAGTCACTCCGGTTGAGCCAGTAGTTCCGGTTGCTCCTCTTGCTCCTGTTACACCAGTCGAGCCGGTAGCTCCAGTTACTCCCGTCGCCCCTGTTACTCCTGTCGGACCAGTCACTCCGGTTTGGCCGGTTACACCCGTTGATCCTGTCGACCCCGTCGCTCCTCTTGCTCCGGTCACTCCTGTAGGGCCCGTCACTCCTGTGGGACCTGTAATTCCCGTTACGCCAGGTTCACCCCCGGTTTGCGCCAATGAAACGTCGTCTATTAAAACCGTGCCGGAAGAAACTTTACTTAATACAATGACGGCAGAGGCCGCGCCAGAAGGCACACTGCTTGTTTTATAGATTTCAGACCATGTGTGAAAGAGCACGTTCGGCAAATTTCCGGGTGTAATATTTTCTTGAATGGAACTGATTTGTTCACCTGCTGCGCTGACATAGATGATCTGGAGAGTTACTTGGGGACTTGGCTCATTTCCGAGCGTTGCGAGTGATACGAATAGAGTCACTGACTTGGCTGAAATTGGAACGATTTGACTGAGGTAAGCATATGGCTGAGCTCCAATAAATTGCGCGGAATATCTCCCTGAATGTGCAAACAAACTGTTAATCTGGGTATTGGCCGAACTCCACCCCGCTAATGTACCGGTTTCAAAGCTCCCGTTTATAATCGGATTATTCATTCAATCTTTTTCCCTCTCCTTCCCGTTGTTGACCGTCTTACTTATTAAGACAGCATATTAATACGGGCTGTGTTTTGACAACCTAAATAAAAAAGGTGATTTCTATTCATCACCTTAGTCCGATCCTTGAATGGGGAATCCCGTCGCAATGAGGGAGCGGTTTGCCGCTGCGACTTGTGTTACGTAATTCGAAGAAAGGACGGATAAATAGAGCTGATACGCGGCTGTTTCATCCGCCTTCATTTCGTCGATGTACGTAAAAGGAATTCCTATGATTTGTCCGCCTGAAGAAAAGAGGTTCCGCTCTTGTCTCTGTGTTTGTATCGATACGCCATTTCTTTGCAGATCGACAGCTAAGACCAATGAGAAATGAGACGCGAGCGGATCTAATTCCACATTTACTTGTATGACGGCATCCGTTTTCACCAATTGATCTGTCGGCGCGGCTATCACTGCGCTTAACACGTTTATCGGTGTTCCTTCTAACGGAATCATCATTTGGTCTGCTGTATTTTGAAAAGCTACCGCAGGAACCGCTCCCGGCGGTCCCTCAGGCCCCGGGGGACCGGGCGGACCCGCCTCCCCTTGCGGACCGCGGGAGCCGGCGGGTCCTCTTTTGCCTTCGGGACCTCGCAGCCCGGGTACGCACAAGGCAGATCGATTTTCATCTGAAGACGGAAACCGTTTTTCCGTCCCTGTTTCCGGCCTTTCATGTTCACATGGTAATTGTTCATACCGGCGTTTCATATGTCTGCTCATATATTTGTAAGGTTTCTGTTTCAATATCATGTATTGATTACGGCCGCTGCTCATATTATCACCCCGGCCATATTCTATTCGCACTGGAGTCATCATGTGCAGGCCCTTCCCCTTCCTTACAGAAATAAAAAAAGGCAGACCTGAGTCTGCCTTTTTCTTCTACCATAACCCTAATACTTTCCACCATAATCCGCCGATCACAAGCCATGTCACAATATGGACGATTGACAGGATAAAGCCGATGGACCACCATTTGCTTTGCGATATATAACCCGCTCCGAAAAAGACCGGAGCCGCTCCCGAGCCGTAATGCGTCGTCGAACCGAAAAGGTTGCTGAAAAACGCCAGGCTGAGCGCCGCCAACAGCGGCGGAGCGCCTGCCGCCACGATGACGGCGAGAAATGCCGCATACATGGCGCTGATATGCGCGGTTGCGCTCGCAAAGAAGTAATGCGTGTAATAATACACGACAATCAGAATCATAAATGCCACAATCCATGAAAAACCGGAAACAGAAGATTTCATCATATTGCTGAACCAAGACACCATGCCGAGCTCATTCAGGAAATTCGCCAGCATCACAAGCGCCGCGAACCAAGTCAGCGTATCCCATGCACCTTGTTCCTTTTTGATGTCCTCCCATGTTAATACCTGTGACAAAAGCAAAACGGATAATCCGATCAGGGCCGTCGTCGTTGCGTCAATATTTAAGCTTCCTCCGAAAATCCACAGCGCAAGCACTAATAAAAAGACGATAACCATGGAGAGTTCGGATTTTTTAAACGGACCCATTTCTTTCAATTTTTCCGTTGCGATTTTAGCCGCATCCGGTGTTTCTTTAATTTCCGGCGGATACAGCTTATAAATGACGAGCGGCGTAATGATTAAGCTCGCCAATCCCGGTACAATGGCCGCGATTGCCCAGCTTGTCCATGTGATGTCCACCCCTGCGACATCGTGGGCCAGCTTGGCGATCAGCGGGTTCGCCGCCATTGCCGTCAAAAACATCGCAGACGTAATCAAGTTTCCTTGAAAACCGGTTTTTAATAAGAAAGCGCCGATTTTCCGCTCTGTTCCGTCTGCCGGCGTTGATCCGAAAGTTTCGGATAATGATCTGATAATAGGAAAAATAATGCCGCCCGCCCGTGCCGTATTGCTCGGAATGGCAGGTGATAAAATTAAATCACTGAAAAGCAGTGAATAAGAAAGGCCGAGTGTTTTCTTCCCGAACCGTTGTACGAATACGTAAGAAATCCTGGCGCCGAGCCCGGTTTTGATAAATCCCCGGGAAATAAAAAAGGCGATGACAATCAGCCAGATTGTCTTGTTTCCAAATCCGCTTAACGTATTTTCAATAGATAGCGTTCCCGTTAACGCGGTGACTGCCAATGCAAAAATTGCAATTGCGCCCATTGGCAAGGGCTTGGAGATAAAGCCGATAATTGTTGCGACAAAAATAGCGAACAAATGCCATGCTTTAGGTTCAAGTCCGGACGGCGCGGGAATAAACCAAATGATTAATCCCACAGCAACAGTAATAAGCAAAGGAATGATTTTTACTGCCTGCTGTTTTTTTGCGTCTTTTTCTGAAGCCATTACAGGTCTCCTCCTATTTTGTTGTCTTCCATCCCCTATCCCATTTTACTACTTAACTAAGTTAATAAACGTTTTTGTTAATTAAAAAACACAAAGGAATATTTTCCTTTGTGCTTCTTGTTTATTATTTTAATATACCCGACCCGGCTTTAGATATAACATCTGATTTTACATTTGATGATGAGCCGATGGAACCGTGCAATGACGGTGTCCAGCCGACGGACTGACTTAATCCGTTGGCGGCTGACGCGTTGATGGAGGCGCCGTTTAAAAGAGTGCCGTCTTCATGAAGCGCTTTTCCGCCGCTGAAGACGCTGATGACTTTATCAGCAGCCAGTCCCGGCACTTCAAAGACATTATTCTGGGCATATATTTTTGACGCGTGGCCCGCGCCCCACGCATAGCTGAACGGGTATGCGGCGCTTTTAGAGCCTGCGTAAAAATTATTATAAATATGAACCTGCCCGTACCGGACCCGCGGTGCGCGCTGGACGATGTTCTGGTAATAGTTATGGTGAAGGGTCACCTTCAGTTTTCCTTCATCCGACGTCTTGCTGTCGCTGTTTCCGATGACGGAGCCTTTATCATGGTCATGATATTTATTATAGGACAATGTAATATAATTCGCCCCGTTGGCTATATCCGTCTGGCCGTCATGGTGCTGATATTTTCTGCCGTAATAGTAGGGAAAACCGCTGTCGGGATTCGATCCGTCATTAAAGGTGCAATGATCGATCCAGATATGCGTCGCGCCGTTAATGGTGATATTGTCATATTCCGAGTTCCAGTTGCCGCTGCTGCCGTCCGTCGGGTCCCATTGCGGAAAATAGTCGTAAGCGTCTTGAAATTCAATGTTGCGGATGATGACATTGTCGACGCCGTTCTTAATATTAAAATTCCCGCCTGTCACTTTGGCATTTGAACCCGAGCCGATGATCGTCGTATTTGAAGGAATGTCAACCACGACCCGTGCCTTCTGGTTTTTTTGCGATCGCTGTCTGGCGTCTTCCTGGGTGCCTGACGGCGCTTTTTTTCCCCATTTGTCCGGGTCGTACGCCTTCAGATAGGCGTTCGGATCATATGCCGGATCTTTATAATCATCAAAGCCGAGCGTTTTATTGCGGTCGTCCGTATTCATATTGATTGTGCCTTGTATGTAAATAATCTTCGGTGTGCTGTTGGCGCTTCCCCCTAATGCAGAAACGAGCTGCTGTCTGTTTGATACGGTGTATACATTCGATGAAGAGGCTTTCGCGCCGCCGGTTGTCCCGCCGGAAGCGGCTCCCCAGCCGTCATTTGTTCCTAACGTCTGCCGTCCCAGATCAGCGGCATAGACGTCCGCAGGGATCATACATAAACAAACCGCCAGCATAAATAACATTTTTTTCATGAATTGTGCTCCTCCTGATTCTTTGTTCCAATTTATTACAATCGAATTGTATCAAATCAGTTGAGAAACAGCACCGAAAATGTACAGAATGTGCCTTTCGGTTTTATTGCGGAAACCGCAAAAAAATCCCAAGGGACCGAAAACCCCTTGGGATCTGTTCAGCTTACGCCCATGATTTTACTTTTTCGTTATCCGTGACAAACAGAAGAACTTTTCCTTCATCTAAGCGCTTTTCAAATTGCGATGCTTCCTCTTCCGAAAAGCCGATTTCGTGAATTTTGTTGCGGAGCTCGTCGCCTTTTTTATTAAACATATTGCCGACCGCGTGTTTAATGCCCGTTTCTTTCGCTCCGATGGTATTGACATCAGTATTATCGGCCAGGCGGTCCGTTCTGTCGTCATCATGAGAAAGCACATATACGTCTTCTTTTGCGACACCCAATTGCTGAAGCTCTTTTACGTCCTGCATCAGTTTTTGATCATTTGTATATTCTCTTACTACCGGTTTCATTGATAAGTCCTCCCTTTTGTTTTGTATATTGGATGTTTACCCGATCAATCAAGGATCAAACAAAAGAAAGAGAGTTCAGTGGGAAAACGGGCAGATTGTCGGTGGATATTTTCTTGCGGGACATGTTACAGTAGAAAAAGCAACTTTTATCTGAAAAATAAAAATCTTCATGAGCCGATTAAGCAGGGAGGTGGTTCCTATTCATTACTTTTCACCGGAACAGCGATTTAACGCTTGGGTTGTCAGTGATTTAGTGAAGCAGGTATTCCGCCGGCATACCCGCTGCCCGGATGGAATAAAAGAGCTTACGGCCTTTGCTGAAGATACTTTTCATATTAATATCGATTTCGTTTTCTCTATCATTATCAATATCGGTGATATCGAATCCGTTCTGCCGAAAGAAATTGAAAATAGGCTGGGTTCTTATCTGACCGCGCTTCAGCCCGTCGTTACCGCTGACATGCTTCATTCTTCAAAAACGAATGCCTATGAATATTTAGAACATGAGAAAAACACCGATGTGTACCGGTTATTCTATTAAATATGCATATAAGGAAAGAAGGGCCCTGGGCCCTTCTTTTTTTATGACCGCTGACGGTTTGATTTTGTAATCGGGAAATGGTTCGTGTTACATTTGGAACAACCACTTATCTTGAAGGAGGATTCAGTATGCCGAATCATCAGCAGCAAATTCAATTGGCAAGACGCCCCAAAGGCGTTCCCGCCCATGACGATTTCCGCTTTGAAACGATTGCCGTGCCCGAACCGAAAGACGGCGAAGTGCTTGTGAAAACGAGTTATGTGTCCGTTGATCCGTACATGCGCGGACGGATGCAGGATACAAAATCATATGTAGAGCCGTTCGCTTTAGATGAAGCCATAACAGGCGGAGTGATTGCCGAGGTTCTGACAGACGGCGATAAGCTGAAAAAAGGAGATGTTGTGATCGGAAATCTCGCGTGGCAGGAATATTCAGCCGTCAATGAGTCCGCCCTCCGCAAGTTGGATACGGATATCGCACCCGCCCAGGCGTATCTCGGCATTTTAGGGATGACCGGACTGACCGCTTACTTCGGGCTGCTCGATATCGGCCGTCCGAAAAAAGGCGAAACCGTCGTCGTTTCAGGTGCGGCGGGCGCCGTCGGCTCAACAGTCGGACAGATTGCCAAAATCAAAGGCGCGCGGGTTGTCGGCATCGCCGGATCTGATGAAAAAATCGCGTATTTGAAAGAGGAGCTTCAATTTGATGAAGCCATTAATTACAAAACGGCGGATGATATTCAAAAAGCGCTGGAACAGGCATGTCCTGACGGCGTCGATGTCTATTTTGACAATGTCGGCGGACCGATTTCAGATGCGGTGATCAACCTGCTGAATGAATTCGCCCGCATTCCGGTATGCGGAGCGATCTCATCGTACAATACCGAAAGTGAAGAAGAAGACATGGGCCCCCGCGTCCAGCCGAAGCTGATCAAAACAAAAGCGCTGATGCAGGGATTCATCGTCAGCGATTATGCTGACCGCTTTTCCGAAGGCGCGAAACAATTGGCCGAATGGCTTAAGGACGGAAAGCTTCATTATGAAGAAACGATTACGGAAGGATTCAGCAATATTCCTGACGCGTTCCTCGGCCTGTTTAAAGGAGAAAACAAAGGCAAACAGATCATCAAAGTCAGTGATCTAAGTTAACATGATGATGAAAAAAGGAGGGCTTTGTCCCCTCCTTTTCTCCTTTTTCGGATCAGCCGCGAAGAATCAAAGTAAGAAAGCCGTCTTCATCAGGCTCCGTATCTTCCAAATTGAATCCGCTGCTTGAAAGCAGACTAAACTGATTTGATTGTCTTTTTCGATGCTTGCCGCCCATTCCCTCACACTGGTAAACCCTGGGTCAGTAAGCAGTTTTTGCAAGATTTGTTTTCCGTACCCTTGAAGCTGGTACAAAGGATTGACGATCAATCCGATATACGCCCGCTCCTCCACAAACTCCATAGAGACCATGCCTGCCGGACACTCCCCGTCATATGCCATAATGACAGTATCGTCTTCATCTTTATTCAATCGTGCATACCACGCGTCTAATGGCAGCATCGCATCCATTCTCCGTCTGATATTATCGTTCTTAAACCAGTGTTCAAGTATTTTCAGCTCATGTTCCTTCAATATTTGAAATCTGTCTATTGAAACCATCTTCCCGCCCCCGCCTGAACCTTTTCTATTATTTCACAACAAAAAAAACGAAGGGCTTCCCGCCCTTCGTTTCTTATTTCTCAGATAATTTTCCGCCTGAATAAACGGCCTCTTTCAGCTCAATTCCGAGTGATTTGGCCATTTTTTTCAATTTGGATTCTTCCATCGGCGTGACAAGGCTGAGTACGGTTCCTTCTTTACCGGCCCGCCCCGTCCGGCCTGATCTGTGAATGTACCCGTCTTCATTCGGGATGTCCGCGTGAATGACGTACGGAAGATCATCGATATCGAGTCCGCGCGCCGCAATGTCAGTGGCCAGAAGCAGCGGAAATTCTCCCCGTTCAAACGCTGATAATATCTTTGCCCGCTCCATTTTTTTCGCTTCTCCATGCAGAATGCCGAGATCCACGTGGTGATAGGCGAGTTTTTCCGCATAGACGCTTAAATTTCCGATATCTCTGACGAACACGAGCGCCTGCATGCCGTTCAGCCGTGACAGCTTTTGTAATAGCTTCACTTTATCCCGCTGATCGCAGACGAGATATTGATGCGTGACGCGCGCTTTTTCCGCCGTATTCCGCTTCACTTTCAAAACGGCCGGTTCGTGTGCGATGGTATTCAGCACCTGTTCTGTTTCCGGCTGCAGCGTAGCGGAAAAGCTTAAAAGCTGTCGGTCTTTCAGCGTCGTTTTAATGATTTTTTTCATCGTTTCGCGGTGTTCCTGTGTCACGAGCTGATCCGCTTCATCAAGAACGATCGTCTTGACTTCATGCATTTTCAGCTTTTTCGCCTGAATCAATTCGAGCACCCTGCCCGGTGTGCCCGCAATGATATGCGGTTTATTTTTGAGCTTTTCCACCTGCTTTTTCACGTTTGCTCCGCCGATCAAAGACAAAGCGCGAAGATCAGAGCCTTTTATCCACTCCTGAATCACTTGAAAAATCTGCATCACAAGTTCGCGGGACGGTGCTAAAATGATCACTTGCGGATGTTTCTGTTCCGGGTTGATCCGGTCCAGAACCGGAAGCGTGTACGCCAATGTTTTTCCCGTTCCCGTCGGGGATTCGGCGATGACGTCTTTCCCTTCCATAATCACCTGAGCGGCTTTTTCCTGAATGACGGTCGGCTCCTGAAAACCTGACGCCTCCCAGTTTTCGGCGATAAATGGTTGTGTATGCTGTAAAAATGGCCATGTTTGGGTCATGTCGTTCTCCTCAATTCTTAAAATCTACTCCATAGTATCTCAAATGCAAGCGCCAAACGCAATTTTCTTTTTCCTTCCAAGCCTTTTAACAAACGGTCTCCTCCTTTATAATCATAAATGAGAAAGACACATGATAAATAAAGCGTGTCTGATAACGATAGAGGTGTAATGATGAGTATTTTATCCGTAAAAGATTTAAGCCACGGCTTTGGTGACCGTGCGCTTTTTAACAATGTATCGTTCCGTCTTTTAAAAGGGGAGCACGTCGGCTTAATCGGAGCAAACGGCGAAGGTAAATCAACGTTTATGAATATTATTACCGGAAAGCTTGAGCCTGATGAGGGTAAAGTTGAATGGGCGAAAAACGTGCGCGTCGGCTACCTCGATCAGCATACTGTGCTTGAAAAAGGAAAAACGATCCGCGACGTGCTGAAAGATGCGTTCCATTACTTATTTGCAATGGAAGAGGAAATGAATGAGATTTACAACAAAATGGGCGAAGCGGACCCTGATGAGCTTGAGCAGCTGCTTGAAGATGTCGGTGTCATTCAAGACGCCCTGACTAATAATGATTTCTATGTGATTGACAGCAAAGTTGAAGAAATCGCCCGCGGCCTCGGCCTGCAGGATGTCGGACTTGACCGCGACGTCACTGATTTAAGCGGCGGACAGCGGACGAAAGTACTGCTCGCCAAACTGCTTTTGGAAAAGCCGGAAATCCTTCTGTTGGACGAACCGACCAACTACCTTGATGAACAGCATATTGAATGGCTGAAACGCTATTTGCAGGAATATGAAAATGCGTTCATCTTAATTTCTCACGACATTCCGTTTTTAAACAGCGTGATCAATTTGATTTATCATGTGGAAAACCAGGAGCTGACGCGTTATGTCGGTGATTATCATCAATTCATGGAAGTATACGAAGTGAAAAAACAGCAGCTCGAAGCCGCCTATAAAAAACAGCAGCAGGAAGTGGCTGAGCTGAAAGATTTCGTCGCCCGCAACAAAGCGCGCGTCAGCACGAGAAATATGGCGATGTCCCGCCAGAAAAAGCTTGATAAGATGGATATGATCGAACTGGCGGCTGAAAAACCGAAACCGGAATTCCATTTCAAGCCTGCGAGAACGTCAGGCAAGCTCATTTTTGAAACGAAGGACTTAGTCATCGGCTACGATACTCCGCTGTCACGCCCGCTCAATCTCAGAATGGAGCGCGGACAGAAAGTCGCCCTGTACGGCGCAAACGGCATCGGGAAAACGACGCTGTTAAAAAGCCTGCTCGGTGAAATCCAGCCGCTGGAAGGCACGGTGGAACGGGGCGAGCATCAATACACGGGCTATTTCGAGCAGGAAGTGAAAGAAACCAATAACAATACGTGCATCGAAGAAGTGTGGAGCGAATTTCCTTCCTTTACCCAGTACGAAATCCGCGCCGCCCTCGCCAAATGCGGCCTGACGACCAAACACATTGAAAGCCGCGTCTCCGTTCTCAGCGGAGGAGAAAAAGCGAAGGTCAGACTGTGCAAGCTGATCAATTCAGAAACAAACCTGCTCGTGCTTGACGAACCGACAAACCACCTGGATGTCGATGCGAAAGAAGAGCTGAAACGCGCGCTGAAAGAATACAAAGGCTCCATTCTGCTGATTTCCCACGAACCCGAGTTCTACATGGATATCGCGACGGAAACATGGAATTGTGAATCTTGGACGACGAAAGTGCTGTAAACACAAAAAGGAACTCCCGCCTGTGCGGAAGTTCCTTTTTTTCTTAATGTCCGGCTTTTATTCCGGCGAGATGTTTGCGTCCCATGAGAAGGACAAGCATGCCGACAAAAACGACGATCCCGCCTACTGTATATGGTGTGCTTGCAGTGAAGTGTTCTGACAGCATTCCCGCAATCCACGGAGCGAGCGCACCGCCGATAAAACGGACTGAGCTGTAGGCTGAAGACGCGATTGAACGTTCAACCGGCGCAGAACCCATTACAGCGGTTGTCATGATCGTATTCACCATACCGAGAACAGCACCGGCGACAACGATACATGTAATGATCAACGTCTGATGGTCAGTCCAGATCCCCATGACGATGAGAATGACCGCAAAGGCGATAAAGAGAACGACGAGCGAACCCACTGTTCCCAGCGCTTTGTGCACGAGCGGCGCCGTAAAGACTGACGTAATTGCCAGCAATAACCCCCAGCCGAAGAAGACGTATCCAAGGCCGTGTTCATCTAAATCCAGCACGAACGGAGAATAAGCAAGCAAAATAAAAAATCCAAAGTTGTATAAGAATGCAGATACTGCCATTGTCAAAAGGCCTTTATATTTGAGCGCCTTCATCGCATCAAACACACCGACGCGTTTTGCCGGTTTCGGCAGCTTTGGCAGCATGAGTGAAATCGCGCAAAGCGCTATGAACATGAGGACAGACACTCCGAAGAACGGAGCGCGCCATGAAATGCTGCCAAGCTCTCCGCCTGCAAGCGGCCCGACGGAAATCCCCAAGCCGAGTGCAGCCTCATACAAAATAATGGCTTTGGCGCTGCCGCCGACAGATACCCCGACAATGACGGCAAGCGCGGTTGAAATAAAGAGAGCATTCCCAAGCCCCCAGCCGCCGCGATAGCCGACAAGCTGAGCGATTGAACTTGAGCTTCCGCCGAGAGCGGCAAACACGATGATAAAAATAAGTCCGAGAAGCAGCGTCCATTTTGCGCCGATCCGGCTTGAAATCGCGCCGGAGAAAAACATCATAAAACCGGTAACGAGCAAATAACTTGTAAATAACAGAGATACTTCACTAGGTGAAGCATGTAATTGTGCGGCGATCGCCGGAAGAATCGGATCGACAAGACCGATTCCCATAAAGGAAATCACACAGGCAAACGCAACCGCCCAAACGGCTTTCGGCTGGCTGAATAAGCCTGTTTTCTGTTGTGATGATGTATCCATTTGACCAAACCTCCTGTTTCATCCATTAAAAGAAACGCTATATCCATAGCGTTTACAGCAAAATCATTCGATTGATTGAATGGCGCGGTCAGCTTTTTCTTTCATTCCGTTAAGGCGCGTTTTAAAATGCTGAAATGTGCTGATCTTCTCATCAATCATCTCAAGCTGGTGGTTCAAAGCGTGCTGAATCTCTTCCAGCTTTTCTTTCCGTTCCTTCGGATCCAGTGACAACAAGTACCCCTCTTTGTTTAATTCCAGCTGACGGCTCATCTCCATAAACTGCTGAAGCTCCTGAAGGGAAAAACCGAGCACTTCTTTTGTGCTGGTTACTTTTTCGAGCTCCTCCATATCATCTTCAGAGTAAAGCCGGACGCCGCCTTCTGTCCGTTTAGGAGCAGGAATCAAACCAATCTCCTCGTAAAAACGAATGGTTCGTTTTGTCAATCCGCTTCGCTTGGCAACTTGATCAATCTTCATCCATTCCAAGGTGAATCCCCCTCTTGTCGTATCTGTTTCTATTATACACCATTTGAACCTTAACGTAAACGTAAACTTTTTTACGCCTGATAAACTTTGCTTGGACAAAACGTTTGTCTTTAAAGCGCCGGGAGACATCTGTGTAAGATAAAAAAAGCCGGTATGACCCGCCATCTTCTCGGGGGCCGTACCGGCTTTTCTTAATTCTCAAGTTCTTCAATCATCAGTGACAATTCGGTCCAGCGCTCCATCGCCGCTTCGAGCTCTTCAGCCGTTTTTGCCTGTTCGGCCATCAGTTCTTGAATCTTTCCGAAATCACTTCCCGCTTCAGCGATTTCCGCCTCCAGACGCTGATGCTTTTCTTCAAGGCCGGCGATTTTGTCTTCGATGCCGTCCCATTCGATCTGATCCTTATATGAAAGCTTTTTGCGCTTTTTCTTCGGCTCTTCTTCCGCCTTTTTCTCTTCGGCCGGCTGTTTTACCGCCGTCTTCTTCGCTTTTGCGTGTTCCATGTATTCACTGTACGAACCTTGGAAACGGGAAATGACACCTTGTCCTTCAAATACGATCAGGCGGTCAATGACGCGGTCAAGGAAATAGCGGTCATGGGATACGGTGATGACGACGCCTGGGAACTGTTCGATATAATCTTCGAGCACGCTTAATGTTTCCGTGTCCAGATCATTGGTCGGCTCATCTAAAAACAGCACATTCGGTTCCTGCATCAGTACATTCAGCAAGTACAGACGGCGCTTTTCCCCGCCCGACAGCTTTCTGATATATGTCTGCTGCATCGGACGCGGGAACAGAAAACGCTCAAGCATTTGTTCCGCGGTGATGACATCGCCTTCCGCCGTTTTGACGATTTCAGCCGTCTCTTTTATATATTCAATGACTTTCATATCACCGTTCATTTCGCTGTGATCCTGGGTGTAGTAGCCGATCCGGACCGTCTGCCCGATGGTGATATTGCCGCTGTCAGGCTGAATTCTGCCGGCGAGGCTGTTTAAAAGTGTCGTTTTCCCGATTCCGTTCGGCCCGATGATGCCGATTCGTTCCCCCGGGATGACAAGCTCATTAAACTGGCTGATCAGCGCTTGGCCGTTATAGGTAACGGAGACGTTATCGGCTTCGATCACCTGTTTTCCGAGACGGTGGGAGCCGATCGCGAAATCGAGTGATCCGGATACTGCCGGCCCTTTTTGCTCTTTGAGCGCCTCCGCTCTGTCCACTCTCGCTTTTTGTTTCGTCGAGCGCGCTTTCGCCCCTCTTCTGAGCCACGCCAATTCGCGGCGCAGGAGGTTTTGACGTTTTGTTTCTTTCTGCTCCGCCAGCGCTTCCCGTTCGGCCCGTTTTTCCAGGAATACTTCATAGTTTCCTTTATACGTATAAAGGCTGCCTCTCTCAAGCTCGTAAATTCTGTTCGTTACCCTGTTCAGAAAATATCTGTCGTGCGTGACAAGCATAACGGCGCCCGGATATTGCGATAAGTAGCCTTCCAGCCATTCAATCGTTTCATTGTCCAAGTGGTTTGTCGGTTCATCCAAAATGAGCAGGTCAGCCGGCTGGATGACGTTCTTCGCAATCGCGACGCGCTTTCTCTGGCCGCCGGACAGCTCGCTGACATCCTTCATCAGATCGGTGACGCCAAGTTTGGTTAAAACCGTTTTGGCTAACGTATTCGCCTCCCACGCATCATTCGCGTCCATTCGGGCCTGCGCATCAAGCAGCTGTTTCTGGCGCTGGTCATTTTCCGGTTCTTCATTCAGCGCCTGAAGCGCTTTTTCGTATTCTCTCATCGTTCTCATGACGGCTGATCCGCCGGAATAAATATGCTCAAGTACGGTTTGTCCGGCCGGAAGCTCAGGGTCCTGATGCAAAAACTCAATATGCACGCTTCCTGAAGCCGTAATCTCGCCTTCTTCCGTTGATTCAAGGCCGGCAATGGTTTTCAGAAGCGTAGACTTCCCCGTTCCGTTCGGGCCGATTAAACCGATTCTTTCATTCTCTTCAATATGAAAGGAGATATGGTCGAATAATGTCTTATCTCCGTATGTTTTATAAAGGTTTTCCGCTTTTATGATGCTCATGGTCCCTATCAATCCTCACGTAAGTTCATGTGTTCATTTTAAATCAGGCGCTGGAATAAAACTAGTAAAAGGACAGACAAATTTCTTGGAAGAGATCATTTTGTCCGAAGAATGTTTCCGCCTCTCCTTTTATACACTGGAGGTGAAGAGGTGATGACATGATCAGCGTCAGTTTGTGCGTTATCGTGAAAAATGAAGAGGAAGTGCTTGCGGGCTGTCTTGATTCCGTCAAAGACATTGCGGATGAAATTGTGATTGCTGATACGGGCTCGACCGACCGGACGAAAGAAATCGCGGCCCGTTATACGGATAAGATTTATGATTTTGAATGGATCGATCACTTTGCGGCCGCCCGTAACTTTGTGTTTTCGAAAGCGGAAATGGATTATATTCTGTGGCTGGACGCCGACGATATGCTGACGGAAAAGGACCGTGAAAAGCTGATTGAGCTGAAGGCGTCGCTTTCAAAAGAGGTGGATGCGGTATCCATGTATTATCACGTCGGCTTTGATGCTCGGGGAGAGGTCAGCTTCAGATACCGCCGCAACCGACTCGTCAAGCGTGAAAAAGGGTTCCGCTGGATCGGAGCCGTGCATGAGTATCTTGAAGTATACGGAAACATCATAGAAACCGATATTGCCGTCACACACCGGAAATCCGCGAAAAAGCACTCGCCTCCCTCAGACCGCAACTTGAAGATTTATGAGAAAATGGCGGAAAACAGTGAAACGATGACACCGCGCGATTTGTTTTACTTCGCGAATGAATTAAAGGATCACGGCCAGTATCAGCGCGCCATCACGTATTATCACCATTTTCTTTCCACAAAACAGTGCTGGATCGAAGACGAGATCAGAACGTGCCAATATCTATCCGATTGCTACAGGGCGGTCGGCCATGAAGAGGCCGCCATGACGTCTCTCTTAAAATCATTTCTGATCGATTGTCCGCGACCGGAGTTCTGCTGCAGGCTCGGCGACTATTTTGCGGAGAAACGGCAATACCGGCAGGGCGTGTTTTGGTATGAGCTCGCCCTATCCGCCAAAAGCAGTGATGCAGGCTTTACCCAGCTCGAATATTCCACCTGGTATCCCCATCTGCAGCTCTGCGTCTGCCACTGGCAGCTCGGCGACAGAGAAAAAGCGAAGATTCATAACGACAAAGCCGCCTCCTATCATCCGTCACATCCGAGTGTCCTGTATAATCAAAACGTGCTCGGCACATAACATCAAAAAAAGAGCTGCCCCCGTATGAAGGGCAGCTCCTTATTGATCACGCTGTCGGAATTCCTCCGCTTACACTGTAAATTTGGGATGTCACATAGCTCGATTCTTCTGAGGCCAAAAAGACATAAATTCCTGCTAGCTCCGCCGGCTGTCCGGCACGCTTTAATGGAACGGCCGGTGTTTCCTTGCCGAATTTCGGAATGTTTTCACCGGGCTGTCCTCCCGAAATCTGCAGAGGCGTCCAGATCGGCCCCGGCGCTACCGAGTTGACTCTGATTCCTTTATTCGCCAGCTGTTTTCCTAAGCCGACGGTAAAACCGATAATGGCATGTTTCGTCGCGGCATAATCCAACAGCATCGGGCTTGGATTATACCCTTCTACGGACGTTGTCGTGATAATAGACGCGCCTTCCGGCAGATAAGGAAGCGCGGCTTTGACGAGCCAATACAGCGAGAATACGTTGACTTCAAATGTTTGATAGATTTGTTCTGTGGCAAGATCGCTGATATCATCCACTGCCTGCTGTTTGCCGGCGACAAGAGCGAGCGTGTCAAGACCGCCAAGCTCTTGATACGCTTTTTCCGCCAATTCTACGCAAAACGCTTCATCGCTTAAATCTCCCGGCAGCAGAACGGCTTTTCTTCCCTCTTTTTCAATTAACGCTTTCACTTCTTCAGCATCCGGCTGTTCCTCAGGCAGATAGTTAATCGCCACATCCGCCCCTTCCCGGGCATAAGCAATCGCGGCGGCCCGGCCGATACCTGAATCGCCGCCGGTGACGAGGGCTTTTCTTCCCTTCAGCTTGCCGGCTCCTTTATAGCTCGTTTCACCGCAGTCCGGCACAGGCTTCATCTCTTTCTGCAAACCGGGCGGTTCTTGATATTGTTTTGGAAATTCATCATGATCATATTTCGTCAGCGGGTTGTGCAGATTTGCATCAGACATACAAGACTCTCCTTTATCATTGGTGATGTATTCGTATGTGTACCCCTTTAGCATGACGGATCAAACGTGTAAGTGCAGTTTACGATTGATAAAGGGAAAACAAAAAAGGAGCCCGTAAGCTCCCTTTTTTTATGACTCTCCGAGTACGTTTTCAGCCATTTTCGCTAAATGCTGGGCGCTTCCCGAAATTTCCTGCATCGTGGCAGAAATTTGTTCAACCGCCGCCGCTTGACCGTTTGTATTCTGGTTGATGGATTCAATAGAGTCCTCCAGCCCTTTCAGCAGGCTGTGGATTTTTTTCGTAATCTGGTCAATTTGGCCGACGTTGTCTTTTGAATGAGTGGCAAGCTTGCGGATCTCATCCGCCACCACGGAAAAGCCCTTGCCGGATTCTCCTGCTCTCGCGGCTTCAATGGCCGCATTCAAACCGAGCAGATTGCTTTGATCCGAGATGCCCTTGACAGTGACGGAAATGTCGGCGATTTCTCCCGCGCTTTCACTGACTTGTTTCGCCTGAGTGGAAATCCCGGTCATCTGTGCTGAGAAACCGCTGATGGATTCTGAGATATCCGCGATGGCCGAAGCGGTCTGTTCCACGACGGCGGACAGGCTTTCAGCGACATCATGAAGCTTGGCTGATTTTTCAAGGCTCGTGCCGAGACCGACGCCGCCGATGACTTTTCCGTTTTCATCGTGAAGCGGAATCGCTCTGGCGATCAGCGGAAATCCGAAGAGCTCTTTCGGCACCATGCTTGTCTTCTTCTGATTCATGCGGATCGCATCTGTAATGATGTCCCCTTTTTGCAGCGGGTCTCCCGGCTTTACATTAAGAGAAAACGTTTTAGCCGGAATATTCACGATTAATTTTTCTGTATCATAAATTCCGATGGTGATGTCATCTTGGATCAGACTGTTTAAAAAAGGCGCAACTTTGACAAAAGCGTCAAGCAGGCTGTGCGTTTGCTGCTCCGTCTGTATACTCATTTCTTTCACTCCTTCTTAATATGGGAATTGCCGTTTTTCATGCTGAACCGAAATCCATTTCAGCGTGGTGAATTCTTCAAGGCTCCATTCGCCGTTCAGCCTGCCGAGACCTGATTGCTTCTCGCCGCCGAACGCGACGTTCGGTTCATCATTAATGGTCGTATCGTTGACGTGAATCATGCCGGTTTCGATCCGCTTAGCAAACTCAACGCCGCGCTCAACGTTTGCCGTATGCACGGCTCCGCTTAAACCGAACGGTGTCGCGTTTGCGATGCTTACCGCTTCATCCTCCGTTTCAAACGGCATGATGCAGACGGCCGGTCCGAACAGCTCCTCCTTCGCGATGCTCATCTCAGGTTTCACATCTTTTAAAATGACGGGCTCAGCGACCGTTCCGCTGAATCGGCCGGACAGCACCGGAACCGCTCCCTCTTCTATCGCTTTTTCGACAGACCGTCTCAGACCTTCCGCCTGTCTCTCATTGATTAAAGGACCGATAACCGTATCAGGGTCCATCGGATCGCCGACTTTCAGCGATGACACTTTCGCTTCGTAAAGCTCTGTAAATTTGTCATATACAGATGTGTGAACGAGCACGCGGTTCGCCGACATACAGATCTGGCCTTGATGCGTAAACCGGCTGAATACGGCCGCATTGACGGCGTATTCAAGATCAGCATCCTCAAGCACGATCAGCGCGCTGTTTCCGCCAAGCTCCAACAGCGGTTTTTTAAAGTGTTTGACCGCAAGCTGTCCGATATAGCTGCCCACTCCGGTTGAGCCTGTAAATGAGATAATCCGCGGCACGGGATGCTCAACAAAGCTGTCGCCGATCTCCCCGATATCCGTCACGATAACATTCAGCAGCCCGTCCGGTACGCCGGCCGCTTCAAAAATTTTCGCGATAAGCGTTCCGCCGCAGATCGGTGTTTCTTCATGAGGCTTCAGCACGACGCCGTTCCCCGCGCCGAGTGCCGGCGCAACAGATTTCATCGAAAGGAAAAACGGGAAATTAAACGGGCTGATCACTCCCACGACTCCGGCGGGTATTCTGTACAGCCTGTTTTCTTTTCCGTCAATCGTGGACGGGAGAATTTTCCCTTCCATCCGCACCGGAAATGTTGCGGCTTCTTTTATCATATTTTTGACAAGTCCGATTTCAAACTCAGCCTTCAGCCGTGTTCCGCCAAGCTCCTCCATGATTAAGTAAATAATCGCTTCTTCGTGCTCTTCGATGAAAGAAACGGCTTTTTCCAAAATGGCCCGCTTTTTAAAAGGGTTTACTTTGTCCCATTCTTGTTTCGCAAGAGCCGCGGCGCGATATGCCGCATCCACGTCATCAGACGTCGCTTTTTGGAATGAGGTGATGACTTTTTGAGTATAAGGATTTCTGTTTTCCAATACGTTCCGGCTGCTCCCATCCCTCCATCGGCCGCCGATAAACTGCTTATTTAGTTCTTCATATTGAAACATGTAAACATCTCCCTTTCACCGAAACTTGAAATTAGTTGATGAGTCATCTTTTGTATCGGTCTTAAGGTGAGAAAATTGAACTATTTCACAATAAAATTCCCGTTCCTTCCGTGCATCGACGCTTTTTAGCTTTGTCCTTTTAAAGTGGAAAATTCTTTAATTGACTGCGAGAAATTTCGACAATATAATACAAACGTCAGTGTATATAATGATAAGAATATTATGAATTTTCAGGAGGACCCATATGTCTTTACTATTTCGGAAAAAGCCGCTGGCCGACTTAAAGGCCCAGAGCAAACAGACCAGCCTGTCCCGCTCGTTAAGCGCTTTTGACTTGGTTTTGCTCGGAATCGGCTGTGTTGTCGGAACGGGGATTTTTGTGATTACCGGGACTGTGGCCGCGACAGGCGCAGGACCGGCTTTGATTCTGTCGTTTGTGCTCGCGGGTCTTGCCTGCGCGCTCGCCGCGTTTTGTTATGCGGAATTTTCTTCCTCCATTCCGATTTCAGGCAGCGTATATACGTATTCATATGTCACTCTCGGGGAGTGTCTCGCGTTTTTAATCGGATGGGACTTAATGCTTGAATATGTCATCGCGCTTGCCGCCGTCGCAACCGGCTGGTCATCCTATTTCCAATCGCTTCTTGCAGGCTTCGGGCTGCATCTTCCGGAGGCGCTGACCGCCGCACCCGGCAGCAAAACGGGTGCCGTGTTCAACCTGCCGGCCGTTATCATTATTTTGGTCATTACCGCGATTGTTTCAAGAGGCGTGAAAGAAAGCACCCGCTTTAACAATGTCATTGTATTGATGAAAATTGCGATCATTCTGCTATTTATCATTGTCGGTTTCGGCTACGTGAAACCGGAAAACTGGTCGCCGTTTATGCCGTTCGGAATGAAAGGCGTCATCACGAGCGCCGCGACCGTTTTCTTCGCGTATCTCGGATTTGATGCCGTGTCAAACGCGTCGGAAGAAGTGAAAAACCCGCAGAAATCAATGCCGGTCGGAATCATCGGCGCGCTCGCCATCTGCACCATCCTTTATATTACGGTATCGCTCGTCCTGACGGGAATGCTTTCGTACACCAAGCTGAATGTCGGAGATCCGGTATCTTTCGCGCTCCAATTTGTCGGCCAGAACAAGATAGCAGGCATTATTTCTGTCGGCGCGATTATCGGGATTACAACGGTCATGCTCGCTCTGCTTTACGCTCAGGTGCGCCTTACATTTGCGATGAGCAGAGACGGCCTTTTGCCACGCATGTTTTCCAAGGTTCACCCGCGTTTTAAAACACCGTTTCAAAACACATGGGTGACGGGGATCGCTGCCGCCGGGATCGCGGGTTTTATTGATCTGGGAACCTTGGCGCATCTCGTCAACATGGGAACCTTGGCGGCCTTTACGGTCATTGCGATCGCCGTCATCGTTTTAAGAAAGAAACATCCGGAGATCAAATCTTCCTTCCGTGTTCCTTTCGTGCCTGTTGTGCCGATTATCAGCGCATGCTTATGCCTGTATCTCGCAAGCAGCCTGCCGGGCGTGACATGGCTCGCCTTTGTCATCTGGATCGCTGCCGGGATCGTCGTTTATATGATGTATTCGAGAAAACACAGTTTGTTAAATAAATAAAAAGGGAGGCTCTTTTTTCTTTTTGAGAAAGAAGAGCCTTTTTTGCACTTGATAATTCATTCACCTTATGAATAATATGGTGTATGCTTCGTTTACATAAAAAGGAGGAGAATCACTTTGGCAATTGCCGCCCCGCTTAAAGAAAAACCTGTCCATCGTCCCGAGACAACCATGTATTCTATTTTGTTCATTATCGGGATTTGTCATCTGCTGAACGATTCACTGCAAGCGGTGATTCCGGCGATGTTTCCGATTTTGGAACGTTCCATGAATCTTACATTTACGCAGCTCGGAATTATCGCCTTTACGCTGAATATGGTGTCTTCCGTGATGCAGCCCGTCATCGGCTGGTATACGGATAAACGCCCGATGCCGTATGCTTTGCCGCTCGGACTCACCGCAAGCATGCTCGGCATTTTAGGTCTCGCGTTCGCCCCGTCTTTTCTGACGATTTTATGCTGTGTCTTTTTTATCGGCCTTGGCTCCGCCGTCTTTCATCCTGAAGGATCGCGTGTCGCCTACATGGCCGCCGGCGAAAAGCGCGGCTTGGCGCAATCGATTTACCAAGTCGGAGGAAATACCGGCCAGGCGATGGCGCCCTTGATTACCGCGCTGATTCTCGTTCCGCTCGGTCAATTCGGCTCTGTCTGGTTTACGCTTGTCGCCGCAATCGCTGTGCTGTTTCTCATTTATATCGCCAAATGGTATAAAGGCCGCCTTATTCATTTGCGCGCCGTAAGTAAAAAATCACCGGCCGCCGCTGTGCAGACCGTGATTACAAAACCGATTATTCTCGCCCTTATCATGATTATCTTCTTAATTTTCGCGCGCTCCTGGTATGTGAGCGCGATCGGCAACTTTTATACGTTCTATGCGATGAATGCCTATCATGTCAGCATTCAGCAGGCACAGAGCTATATCTTCGTCTTTTTATTTTTCGGAGCTGTCGGAACGTTTCTCGGCGGGCCGCTTGCAGACCGTTTCGGAAAGCGGAACGTCATCATCGTTTCGATGATAGCATCGGCTCCATTGACGATTTTCCTTCCGTTTGCGGGGCCTGTCATCGCCTATGGCGTACTGGCGCTGATCGGTGTTGTTCTGATGTCCAGCTTCTCCGTGACGGTTGTCTACGCGCAGGAGCTTGTTCCAGGCAAAATCGGAACGATGTCAGGGCTTACGGTCGGGCTCGCCTTCGGAATGGGCGCGATCGGAGCCGTTGCGCTCGGAGCTCTTATTGATTCAGCGGGATTGACGCCGACCATGACAGCCGTCGCCTTTCTGCCCGTTTTAGGTCTGCTCGCCTTTGTCCTGCCGAGCGACAAAACATTAAAAGAATGGCATTCATAAAAACATCCCTGCCGAAAAGGCAGGGATTTTATGTTTCAACCGTATAAAAATGAGTGTCAGGAACCGCATATTTCGGAATAAACCCGTCTCTGAAATCGGGAAATGCTTTTTGAATTTCATCAATCCATTTTTTCACGTTTTTGATGTACGGCACGTAAATCATATTGACTGTCGCCTCGTCATCAATGTGATAGTACCAGCACAGATTGAATTCGTTCTCCGTGACGAGCGTAAAGCCTGAAAAATGATAAAATATCAGCGGGGTGTCATTGACATACACAGCCCCGTCACGCAGGCTGACGTCATATTGCTCAATATTCCAAAGCGCCGCATTCGCGCCGATCGACTCCGTGACATGAACGTGTTCAAACTGCGCGGGCCACTTTTCAACATACCTTTGGTCACCGTATGTCTTTTTTTCTTCATTCATCTCCACCGTACAATAGGAGATGCAATCCTGTCTCCACTGCCAGACCGCCCGATACGCTTCCCCGGTATTCCGCGCGCCGACAAACCCGGTGTTGTACTGCCCCGTCAGCTTGTAATAAGACGCAAACCGTTCTGAATTGCGGTGATCCGTCAGAAAAAGGGAAGCATCAGGCTTTTCCGCAAACAGCTCGCCCGCATCTGAGAAGAAAAAGAGATCGGTGTCCAAGTGGGCAAAATATTCAGCTTCATCATACTCTGTCATCACATGGAACAGAAATGCCGGCTTCAGCGTCCAGCAATATTCATGAAACGTCCGGCCGCCCTTTGCTTCAAGCAGCTCCGGGTCCTCCATTTCATGGAGCTGAACCGCCGTGATATGTTCCCACGGCACCTGCTGAAGCAGTTCGTACGCTTTCTGATCGACACACAGCACATACAGATGAAAATCCCGGCAATGCTCATGGAGAGAATGAATCATCGGCATCAGTTTAAAGATATGCGTTCTGGAAACAATGGTTGAAAAATGATATTTACTCACCATATCACATCCAATTTATTTAAGATCCACATGCAGTAAATCAGCAGCCAGCGCTTTGAACGCCCTTGCAAAGTGCGTGACGCCCAGCTTTTTTTCCGCTTTTGCCAAAAGCTTTCCGACCTCCGGCAGATTGAAGCTGTTCGCCGTGATCCGCGGGCTTTTCGTCTTCCAGTCCGGGTCGAGGTTGCGGTCTTTAACCGCGTGCAGCAGCTCGAGAAAAATGTGCAGCAGGCTTTCATATTTCTCATAATCAAGCAGCACTTCGATGTCTGCCATCATGCTGTTGGTTAACTCCGCGTCAAACGGGCCGTTAAACGCGAGGTGCACGTCAAGCGAATGAATGTCATTGTACTTGTCGCACATGTACGCGATATTCGCCCTGATATCATCAACGGAAGCGCAGTTGCTCGGATGCTCCTGATGGACGCTCATGATATCGCGCCGCAGCTGAAATCTCATTCCCGACTGATGAAGCCTGATGCCGAGATCATAATCTTCAAAGCCGTATCTGACAATGCCTTCATCAAACAGGCCGAGATCTGCCACGTGCTGTCTCTTGACTGACGAATTGTTCGTAATGAAAAAACGCCACGGCAGACGGTAGCCGTTCAAATCATCTCCGTATTTTTCCAAAATGCTTTTCAGCACCCGGATAAAGTCGGTATCTAAATCAAAACATTGGTCAAGAAAACTTCCGTCTCTGATATCACTTTCATCAAGGAGCGGCTCTTTATCGCCCGGCAGCTCTTCATACAGTTCGGCGAGTTTTTCTTTATGCTCTTTTTCAAAACGGTCATAATAAAAGCTGTAAATCCGCTTCCAGAACATACCGCATACGACAAGATCGTCCCGGTTCTCATGAGCCTTGATATGCTTCGCCACCAAATCCTTTTCGGCAAGCATATCGCTGTCATGGAAGATCAAAATATCGCCTCTGGCATTGCGGACCGCCTGATTCCGGCCGTAAGCGATCCCTCTGTTTTCTTTAATTCTCACAAAAATCAGCGGAAAATTCGCGCTGAATGATTCAAGCATGGATAAGGTTCCGTCTTCCGAACCGTTGTCAGCCACAATCACTTCGAACGGCTCTGTGCATTCCTGTTCATTCAGGGACAGCAGGCTGTTATAAAGCCGCTCCTTGGAATTATATGCGGGAACAATGACGCTTGCCTTCACTTTTCGTTCACTTCCTGTATATGATCATTTATTTGTTATCATCCTCAGATGCAAAGCCGCTGAACTCCGGGCAGACGGCGCTGACCGTCCCGATCACCCGCTTCAGAATGTCCTGATAAAGCTGATGGACAAACGGCAGGTCGGTCCGGTCCGTCTCATGAATCTGCCGAATGTCGCCGGCTGTAACGATCCGGTATCCGCTGAAATGATAGAAAATCAGCGGACTTCCGTCTTCGAGCACAAGACGCCCGTCCTTCCATGAAAACGTGTGGCGGCCGTAATTCCAATGGCCGATATTCACGCCGGGCGTGGTGATGTCACACACATTCGGGAACAGGCCGGACATGTAATCCAAGTAGCCTTGATCTCCGAATTTTCCTTCGCCCGGCGCATTTTTGCATTCTTCCAGGCAGCGTTCTTTCCACCATCTGAGACAATCTGTGCCGGCACTGTCGGTTTTGAAGCTGAGAAAACCGGAATTATACCGGCCTAAAAGACGCTGCAGCATGTCGATTTCCTGTTTTTCAAATGAGGGAATGACGATATCGCCCCGTGACAGAAGCACCGAACAATCCGGCTGATTGTCAAAAATCGCGCGCGGATCAGCGAAGAAAAACAAATCGGCATCAATGTACGTGACACGCTCTAATTCCGGATGTCCGTCCAGCACGAATTCGAGAAATACCGGCTTCACCGTCCAGCAGTATTCGCTCTGATCCCTCGTCCGCTTCAGTTCAAGGAGCTCCTCATTTTCCAGTGCGGACACCTGAATCAAGGTGACATTATCCTGCCGCATTGCCTGAAGCACGTCATAGGTGTCTTGGTCCATACACAAAGTAAAAATGGGGGCGTCCGCCTGAACCGCTTTCAATGAGCCGAACAAAGCGATAGCCTGATACAGCCTTCCTTTTGATAAAACTGTGCAATATGCGCTTGTCACGTCTTTCTCTCACCTCTGTTTCTGTTACTTTTGAAAAAAGGCTTTATACCATTCGATCGTTTTTTCCAATCCTTCATCAATGGTATGCGCGGGTGTCCAATTCAGAAGCTTCCTCGCCTTTTCCGCCGATAAATATTGGTGCTTGATTTCATGGCTTCCCTGGTTGAGCACTTTCGGCTTGAGGTCACTGTCCATGGCCTTAAGAATTTTTTCTACAAGCTCCAGCACCGTCAGCTGAATCTCATTGCTGAAGTTGAACGCTTCTCCCGCAAGATTGAGCTCCTCCATCTTTTCCGCCAGCAAAAGGTATGCCTCGACCGCATCCTCGATGTAAAAATAATCACGGATAAATGTGCCGTCGCTGCGGATTTCCGGCGCTTCACCGTTCAGCACGAGCTGAATCGTCTGCGGAATAATCCGGTTGAAGTTCAAATCTCCGCCGCCGTACAAGTTGCCGCAGCGCGTAATACAGACCGGAAGTCCGTACGTATTAAAATATGTGTGGCTTAACAAATCGGCACAGCTTTTTGATACGTCATACGGATGTTTGCCCTGAAGAGGCATGTTTTCATCGTACGGCAGTGTCGGCTGGTCGCCGTACGCTTTATCACTGGACGCGACGATCACCCGCTTGATGAGCGGATGCCTGCGGCACGCTTCAAGGATGTTCCATGTGCCGAGAATATTGGCTTCAAATGTGGAAATCGGATTGCGGTTTGCGACGCCGACGATCGCCTGAGCGGCTAAATGAAAGACCGTGTCAATTTCATATTCGCCCAGCGCCCGCTCAATCACATCCAGATCTTCAAGCGCGCCCTGCACGATATTCATTTGCTTCACTTGTTCTCCCTGATACAGGTTCGACTTAGGCACAGTGTCACGGACAAGTCCCGTCACATTGGCCCCCTGATCGATCAGTTCCTTCACCAAGCAGCTTCCTAAAAGACCTGTACATCCCGTCACAAACACATTTTTATTTTTCCAGAAACTCAAACTTGATCACCATACCTTCCATACATGTTGTCCCCGGTCCCACATCTTGTTGATTTCCAGCAGGTTTTTATACGTATCGATCGCCGTCCAGAAACCGTAATGCCGGTATACCGCCAATTCGCCGTCTTTCGCCAGCTCCTTCAGCGGTTCTTCTTCAAACATGACATCCCTGTCTTTCGGCAGATAATCAAATACCTTCGGGCTGAGCACGAAAAATCCGCCGTTGATGATGCCGTCACTTGAGGTTTTTTCAGAAAAGCTTTTCGCCATACCGTCTTCAACCGTCAGCGTTCCGAATTGCGAGGTCTTTTCTATACCGGTGACGGTCGCCGCAGCCCCTTTTGATTGATGATAGCTGATCAGATGAAACAGGTTGATGTTGGCCAGTCCGTCCCCGTACGTCATAAGAAAGGTTTCATCACCGATGATGTCCTTCGCCTGTAAAAGCCGCCCCGCTGTCTGCGTGTGTTCCCCCGTGTCTAAAAAAGTGATTTTCCACGGCTCGGATTTTCCCAATATCCGCACTTCTCCGGTAGAGCTGTCCAGCGTCATGCTGTGATTCTTCCAGTCATAATCTAAGAAATATTCCTTAATCATCTCTCCTTTGAAACCAAGAAGCAGGATAAATTCGCTCACGCCATAGTATTGATAGAGTTTCATAATATGCCATAGAATCGGTTTGCCGCCTATCATGGCGAGCGGTTTGGGACGTTCATTGGTGATTTCGCTCATTCTCGTTCCTTTTCCGCCGCAGAGAATGACTGCTTTCATCTCTACCCCTCTTCTCTGTGAATATTGGATTCGAAACCGCCCGTATAAGAGAAACCAACCCGATAATTTGTCCGATTCTCTATCACCGGTTTCAAAATCTACTGTAAGATATGAGAGATTGGCGCCCTTTGTGACCAAAAGCTCTCTCTTTTTTCAGATTGGTGAAGATACACACAAAAAAAGAGCCTTACGGAAATTCCGTAAGGCTCTTTCTATTATTTATTATCCTGATTCAGCTTTTCTTTGCCGTAATGATATTTAGACGGATCAACCGGCGTAAAGTCGCTCAATTTGTGGAATCTGAGCAAGTCTTTGTACATCACGCTGTCAGACAGCTTCAGCTGCTCTGTGACTCTGGCTTTCAGGTTTTTCGTTTCCTGATTGCCTTTCAGTTCTTTTCCTGTCTTCGTATCGTATACGACATTGGAGATGGAAGTATATTTCGGCGTGACGTAATCTCCGTTACGGAACGTCACCGTATCATCATGGTCTTTCGAGAAGAGATCGGTGCCGAAATTAATATATTTCTTAGAATCGATGCCTTCCAAGTGAAGGATCGTCGGCACAACGTCCATTTCACCGCCGTACGTATGGTTCACCCCGCCTTTTTTGCCGGGGATGCGAAGCATAAGCGGCACACGCTGATTCTGCGCGTTTTGATAAGGCGTAATTTCTTTGCCGAGAATTTCTTTCATCGCGCGGTTATGGTTTTCAGAGATTCCATAGTGGTCTCCGTAAAGCATAATCACCGAGTTGTCATATAAACCGGATGACTTCAGATCTTTAAAGAACTGTTCAAGCGCCTCGTCGAGATAACGCGCCGTCTGGAAATAGTCATCCACAGTCGCGTCGCCCGTTTTCGCTTTTTCGATCGTTGCGTCTTGTTCATCAAGCGTAAACGGATAATGGTTCGTCAGCGTGAGCAAATGCGCGTAGAACGGCTGTTTCAGCGATTGAAGCTTCGGAATGGATTCTTTGAAGAATGGTTTATCCTTCAGTCCCATATTGACAAGGTTGTCATCAGACATATCGTATGTGCTGGCGTCAAAGAATTTATCGTAGCCGATATGTTTGTAAATCTGGTCACGGTTCCAGAATGATTTGTAGTCACCGTGTAAAACGGCGCTTGTATAGCCCTCACTTTGGTCAAGGATGGCAGGAAGCGATTGATACGTGTTTTCCCCTTTTGTCACGAAGGCTGACCCTTCAGGCAGTCCGAACAGGCTGTTATCCATCATCAGCTCGGCGTCAGATGTTTTACCTTGGCCCGTTTGGTGGAAAAAGTTATCAAAGTACGTCATGTCCTCTCCGCCGCGGGCGAGTTTATTCAGGAACGGCGTGACTTCTTTTCCGTCAAGTTTGTAGTTGATCAAAAACGATTGGAAGCTCTCCAGGTGAATCTTAATGATATTTTTGCCTTTGGCCTTGCCGAAATACTCGGCGTTCGGCTTCGCATAATGCGACGATGTGTAGTTTTCAACGCTCGTCAGGTCATCGCTGCTGGCATATGCCCGCTGGGATTCCGTCTGCGCCGTCTGTACGCCGTCATAAATCGTGTAATTATAAAGGCCTAAGTATTTTACAATGTAATTGCGGTCAAACGTTCTTGTCAGCAGCTCCGGGCGGTCCTCTTCGGCAATCGCCAGGTTCACGAAGAACAAAACAATACCCGTCACGATAATTAATGACGTATACCGTTTTTTCAGCTTGAATTCCTTCAGCTCACGTCTCCACACCAGAAGCGCGATTAAAATAATAATATCAACAAAGTATAAAATATCATGGCCGGACATAATGCTGAAGATGCCGTCTCCCATATTTCCCACATTACCGGATTGCTTTAAGTTCGGGAATGTCAAGAAATCATCGAAGAATCGATAGAATAGGATATTTGCATACAAAATAAACGTCATGATGAAATCAATAATCACCATGATAATCGCTGATTTGCGGCCTTTCGCAAACAATGCCAGTCCTAAAAAGAAAATGGCGCTTGAGAACGGATTGATCACAAGCAGAAACTGCTGCGTCGGACCCTTCACCCCAAGGTTGAATTCAGCATGATAGGCTAAATACGTTTTGGCCCAAAACAAAATAATAGCCAGTACAAAAAAACTAAGTCTGTAAGAAAATAATTTCTTCATGGCAACCTCTACTTTCCTAAACACTTTAAATCTGTATTCTTACTTTTTGCTTCAATTCCTGCTTTCCGAGCAAAACGAAAGCATCACACAGCCCCATAAACACACCATTTAAAAAAACGATATATTTATCATTCGTGTCATGCCCATTGAACATCTTATCCCGCCAGCCATTAGACGCAGGATATCCGTTCTTCGTTTCACATTTTTTTCTGGCATTAAAAGGTACCGTATCAGACCCGGTCTGAAAATAGGAGATACCAAATATAAGAATAACACAAACTTCTAAAAACGAAAAATGAATATCAAAGACAGCCGCCCAACAGGCGGGCTGAAGTTATTGTATGCAAAGGGGTTGAAAAACTTGAAGGTTTTTTTGGCTGATGTAAAAAAGGACTGGAGTCATCCAGTCCTTTACCTGTCAAATTATCGCTTAGACCCTAAAGATATACAAAAATGCTTTCTTCACGTTTACCTTTTGTTTTTTATAATCCAACCATGCAGCAGAGCTGGCATTTGTGACTGCTTTAACTGTTCTCCAACACTGGTCCTTAACGCGTCTTGCAAATTTCTGTTTCTCATTAGCGAAAAAAATTGTGAACTGGTTTCATCAAACCCGCCAATAAAGGAATTAGCTCCGTTTTTTTCTGCTCAGTAACGAATTTCTTTCGTACTTTTTAAATAGAGCCTCGACATACAGTTTTAGTTTTTCACTTATCATTTCCCGCTCTCCTTTTAGTCCCAGCTGCGTTTTAATGACCCATTCTTCAGCGGTCTAGTTTCTTGCCATTTGAATGTAATGCCGGTATCCAATTAGAGAAACTATAAATCCCAGTATTGTATAGCTCAGTACAACAAGGGTTACCCATATTAGACTTTCTCCTCCCGATATCGTCGAGACCGATTGAATTAACCCTTGATGCGCCCAGTACTGCGGAAAGAGCATTCCAATAGTTTGAAGATAGCTTGGCAATTGATCATAAGGGGTCCATAAACCACATACAACAGCGGTACCTAATGCAATCACATTTGTCATGACCAAACCGGTATTTTCAGTCTTTGCAAAGACTGAAATGGCAACTCCCCAGGATGTAACCAGTAAAGATATCAACACAACAACCCACAGATACGCCGGAAAATTATTAATTTCAATATCATACAGAAATATTCCCAGAACGGAAAGGAGAAGAATTTGCATAAAAGTTATGACTAAAAAAGGGGTACTTTTTCCTAAGAAGAAGTTATAAGGCTTTAAAGGGGTACTTGCCAGTCTTGATACAATTCCTTTTTCCCGATCCTTTACAAAACTTATAACGATGGAGATAATAATGAATGTTGAAAAGAATACGCTCATGCCGGTTACGGATTGAGAAGCTACTAAAGTTTTGTTTGTACTGTCTGTCGTAAATAGCTCAATCAGCAATATGATGGACACAATGGGTAATATAATGGTCCAAAAAAACAGAGACTTATCCTTTAACTGTTTTAGCGTTTCAATTTGAGCGAGCGGTAACATGATAAATTCCCCCTTTATTCTTCATCACGCAAATCAGTGCCGGTAAGTTTAAAGAATACATCTTCTAATTTTGGCTTATATAAAAACAACTGATGAGGCACAATATTGTTTTCCTTACTGATCCTAATTAAGCGCTCCATGGTTTCTAAAGGTTCTTGGGTTTTTATTATCAGCCCTGAATTAACGACTGAAAACTCAAAGCCATGGCTCTTTATTAATTCATGAGACAATGAGGAGTTAAACATAATAGATGATTCTTCATGTCGTTCAAGCAGTTCATTTATTTCTCCTTCATCGATAATCTGCCCTCTGTCGATAAAAGCTACATAGTCACAAAGAGTTTCAATCTCTTCCATGTAATGACTCACATAAATAATGGTTTTACCGGCTTTTTTGAGTCGATTTACGATGTTAAAAATGTAGCGGCGTGATTGCGGATCCACGCCTACCGTCGGCTCATCTAGAATAATTAAATCTGGATCGTGCATTAGTGCACACCCGATATTTAAACGGCGCTTCATTCCTCCGGAAAAGTTCTCCACAACGTCGTTTGCCCTTTCTGACAACCCGATATCTTCTAACAGTTTTTTTGTTGTTTGCTTTAGTTTTAAGCCATTCAGTCCATGCACCTTTCCGAAAAATTCCATGTTGGTCTTTGCGGTTAATTTTTCTTCAAGGCTGATATCCTGTGGAACATAACCCAGTCTGCCATTTTCATTACCGACAAATTCAACCTTACCGTCATATTCCCGGATGATGCGCGAGATGATCTTAATTAAGGTAGATTTGCCGGATCCGTTCGGTCCAACAAGTCCATAGCAGACTCCTTTTGGAATTGTTAAAGCCACATTGTCCAAAGCCAGAGTCGTGCCATAGCGCTTACTTATATGTTCAACTTGCAGCATTTACACCATTCCCCCGCTGTTATTCATCTTAAATATGGATTCAATTGTATTAATGTACTCCTTGTAGGCTGCTTTCCCTTCTTTCGTAATCTGAACAATAGTCTTCGGCTTTTTGGATACGAACTTCTTGGTTAGTTCTATATAAGCTGCATCTTCTAACTTTTTCAGATGCGAACCTAAATTCCCATCTGTGATGTCTAATGACTTTTTCAGGAAAGTAAAATCACATTGATCATAAGTCATCAATAAACTCATAATTCCCAACCGTACTTTGGCATGTATTAAATCATTGATATTGTTAACATTACTCATTTCCTTGCCCTTTTCTTTTCAAAATCATTCCTGTAAGTAATAGGCTGCCTCCGCCAATAAATGCAAAAACAATATTCATTGCCTCAGGAAATAAACAGAATGTAAGCATACCGAGTATGCCCAGCCAAAATCCCATAATAAAAATCTCTTTTGTTAACACGATGCCTAAGAATATGTACATAATAGACACCATTAAAACGATCAAAAACGATAGAAATTCTCCTGTTCGCGGCAATAACCCCATTAAAATCAGAAAAACAAAAATGCATATCACTAATATGAATCCAATCCATGCATATTTTAATTGATTCTTTAAGAAAGTGGGCATGGGATCAAATTGTTTCTGCTTAAGATATGTCTTCAAAGTCAGTATCCACCCTAATACTGCCAGTATTAACCAGACACAAGCAAGGACTACAGAAGGTACCTTACATAAAGAAACGGAGTACGCAATAATCCATATACAGCCCCAAATAATGAAATATGGACTGGTTTGCCTTGAGTACTCAGTCTTGTAGTTCGTCAAGACTTTGATATGAGATAAGTTTTCAGCTATCTCTGATTCACGAAAATTCTGATTTGACATAAGACAGGCTCCTCTTTTCACAGAGTACTTTGTGAAACAGAGTATATTCTAATTCCATATATTTGTAAAGAGGTTTTATCCAAAATAGGCGCAACTATTTAGTCTTGGAAACAGCAGACGGGACTCTTGGCGCTGATATCCTTCCACCACTGTGAGACATCCTTATCTTGTTATAAGATCTCACAACAAAGCCTTCAGATTGCTGACAAACCGAATGTATATCGATTGGAAAGCAATTCATTTTATTGAAGGAAAAAGGACTGGAGTCATCCAGTCCTTTTCATCAAATCGGTCAAATCCCCGCCCAAACATCTTTTGCGTAAATGCCTTTTGTCTGGAGGTCCAAAAGCCATTCTTGCGCTTGCCGTTCGTCTGTTTCGCGGACCGACTGATACGCTTTTTGCAGCGTTGCCTCTACATCGGGCGCCATTTTGCTGCCGTCGCCGCATACGTAGAGGTGCCCTCCCCGGCCGAGGATGGAAATTAAAGCGCCGGCGTCTTTCGCCATTAAGTGCTGCACATACGTTTTCGGTACGCCTTCTTTGCGGGAGAAAGCCGTATGAAGCGTCACGATTCCGTCTTTTTCATAAGCTTCAAGCTCGTCACGGTAAATAAAATCATGATCGTTTCTGCATCCGAAATACAGATGAGCCTCCCCCAGCTCTTTTCCTTCTTTTTTTAACGCCGCCCGGGCCTGCAGAAATCCGCGGAACGGGGCGACTCCTGTGCCGGGACCGACCATAATAATCGGTTTTTCCGGATCTTCCGGCAGCCGGAATCGTGTTTCCGGAGTGCGGACAAACATCACGATACCATCCTCAGGGCCGCGGTCCGCTAAATAATTCGAAGCGACTCCGCGATACTCCCCCAAACCGCTCCGGGCGGGGCCGCGAACGACGCCGACGGTAATTGAAGCCTGCCCGGGATGTTTCCGGGGCGAACTTGAAATCGAATAATACCGCGGCTTCAACGGGCGCAAAAGCTCCAGAAATCGCTCAAACGGAAGTTCACACGCTTCATATTTTTCAAGGAGATCGAGCATCGAGACGCGCGATGTTAAGATTTGCTCCTGATAGACGCCCTCCTCAAGAAAATCTTCCAATTCCCGTTTGTGCGGCGGGCAGACCGTATAAGCGGCCATTTCCCGGATTTGAGCCCTTGATGCCGCTTCCTGCAATTCGACACAGCTGCTCAGAAGATCATGCAGCCTGACCGGCCGATCGAGCGGGAGATGAGCCGCGCTCTGTCCGCTGGCCGTCAGCAGCACTTGATCATTCCCGTTCAGATTGAACCGGCGGAGAACACGGCTGACCTGCTCTTTGCTGTTTACCGGCAGCACGCCGAGATGATCCCCTTCATGATAGGCAGCCTCTTTCGGCAGAGTGATTTCGATATGCCTTGTGCTCCGGCCGCTTTCCGGCGCCTGAAGTTCCCTGTTTTCCGCAACGGATGCGTAAACCGCTTCATACGTCTGTGCCAAAGGAGACCCGCCAAGCCCGCTGACAAATTGAAGGCCCAGCGCACTTCGCTCTTTTTCGGCATTTTCATTCAGCTTGAGACCGAATGCCTTCATGGCGTCCGTCCACATGCTTTTTTTCCATTCATCAAGCTTTCCTTCAAAATCGCCGCTGACGTCCCCCTCGCCTCGGGAGGAAAAGCGTTCCGCCCCTTTTTCGGCAAGCTTCTCATCAATAAGCCTCGGCACGGCCTGATATGTCGCCGCCCAGTTATGATCACCGCAGCCGAAGACGGCATATCGGACGCCTTCCAGTTCCCCGGGTTTGACTTCTTCAAGCCATTGAACGAATTGTCCCGCGTTGCTCGGAGGCTTTCCGTTATAAGAGGACGTAATGATCAAGAGAGCTCCTTCTTTCGGCAGTTTTCCGATCCAGTCATTTAAAGGCGCCGTTTCAGTCCGGACGCCGTGCATCCCGGCAGTATCGGCAAGCTCCCGCGCCACGCCTTCTGCGGTTCCCGTATCTGAGCCGTACAGAATCAGAAGCGGTCGGTTATCAAGCCCGATAATGGATGCGCCTTTTGTTTCCCGTTTTTCTTTTTCGACGTCTTCCGCCGCTTTTTCAGCCGCCGGGAGAGCAGCCGCAACGGCTCCTTTGTTTCGCGGCCGCACCCGGATATGAAAGTCGCCGGGCTTGATCGTCAGTGTCTGTTTAATATCGAGCTCATAATCGGTGTGATCGATAAAAGTAAAATGCTGCAGAATCATCCCCAGAACAAGAGTTGCTTCATGCAGGGCGAACTGCATACCGATACACGCCCTCTGACCGTTTCCGAACGGCTTATACGCATGGTGAGGCACTTGATCAGGATGTTCAAACCGCTCCGGATAAAATTCCTCCGCATTGTCTCCCCACGCGTCTTTATCACGGTGAAGCTGGGGAATTAAGACGGAAATTCTGTCTTTCGGCGTGATCGGATATTTCCCGCCGATCACCGTATCCTCTTTCGCATAAAGGCTGAACGCAGGCGCGGTCGGCCATAAGCGCAATGACTCCTGCAAAATCATTCGGATATAAGTAAGATCCAGCACTTGTTTATATGAAGGAACGGGATCGGTCAATACCCGATCAGCTTCCTCATAGGCTTTTTCCAAAACACGGGGATGTTTCAGCAGAAAGTAGATGGCAAAGGAAAGCAGGCCGCTTGTCGTTTCATGGCCGGCAATTAAAAACGTGATGATTTGAAACCGGATATTTTCATCATCAAGTTTTTCGCCCGTTTCCGGGTCTTCCACATTCAGCATTCTGGCCAGCAGATCCTTTTCATCCCGGCCGCCTGACCGGCGCTCTGCGATAATACTGTCTACTAACGAAAACATCGCCTGAATGTCATGATGAAATTGGCGCTTCGTCCTGATCATAAGCTTATCCTGAACATCAAGGCGCTGCATTTGGTGCATCGCTTCATCAAGGGCGCGCACCATGCTGTTGATAAACGGATGAGGCGTTTCCCTGTAATAGCTGTTAAACCGATAGTTAAAGCCGCAAAGCCCGATCGTATCGAGCGTCAGGCGGGTCATATCAGCAGGCACATCAACGGCCTCATCCGGGTTGAGCCTAGCCCATTTTTGAATCAGCTGCACCGCGATATCAGTCATCATCGAATGATAATCTTTCATCGCGCGCTGGCTGAAGGTCGGCATCAGAATATTATGCGCCTTTCGCCAGTTAGGCTCATGCGTCCAGCTTGTAAACAGCCCGTCACCGGAAAACGCCCGGACTTTCTCCAAAGCTCCTTCAATGCTTTTATCGAACCGCTCTTCATCACAAACCTCTTTCACCAGTTCATGGCCGGACACGACGATAATGGCGCCCGCCGGCGTATGCAGCTGAAAAATAGGCCCCTGCTCGTTTGCCAGTTTGATCAGCGACATTGTAGGCTTGTCTTTATCAAGCAAAGGAAGATTGCCGAGCGGGCCGAATGTCTTCGGCTGCGGAATCGGACCTGTTTCCTTCATGAATAACACCCTTTCTAACACATTGATGCGTTCCTTCCAACTACATTGCCCTTTTCACCGGCCGATTATCCGCCGTCACGGATCAATCATCGGATTGACGATCGATAACGGTTTTTTCTATACTGGAGAGGCTTGTCAAATACAGAAATAAGGTGAGTTCATATATGGATTTTGAAATCAAGTTTTTATCGTTTTATGTCATTCAAGTAGAAGGAAAAGACGAACAGGCAAACAAACAGTTCAAGCATTTCCAGACGCTTGACACGGAAGAATTTGAAGAAAGCGAGCTGAAGGATTTTCTTGACGGGGAATTAAAGAAAATCGTCAAACGGAAAGCCGAACGGCATCCGCAATCCGAGCAAGTCCCAACAAAAATCGGCCATTTTATCACGGAGCCGGGCCATGAGCTTGATTCAAATCCGAATTACAACCTTTTCAACCGCGCCAGACTTGCGGATACGAAGGAAGCATTTATCGAAGCAAGCGAGCAGTTCGTCCGCACTTACCTTGACACGAGCGCCGTGCGCGGCGGTGTTTTTATCGTGGCATCGGCCGTTCCGCGCAAGTATTTTGAAGACAAATTCGTCTTTATGATGAAATGCGATTTCGAGCCGAAGGTCGCCCGCATCTCAGACGCCTCGTCTCTCATTAAAAAGGTCGAAATGGCCATCACGACAAAAAACATGAAAAGCATTCAATATCCGTATATGCCGGAAGAAGGCATGACGGAAGAGCATGAGCTGAAAATCCACCAGGCCTCGCACGCCCGTTATTTCGAAGATTTTCTCAAATTTGTCGAATACGGCGAATCGATGCCGGAAATCATGAAAAGCCAAGTCATGAACATGGTGCAGGAACACGTGTATGAAACTTTTGAAGAAAACAGCGAAGAGCTTCAGCAGTTTGAGCACGACATTGAAATTTGGGAAGCGAGTGAAAAGCGGGAAATTCAGGAGCGCCTCGACACCCATCAAGTCATCGAGGCATCCGCGCAGATCATTGAACACACGCCGGAAGCCGAGCTGAAAATGAAAGTCGGAGAAACAGAGATTAAAGGATTACTGGCTGATTTCGGCGAATCCATCCATCTCGCAAAAGTGAACGGGCGCTATGTCGCGCTCATTGAGGCGGAGACGATCTCGTTTGAAAAAGGCAGTTCGCCGGTGGAGTTTCACAAGCCTGAGGGGCTGCATGAGGTGATTGAGCGGATACGGAATAAATCTGAACAAGACTGACAAAAGTCCAGACGCCATGTTCTGGACTTTCTTTATTTAATAAGGCTCTTTGAGCAATCGATAGCATTCACTGATGATGTCTTGGACGCCGGGCGTTCCCTTTATCTCGCGGCGGACGATTTCAGATGATAGATTCTGCACCTGTAATGCCCGCTCCGCCCGTCTTTCGAAGTATGCTTGACATGCAGTTTCATGGTTTTCGTGTTTTCGCAGTTCTTCACTAAGCACAATCGCGTCTTCAATCGCCATCGCCGCTCCCTGCGCCAATGTCGGCGCTCCTGCATGGACGGCATCCCCGCCCAGAACGACGCGGCCTCTGTGCCACGGTTCTTTGACCGCCATCTGCTCAATCTTATGAAACAAAACGGGATATTCCTTTGACATATTCTCTGTCACAAACTTCACTCCCGGAATTCCGCGCAGCAAGTCTTTCACCCGTTCAAAACGCGTGTCCTCGTCATCCCTGAAGTCAGCGTCATACGGCCGGATGATAAATACGTATCCTGTTTTTTCAGAGAGCGGCACGACTCCGACCTGCGTCTGCCCTTTTTTATACATCAGTGTCGAATCATGAAATATCGGCTCGGGAAAAGAAATGTAAAATCTGTGCGCTCCCATGCCGAGATACTCTGTTTTCACTTCTCTTTGCAGCATTTGATCGCGGACAGCGGAGCGAATGCCGTCAAAGCCGGCGAGAATGTCAGCCGTCATCGCGGTTCCGTCTGCACAATGCACCGTTATGTCATCTGCCGTTTCTTCGTAAGACACGACTTTTTTACCGGGCAGAATCGTGACCCCCGCCGCTTCAGCATGCTTTTTGAGGATATCGTTTAACGTTTGCCGCAATATATTATTCCGCCCCGGCAATGAATCATCTAAAAACGCCTCACTCACTTTAAACTGCAGCGTTCCGTTTTCATCATGCTGCTTCAGCCATTCCGTTTGAAAGCCGTGTTGGCAGCATTCATCATACACACCGATTTCCCGCAGCACCCGCAGCGCATTTTGAGGCTGGAGAATGCCCGCTCCGCTTTTTCGCATGTCGGACGCCGCCTCGCAAAGGGTCACTTCAAAACCCGCTCTGCCGAGAGAAATCGCTGCGGACAGGCCGCCGATCCCTCCGCCCGCTATGATGATCTTTTTCACTTCATGGTTCATCACGATACCGCCTTCTCTATTTATTTATTATTCATTAACTATTAGCCACCTTACTATATGAGCTGAAAAACTGTCAATCTTTATAGGTTGCCTTTTGAATCCGGCAAGCTTATACTTTGAATCACTAAAATGGTACGGAGGCTTACAAAAATGGAGTTGAGACATTTGCCGGATTATTCGCAGATTGCCGGACGCGCTGAGATTTACGCCGATATGGATGCTGAATCATTGAAAACATTTTTGACGTTATTTGATATGTCTAAAAAAATGAATCAGGTCATGGAGCATTATTTCTCAAGTCACGGATTGTCCGAAGGGAAATTCAAAATTTTGATGTTTCTGTTTGACGCACCCGGACACAGCCTGAGTCCGACAGAGCTGGCGAAAAAATCCAACGTCACCAAAGCGACCATCACCGGATTGATCGACGGACTCGCACGGGACGGCTTTGTAAACCGCAGCCGGCATACCGGCGACAGACGAAAAATCAGCATCGAACTCACAAAAGAAGGAAAAGAAAAGCTGATGCTGTTTCTTCCCGGCCACTTCTCCAACATTTCAGGAGTCATGGAAAGCTTCACCGCTGAACAAAAAGCGGAATTGACAAAAATGCTTGAAGTATTATTTGATAAGCTTCTGCTGTTTTCCGGCGGCAGAACATAAAAAGGCGCCCCTCTCAGCAGGGCGCCTTTTTCGCGCGGTTAATCATCACTGTTTAAAATTCCGAAAAAACGTAGCAGGTTGATAAACAAGTTGATAAAGTCGATATAAAGCGTCAATGCCATCAAAGGAATCAGGTCAGCCGTGATGTTCCGGTGCTTGATCTGGTTCAGATCGTATAAGATGTACATTGAAAACACAATCGTTCCGATGACGGAATACGCCATCATGGCGGCGGAATTCAGGGGGCTGAAAATATTAAAGATCCCCACTGCGAGAAGCGCGATAACAGCGACAAGCAAGAAGGACCATAAAAACGACAAGTCCTTTTTCGTCTTAGCGCCGATCGTGCCGAGCACCGCAAAAATCACAAACGATGAACCGAATGCCTCCAATACGACATAGGCCCCCGCTGCGGACGCATAATGGCTGATAATCGGAAACAGCGTCATTCCGGAAATGAAAGCGAATGAAAAGACAAACACATATCCGACGGCTTTTTTTCGGCGCAGCCAAAATGCGGCGATGATCATGACGACCTCTAAGACCGACAGCGGCAGCATCAATGCCGGCGGAATGAACTGACCCGTATACAGGCCGATTGTCGCAACTAACAGTGTAAACACAAATACCGTTATAATGCGCTGCATAATAGATTGTTTGCTCTCATAAGCAGCAGTTTGCATGTCAAAAGTCCTCCCAAAAAATGATCGTGATAGGTCTATTATAAATAAAATGGGAGAAATTTGTATGATTTTAAGAAGATTTTAAGGATGTCAGGCCTGACGTTTTGCTGCGCATTCCTGCATATCCATGAAATCATGCAGTTTTTTCGTCAAGCCGCCGTGCCCGAATCGGATATTCCCCTTCTGCCCCGGCGTTTTCGCGAAATCGAGAAATGCCAGCACATAAAGACGCCTGACGGGAATCGGAATGACGCCCGCATCATAAAACCAGCCGTCAATTGTATTGAGCACGCCTTTGTTAATGCCGTATTGCTTCGTGCACCAATGCAGAAAGCGCACTTCGGGCAGGTGCAGATACCGGCTCTCCCGGAAAGGAACAGTTGAATGCTTCATATGTACCGCCTCCTGTCATTGGCTGTTTTTTAAGATTGTTTTACTTCTTTGCTCTTCAGGGAAAATCGATATTTCTCCACCTTATCAATTTGTGTCACTTGGGAATTATGAACCGTAATCTGAACTGTCCCGAAATCGAGCGTTTCCAGCGCGCTGATAATCTTTTCGATCACATGCGGATCTACGTTTCCTTTGGACGTCATCATGCTCCCCCTTTATGTCTGGCCGTTCGTCTTTTGACAATGAGTGTTTTAATTCATACTATTCTGATAAGAAATATATAATTATACTATTATGTTTTCATTCAGAAATCAATAACATTTACACAATTTTTGGATATGTTTTCTTTGCGAAAACTTTCACTTCCTTCGCTTTGATATAAACCGTGTCATCCCGAAATCGACTCCCAAGGCGTCATATAGCTGTTTTTAAGAACGCAATCTTCAAGTTCCGATATATTTACATTGTTTTCCGCTGACAAAAAAAAGCGCCCCGCCTCTGGCCGGAGCACCTTTTTACTATGCTTTTGCTTCCTCGATCACACATGTGACACCCATACTGGCGAGCGCCTGCTCCAGGGAGCCGTAAGTTTGATACTCTGAAAAATCAAGCCCCAATTGGATAGAAGTCTGTGCCACATCAGGCCGAATGCCGGAAAACACGGTTTTGATGCCGAGGAGAAATAATGTTTTCGACAGCATGTACAATTGCTGCGCCACCATCGTATCGACAATGGGCACACCGGACAGATCAATCACAAGATTTGTGATCCGTTTGGCGACACAGTTTTCCGGCACCGACTCCAAAATCACGCGTGCCCGTCTCGTATCAATCGAGCCGATGAGCGGCAGAGTGCCGATCGTATCCGCGATCAAAATAACCGGACAGCTCAATTCGGAAATAAGCTCCTGCTGAGATGACAGCCTCGCGATCATTAATTTCTGAAACTGTTCAGTAAAATCCGTCATCAGCTGATCAAACGAGCCGTTGACAAGGTGATTCCAGCGGCGGGCATCCTCGTTTGTTACGATGTCCTGATGCTCATCCATAAAACGGGTGACCGCCTCCCAAAAGACGGTTCTTGAATTGCCGATCGCCTCAACGACCTCATGAACCTCCGCGTCCTGCTCCACTCTGCTTTTCGCTACCTGTGCGGCCCATTTTTCTTTGTTATGCTGAAAAACGGCAGGATCCTCCAAAAAAGCACTTGCGATGACCGTGTTTGTAAAGGTATGCTGCTCGATCAGCAGCTGTTTCATTTCCTCACTTAATTGATCTGCAGAATAAAAACGCCCTCTCAGCTTCCGTCTCAGCTTGAGCCATTTTTCCGTCAGCTCTGCCGAATGTGTAATAATATAATCATGAAGTAATTGGTCTTTGTTCACTGCCGTCTCCTCTTTCAAGAATATGTACTTTTGTCTAAATTATAAATCGGAATCGCCGATCGTACTAGAGAAATTAAAAAAAGCCTGCACATTAAAGCTTTTGATTGCTTTTTTCGGCAGGAGGATACACTATAAAAGAAATGAAACAGGAGGTCAGTATGATGATCAAAAAAATCGCAACAGTCGCCGTATACACTGATGATCAGCAAAAAGCGAAAACATTCTGGACGGAAAAAGCGGGGTTTGAAACCGTCGCCGAGCATCCGATGGGCCCGGGCGCCTTCTGGCTTGAGGTTGCGCCCAAAGGGGCCGCCACTCATTTGGTTATTTATCCGAAATCGATGATGAAAGGGGCCGAGCATATGAAGGCTTCTATCGTATTTGAGTGTGAAGATGTCTTTGCCGCATACGAACAGATGAAAAAGAACGGCATCACCTTTTTAGATGAACCGAAACAAATGGAATGGGGCAGCTTCGTGCAATTTAAAGATGAGGATGGTCATGTCTTTCTCCTGAAATCGTAATCCGTCAGGCATCTTAATTGACTTTGAGAATCATTTTCATTTAAAATGTTGGATAAAGCCGTGAAAAGGATTGGAGAGATGCCAGATGTTCGTGCAAATCAGAAAAATGACCGTAAAAGAAGGACATGCCGACAAAGTAATCGAACGCTTCAGTTCAGAAGGCGTGATTGAAAAGCAGGAAGGTTTGATAGACGTAACGGTCCTGGAAAAAAAAGTCCGCCGCGGTGATGAAGAAGTCGTCGTGTTAATCCGCTGGGAGTCAGAAGACCATTGGAAACAATGGGAAAAAAGCGAAGACCACATCGCGGCCCACAAAGCAAACCAAGGCAAGCCGAAACCTGATTATATGCTTGGGACGGATGTCGGTATGTATCATGTCAGAGCCGTTAAAACAGGCGTACACGAAAAATAATAAAGAGCATTTGCCCCAGGGCAATGCTCTTTTTATTTTTTCTCATCATACGGCAGGACAAACAGCGGTTTATCGGGCTTCCATTCCGCATACAGCACGTCCTCCGTTTTTTTGATGTTCAGCTTTTTCAGCTCCTGATTCAGCTGCTTTTCTTCCAGCCCGGCTTCTTTCAGATTTTCATACAGCACTTCGCCGTCAATAATCAGCGTGACCGGCAAAGAGACCTGCTTCGGCTTTATTTGCATGTCGCCGTTTTTCGTCGTGTCATATTGAAATTTCGGCAGGACGCTGACCATCCCGTTTGTTTCTAAAATCGCGTACTCCGCTTCCTGTATGGAAAAGCAATTCGCCTGTCTGAGAAGGCTTTGCAATTGATTAATGTCCAGCTTATTCTTTCTCAGCACATCATATTTCAGTTTTCCTTTATGTATGATAATACTCGGCTCGCCTTCCAACAGCTTTCTGGAGCTTTTTACTTTCTGCGTAATCAGTTCGATGAGATAAATTAAAATCCCCCATAACAGAGAGGCAAAAATGATTTCAAAAATCCTGACGCCTTTATCATACACCGCATTTCCGACCAGTTCGCCGAGGATGAGCGCGGAAATAAAATCAAACGGCGTAATTTGCGAGAATTGAGTTTTTCCAAGCAATTTTAAAATCACAAATAAAATACCCAAACCGCATACTAACTCCCAAGCCACTGTAAGTAAATGTCCCATATTCGCACCTTCTTCTTAAAAGTCATTACCATTATGGACATTCGCCTGTTTTCTATACAGCGGCCGGCAACACACAAAAAAACGCAGCCGAGGCCGCGTTTTTTCACTTCTGCTTACTGTTTTTGATTCGATCTGACGACCCGTAAGCACACCTCAGCGGCATAACCGGCGGCCGCTCCGGAACCCGCAAACATCGCGGCAAGCCCCAAGCCCATTCCTTCCCAGCCGCCGACACCGAAAATGCTGTAAACAACCGTACCGAAAGCAGTCAGGCCCAGCACCGCCAAAAGGCACTCAGGCCACATCTTTTTCGGCCATTTCTTGCGGAGCACAGCCGATACGGCAAAGTTAAGACAAAATGCGGCCAGACAGATCAGATAAAAAAAACCCATATCTTTTACCTCCGTCATAAGAAGCTTTTTATTTACTCACCTTTTTTTCAAACAAATGATAACCCGGCGCGAGTCCTTTTGATTCGTAACCCATTCCGCTGTAAAACGACTGAAGCGCCTTGTTTTCGGACACGCAATCGAGCCGGATTTTCGTTTTTCCCGGACAAGACACACCCGTTTCCGCCCAAGTCATGATTGTCCGGCCGAGCCCCGCCCCTGCAAACCGCCTGTTAATCGCCAGCCGGTGGAGATATACGGACTCCTCATGTCCCTCATCGCCCCAAAGACGTCTGTCCCACCCGCTTGCTTCGGGAAGCAGCATGACGACGCCGGCCAGCTCTTCATTCTGCCTGAATAAAAAAACATACCCTTGGGCGATCGCCTCCCGCATATTGTGGGTATCTTCCCCTTGCAGAAGGCCGCTCCACTGGTTCGACCCTTTATAGCGAAGCCATTCTGCCGCTTGCACGAGCAGATCCATGACCTCTTTTGCATCATCTTTCCGGGCGGAGGTGACCCGGAATGCCCCCGCCTTCTCCTCCGTAATCGTAAAAGGTGCCATAAAATCCTCCTGTAATCAGAATATTTGACACCTTCATTATAGACCAAACGCAGAAAGGAAAAAAACAGCCGTCGTGTTTGAGGGCCGTTTAAAAAATTTTCTTCTTATCACGTTCTTCTTTTAAAATCTCAACCGCTTCCCTGAAACGCATAGAGTGGACGATTTCACGCTCACGCAGAAAACGGAGTGAATCATTCAGGTCAGGATCATCGGAAATATCAATAATCCATTGATACGTCGCTCTCGCCTTTTCTTCAGCCGCAATATCCTCATATAAATCAGCGATCGGATCTCCCTTCGCCTGTATGTAAGACGCTGTGAACGGAACTCCGGCCGCATTGTGATAAAACAGCGCGCTGTCATGGTTGACGTAATGATCGCTGAGCCCTGCATCACGCAGCTGCTCCGGGGTCGCATCTTTTGTCAGCTTATAAATCATCGTCGCAATCATTTCTAAATGCGCAAACTCCTCCGTGCCGATATCCGTCAGCAGGCCGATCACCTTGTCAGGAATCGTGTAGCGCTGGTTTAAGTACCGGAGCGCTGCGGCCAATTCGCCGTCCGCCCCGCCGTATTGTTCAATGAGAAACTTAGCCAGCATCGGGTTGCATGTACTGACTTTAACCGGATACTGCAGCTTTTTTTCATATACCCACATTTACAGATCCCTCCTTATACTTGCCATGGCCAAGGACCGCGGCCCCAGTCCCATTGAGCGCCGACCTGACTCACGCCGAATTGCAGAAGCGGTCCGTACTCAGGCTCAAACCGCTTTCTCAGCTGTCTTGAGTACCGGGAATATTCATGAAACTGCTGAAGCGCGAGACGGTCATGGGGATGCGTATCCAGATAAAGCGTCAGCTCCACCAAGACAAAGTCCGCCGCCTGAATTTGCTCCAGCAGCCGATAATATTCATCATCAATCTTTTTCGCCATATTCGATTCCCCCCCGATAAGGATTATCATAGAAATCGTAAAGATCCTTCCAAAGGGTCCCTTTTCTCAATGCCTCCATCGGAGAAAACTGCTCCAAGTGATACGGCTGAAACCGCATATAAAGATGCGGCGGCGTTCTGAAGTATTTTCTCCCGATCGGCGGGCAGGGATCAAACCGGCTGTGGAAGGGTTTATAGGATTTGACCGGTGTAAACGGCTGATTTTCTTTCATTACGATCCTCCTTTCCTCAACACATGACCTTAATAGGTATGAATCCGTATCGGCATTTATGCCCCGCAAGAAATGAAAAAAGCCAGCGCTTAGAAACGGTCACAAAAAAACACTCTTGCTGTTCCAAGAGTGCTTTTTCCCGAATGGTCAGATATATTGGCTGTCCCGATGATGATGATGGAACGGGTAGCCGCCGTAGCCTCCGCCATAGCCGCCAAAACCGTACCCCGGATATCCCCCGAAGCCTCCGTAGCCGCCAAAACCGCCGTAACCGCCAAAACCGTATCCCGGGTAGCCGTAGCCTCCGCCGAAACCGTATCCCGGATATCCTCCGTAGCCGCCGTAGCCGCCAAAACCGTACCCCGGGTAGCCTCCGTAGCCGCCATAGCCTCCGCCGTAAATCGGTCTTCTTTCATTCATGGTTTATCGCTCCTTCACATAGGTTACAGTCCAGTTTATGACATCCGGAAGGAAACGTATGGGCATCCGCCCAGTTTTGGCGAAATAATCAATAATTGCTTACGGAGAAAAATACGATACAGGCCGACCGCTTAAGCAAAATAAAAAGGCCGGAACTTATGCCGCCCCGGCCTTTTTGTCTTTATTCGCCTAAATCTACATTGTGATAAACCTGCTGTACGTCTTCCAGATCTTCCAGCACATCGATCAGCTTTTCAAATTGAGCTTTCGCATCTTCCGGAAGCTCGACTTCATTTTGCGCGAGCATCGTCAGCTCCGCAACCGTGAACTCTTCAACGCCGGCATTTTTGAATGCCTCCTGTACGGCATGGAATTGGTCAGGCTCGGCATACACGATCACACTGTCATCCTCTTCTAAAATATCGCGCACGTCCACATCAGCTTCCATCAGCAATTCCAGCGCTTCATCCGCCGTCTTGCCTTCAACGCCGATAACGGCAGTCGCATCGAACATGTAAGCGACAGACCCGCTCACACCCATATTTCCGCCGTTTTTCCCGAATGCGGCGCGCACTTCAGGCGCCGTGCGGTTTACATTATTGGTTAACGCATCAACGATGATCATTGAACCGTTCGGCCCGAAACCTTCGTAACGCAGCTCGTCAAAGTTCTCCTCCGCGCCGCCTTTCGCCTTTTCAATCGCACGCTCAATAATATTTTTCGGCACACTGTACGTCTTCGCGCGCTCAAGCACCACTTTTAACGCCTGGTTCGATTCCGGATCTGGCTCGCCTTGTTTTGCCGCCACATAAATCTCACGGCCGAACTTCGCGTAAATCCGGCTCGTATTTGCGTCCTTTGATGCTTTCTTTTCTTTAATATTGTTCCACTTACGGCCCATTTTGTTCCACTCTCTTTCACGAATTGAATCTGTATGATAAATACTCTGCTTCTATTATACCTCAGCGGTTGGGTTGTTTCGAGTGTAAGACATTAGAAAAAACAGGCACGCTTAAAATCACCGGAGCGCAGTAAGCCGAATGTGAGGGTTATTATACAAAACATAAAAAGCCTCCCTTCATACAGGAAGGAAGTCGCAAGCCAAAAGATTCATTTTATTCTCATTACCTATTTCCTACACTGTATATCCTGACTCACGTGGTAAAATTTTGATATCGAACAAAAGAAAGGATATGGTCATGAAAGTTTTCGAAGCAAACAGCCTACCCAAGAGGTGAGATTAATGATTGAAACAAATATTTCTGAACCTGCATTTCAATTTTTAGGAGGGATTTTCCATCAAGATATAGACACTTCTGAGTCAGCTCTTGAAGAATACTTAGCAGAAATACCTAAAAAAGAACAAGAAAACGATGTAGAAGCACTCAAAGCGTTTATAAATAGCGATTACTCAGAAGAACAAAAAAACGTTTTTATAGAAGAATCTGCTGATGGTGTAGATATCAATAGTTACGAACTATCCCCCAATACTATGGCTCAGACAAGTCATTCAAAAAATCGAAAAAAATATTGAGTCTTTATAGATTCAGGGAAACCCTATTCCTATGTTTGCACAGTCCCTGATAAGTTTCTTAATCTTTCCCTCTATAAACTGAAAAAATAACCCCGAATGAAAGGGGAAAGGATATGGTCATGAAAGTTTTCGAAGCAAACAGCCTCCTCGCCGCCGCCAAACAGCGCGCGGGTGAATATAAAAAACTGCGCGGTCAGATGGTCAACCTGAAAAAAGCGTTTCAAGGTATGGCTGACCTTGGTGACAGCGATTTCTCCGGCCGGGGCGCTGACAACATCAAAGCCTTTTTCCAGGACCACGCCGGCGTCACAGACAGCTGGCTTGATCTGATCGACATGAAAATCGCATTTCTCACAAGCCTTCCCGGTAAGGTCGAAGATGCCGGACTTTCCAATTCGCATGTGGAGGAATCATTTCTGGAACACGAGCTCACCCACGCCCTCAGTAAATCAAAGGAGATTATGGAGGAGCAGAAAAAGGACATGCGCTCCATCCTCGGAGAGATCGATGACATCATCTCGCTTGATCTCTTTTCCACCGAAAGCGTGGATCACAAGCTCCAATCAGCCGACAAAAAGAGAAACGAAACGATACATAAACTCGGCAAACTTGATCACGATCTAACGAAAGAATACGCAGAAACCGAAGCGAACGAACAGTTCATCCAGGCCGACTTTCAGCAGCTTCAAAACGCAACAGGCAAAGGAAAAAGCGCCACACCGCTTCACTACAACGCCAAAGCATATCGTGAAAGCGACATCCATAAGAAGAAAGGCGAGATTGCAAGACATTCGGATGCTTATTTGACGATTAAGAAGGAAGAAGCGAAAGAGCGGGAGATTGAAAAACTGAAAGAAAGACTGAAAAACTACGATTATACGAATGCTGATGAATTCTACTCAATGGCCAAAACGATCGGCTATAAAAACCTGACAAAAGAACAGCAGCGCTACTTCACTCAAATTGAAAACACGCGTGAACTTACAGACGGTTTCAAAGGCGTTGCCGTCGGCCTTTATGATTCCGGAAAAGACGCGGTCACAGGCCTGTGGGATATGGTCACAGATCCGGGCGGAACGGTTGAAGCCATTACAGGAGCGGTGGCTCACCCGATCAAAACGTATGAAGCCATTTCAGCGGCAATCGAAGAATCGTACCAAAAAGACATGGTGAATGGCGACACCTACTCCAGAGCAAGATGGGTGTCATATGCAGTGGGCACCGTTGTGACATCAGTCGTCGGCACAAAAGGCGTCGGCGCCGTCTCAAAAACAGGCACAGCCGCCAAAGTGACAACCAAAGTTAAAACAGCAGCAAGCAAATCCGCCACAGCTCAAAAAGCGATAACGGTCTCAAAACAAACCGTTGACCACATCAAGCAAAAGGTCAACACAGGCATGGAAGTATCAAAAAAACGTGTCAAAACCAAGTTGAATCAAATCGGAAATCTCACTCTAGCTGATATTCTCCCGTATCATCCGCGTCACGACTTAGTGCCGGCGGGCGTGCCTTACAATGCTGTCAGCGGGGTCACACTTAAAGAAGGACTTCAGAAATTCACCAAGGTCATCCTGCCGAAACCGTACGGAACCTCCGCAAGCGGCAGGCGTACACCGGCACCGCATGTACCGCCGGTAACAGTCAAATACGGCGAGCATTTTGCGAAATGGACCAGAAAGAAAGTATTGAAGCCGAATGTCATCTACAAAACAAAAGAAGGCTACACATACACTACTGACAACTATGGTAGAATTACAAGTGTCAAAGCAGACTTGCAGCTGGGAGAAGCAAAACGCAACCAATATGCGCAGTCAAAAGCAGGTAAACCAGACCGTCTGACAGATGACGATGGAGGCCACCTAATCGCCACCCAATTCAAAGGCTCAGGCCAATTCGACAATATCGTGCCGATGAATTCTCAGATTAATAGGAGCGGCGGGAAATGGTACAAAATGGAGCAAGTGTGGTCAAAGGCATTAAACGGAAAACCTCCTAAGCAAGTAAAAGTTAATATAGAACCCGTTTATCAGGGAGATTCACTAAGACCTGTATTATTTAATGTTGAATATAAGATAGGTAATCGTAGAGCGAGACAAGTTACTATAGAAAATAAACCAGGGGGTTAATCTAATGGAAACAAAAAAGATGGAAGTTCTATATCAAAAGATAGCAGAACAAATTAATGATATGATCCCTTCCGAATGGAGCAAAGTTGTTCTTTATGCAGAAATATTAGACGGCTCCAGAGAAGTGTATTTTTTCTTTCAAACACCAGAAAACGATGAATATATATACTCTCACGACATTCCAGAACAATTTCAAGTCAGTAAAAAAATTTATACAGAACTATTATTAGATCTTCAAGAGTTATTTAAACAGTTACACAATGAATTTAAAGAAAATAATCCCGAAGCATGGACAAATTTGACCCTGAAGCTTGAAAGCACTGGAACGTTCTCAATTAATTATGATTATGAAGATGTTATTGAATCTGATTTGGACGAATACGAAAGACAAATGATTTGGGAATTCAATAACTTGGGGATTTTCCCTGAAGACGAAGAGGACAAAGAATTTGTTAAGGATTATCTAAATATTAAGTAAGGCTTCGGAAATAATGATAAACAAAACAGGCAGCATCCAGTAAACGGATGCTGCCTGTTACATCGTTATGTATCGTCTGAAGAAGTCATTTATTTTGTTTTTTAAATATGAAAATAGATATGACGGTAAATATGATGGCTGTAATGACAATGATCCACAAGCTTGCTGCTGTACTGATAAAATGGCCGTTTAACTTGTAGACGATCCCGTAATGCTTTTCATATTCCTGTATTTGGTCCGCAGAGGCATGTTTAAATACCTTATCAACTGAGTCTGTCATAAACGCTTTTCTGAACAGAACAGCGGTGTGGCTGATAGGGAAATACATAATAATTTTCTGCACAAACACCGGTACGCCGCCGATCGGCACATATACTCCGCATAAAAAACCGATGGCTGTTCCGACAATCGTACTTAACGTCGAAAATGCATTTTGTGTATGAATAAACAGCGTTAAAAATAAATTTATGGAACTTGACAGTGCAACTGAAAGAATAATGATCCCCAATACTTCAAGTATATCTGTTCCGCTTAAAAGTTTGCTGCCTGTTGAAACGAGAAAAATTTCACAGCCTAAAAAGGCGATGAAAGAAAAGATCAAGCCGATGACAAATGAATGAATGACATAGCTCAATTGGATGGTCGCCCTTGATAAAGGAGCTGTTAAAAAGTCATACGTTCTTTTACTTTCTTTATCTTTCACCATAATTCCGAAAGCGCCTAAAGTCGTTGTCACAGCTGTAATGGACAGCAATCCCGCCACCATCCATTCGTTCACCATTGCTTTGGAATCATCTGTCGAACCGACCAAGGCCTTAATGGCGTCCAGCTGTGTCTGCTGTAAGAACACGGCATATAACAGAATGACGATAAATACTGACAGCAAAGAAAGAAGCAAAAGCGTTCGATCACGGAAGTATATTTTTATATTTCTGCTGATTAAACTGGATAAAGACTTCATTTATGCAATGCTCCCCTTTACTGGCAAACTGCTTCCTTGTTCTTCGATAATATGGATAAACACATCATCCATATTCCCTTTAATCACCTCGAAAGATTCAATTTTTCCTTCAAGACCTTTCAAAATGTCAAACGCTTGGAGAGTGGACTCTACACGAAGGGAATAAATAGAGTTTTTAACCGTAAAATCCAGTTGTTTATTTTCAAACCATGCAGTCGGATCAACGCCTTGCTTAAACATCATATGCAGACTGTCAAACGCATATTGATCTTTCAGCTGACTCGGTGTACCCTCTGCGATCAGACGTCCTTCTTTGATGACCACAACGTTATCAGCCACAGCGGCCTCCTCCATGTAATGGGTCGTTAAAAAGATCGTCATGTTTGTTTCTTCCTGCAGCCTTTTAATCGCATTCCAAACAAAAACTCTCGTTTGCGGATCAAGACCTGTAGTAGGCTCATCTAAAAATAATATAGTCGGTTTATGGATGATGGCACGGGCAATATCCGCTCTTCTTCTTTGTCCGCCTGACAAATCGCTGTATTTTTTCTCCTTAATATCATCCAATTTTAAATAGTCTGTTACAAACTGATAGTTCTCTTGCACTTGTGCCTTGCTTAAATGATAATATTGTCCGCGGTTCATGATATTTTCATAAACGGTCAATCGTTCATCCAAAATGCTCTCTTGGAAAACAACTCCGATCTTTTTGCGGATATGATTATTCTCTTTCCCCTCACCAAGCGTATAACCGTCTATTACCACTTTTCCGGATGTCTTTTTAATCAGCGTACAGAGAATATCGATAGTGGTCGATTTTCCTGCGCCGTTCGTTCCCAGAAATGCAAACAGCTCGCCGCGTTTGACAGAAAAGGATACCCCTTTCACTGCTTCAAATGATCCATATTTTTTGCGCAGATCGGTTACTGTAATAATGTCTAGTTCTTCTCCCATTCTGTTCACCTCGAAAAGTAAGATTCTATACCGTTGTTCACTAAGTTTATATCGTCATTTCCGCAGGATTTTCCTCATTTTTATCCAACTTTATTATCTTTTTATAAATAATTATAACGATATAATTTATTATTTTCGCGTTTTGTTATTGGGTTTAGGCTCGGTGGATTTTCTATACATAGGGATCACTATTGATGTTGCATGAAATTTATACATGCTGTAATCAATAAACCCTTTATCATAAAAAGGGTTTTTATTGGTTAAGAATCTCTAATACTATTTAAAATTCTTGTTTGTAACCGAAATACATACTATCTTAGAACATTTAGAAAGGAGAACGTAATGGAAACATGCCCTTATTGTGCAACTTCAATTCAAAAGGATAATCAGTATTACTGTAGTTTTTGCTTAATGTACATACATAATGTTCAGAGAGATGGCAAACGTGAAATCATAGAATATCGTGAGCATACTTCTGAATTAGATTTGGATAAGTCTACACCAGAAATAATGACTCTGCCAACAATTGAATTATTTCATTTACTGCGGCTCTCAAGAAAAATACGCAAACAGAAGTATGATCAGCTATATAAATCTCGACTTGAATCAGAAAGTGTTCAAATCGCAACGGATAATTACCAATATTACACAAAGAAAATGTATATCATAGAGAATATATTAAATAAACGTCTGGGTTACATTCCGGATAGGATAGATAATGTATTTCTTAAGAGTTATTTAGAAAAAGTAATGATTAGTAAGGAGAAAAAACAAGATATGAAAGTGTATTAAAAAAGCTGCCCCTCTAGAGTGAATATTAATAAAGGGTTCCTAAAAAGGTACCCTTTATTACATAAAGAGATGTATAGAAAGCTATATTATAGGTGTTAACCAAACATCTTCTGGTACTCCTCTCATGTCACGAGTTCGTCCTGAATGCAAAAAAATGCGGATTAAAAAAAGGCAACCATCCCTAAGGGTTAGTTGCCTTCTCTTAATTCCAGCACAGCCACACACTCCACATGATTCGTATGCGGGAACATATCCACAGGCTGCACTTCGAGCGTCTGATACCCGCCATCCTCAAGCACCCGCAAATCTCTTGCAAGCGTTCCTGGATTGCAGGACACGTACACCACCCGCTTCGGTTTCATGTCGATGATTGTCCGCAGGAGGGCTTCGTCGCAGCCTTTTCTTGGCGGGTCGACGACGAGGGTGTCGGCCGTGATACCTTCTTTATACCATTTCGGAATGACGGTTTCCACTTCTCCGACTGCGAATTCTGCGTTTGTGATGCCGTTCAGCTCAGCGTTGCGTTTTGCATCCTCGATGGCTTCCGGCACGATTTCGACGCCGTATACTTTCTTCGCCTGCTTCGCCAGAAATAGAGAAATCGTTCCGATGCCGCAGTAGGCGTCGATGACGGTTTCTTCCCCTTGCAGCTCCGCGTACTCAAGCGCTTTGTCGTAGAGCACTTTTGTCTGTTCCGGGTTGACCTGATAGAACGATCTGGCGGAGATGGCGAATTTGACGTCTCCGATGAGGTCGTAGATGTATTCTTCGCCCCAGATGACGTTTGTTTCGTTCCCAAAGATCACGTTTGTTTTATTTGGGTTGATGTTCTGCACGATGGATTTGACGTGCGGGAATTGCGCCGTGATGTCTTCGATGATTTTCGCTTTGTGCGGAAAATCGCTTGTTCTTGTGATGAAGACGATCATCATTTCGCCCGTGACGACGCCGTATCTGACCATGATGTGGCGGAGCCAGCCTTTATGGCGTTCTTCGTTGTAGGCTTTGACGCCGTATGAGGCGCAAATGTCCTTGACGGCTTGAACGGCTTCGTCGTTTTTGGATTGCTGGATCAGGCAGGCGCTCATATCGATGATGTCATGGCTTCTTTGCTGATAGAATCCGGCGACGAGTCCGCCTTCCCGTTCTCCTACCGGCACCTGCGCTTTGTTTCTGTAGTTCCAAGGGTCTTCCATGCCGAGTGTCGGGTGCACGGTGACGTTGGACAGGTCCAGCTTGCCGATCCGTTCTAAGACGTCTTTGACTTGTTTCTGTTTAAACAAGAGCTGGCCTTCATAGGTCATGTGCTGAAGCTGGCAGCCTCCGCATTGCTTGTAGATCGGACACGGGGCATCCGTTCTGTGCGGGCTTTCTTCTTTCAGTTCAATCAAGCGGCCGAAAGCGAAGCCTTTTTTGACGCGTGTCACTTTGATTTGCGCTTTTTCCTCAGGCAGGGCGTTCGGCACGAAAATCGGGAAGCCCTGAACCTTTGCGACGCCCGCTCCTTCGTGCGTCAAATCCTCAAATGTCACGTCATAGTATTCATTTTTTTCTATCGGGGGTTTCATTTTCATCTACAATCACCTCTAGTTTTACCAATAGCCTTGTTTCAGCGTGCTGGCAAACCTTCAAATTCAATGTCAGCCTTCAAAGGTTTCCGATCACGCTGAAAAGATGACAAAATCCTAAAACGAATACTGTTTTAGGATTTTGTCCGCGTATTAATCATCCAGCTGTTCCGCTTTCTCCTTCGGCATGATGACGTGAATATGCCGGTACAGGTTCACGAATTCGCCCGGCAGCATGCCGCCGTATTCGCCGTCCAGGTTCAGCTGCATCTTTTCTGATACATTGACTTTCACACGGTTCGCTTTTGTGTAAATAATGTGCTGATCGTTAATATGATCGCCTCTGAGCGCCATGCTCGCGACTCTGATAAACTCCGCGAGATTGGCTTTTTTCAAAATAATCAAATCAAACATGCCGTCATTCAGGCTGGAATCAGGGGCCAGCTTCTCGAATCCGCCGACCGAGTTGGTCAGCGTCACTAAAAACAGCATAATTTCGCCTTGAAACAGCTTGCCGTCATATTCAATCTCGACTTCTGTCGGTCGAAGTGAAGGCAGCATTTCCATTCCCTTTAAATAATAAGCAAGCTGGCCGAGCATCGTTTTCAGTTTGCTTGGCACATCATACGTCAGCTCCGTCAGACGGCCTCCGCCGGCGATGTTGATAAAATACTGACCGTTCACCTGTCCGATGTCGATCGGGCGGGCTACGCCGTTAATGACGGTATCAGCGGCATTCAGTATATTCTCTCTCGGAATGCCCAGCGCCCTGGCGAAGTCATTTGTCGTGCCGACCGGAATGATGCCGAGTGTCGGGCGTTTGTCTAACGGTGCAAGGCCGTTGACGACTTCATTAATCGTTCCGTCTCCGCCGGCTGCGATAATCAGGTCAAACTCCCGCAAAGCGGCTTCTTTTGCGGCGTTGGTGGCATCCCCCGCGCATGTGGTGGCATGGGTAGAGGTTTCATAACCGGCTTGTTCAAATTTTTGCAGGACCTGGGCAAGATTTTTCTTAAAAAGCTCCCGTCCTGAAGTCGGATTGTATATTATGCGTGCACGTTTCATTATCTCATCATCCTACTTAAGAGTATCCGATCCATTATTAACACTAACAACCTTTAATTATACTATGACTTGAGAAAATCGCAACAATATGTACAGGAATTGCCAGAAGAAAAAAGGGCCCGGCTCCGTTTAAGGAGCCAAGGCCCGCTGTCTTACTCTTCTTCCGTTCCAGGTTTTTTCTTACGGAATTTCGCTAATACTTCATATACGATCGGCACAATCAGCAGGGTAAGCAGAGTCGAACTGATTAAACCGCCGATAACAGTGACACCGAGTCCTTTAGAAATGACCTGGCTTCCGCCTTCGAAGCCCAATGCCAATGGAAGCAGGGCGCCGATTGTCGCGATCGCCGTCATCAGAATCGGACGCAATCTCGTAGAGCCGGCTTCCAGGAGCGCTTCTCTCGTCGATAAGCCTTCCGCTTCTTTATGGATGACGCGGTCAATTAAGACAATCGCATTCGTGACGACGATTCCGATCAGCATCAGCATACCGATCATGGCATTCAGACTGATCGTCTCTCCGGATACATACAGTCCGGCTAATGCGCCGATGACTGTAAACGGAAGCGAGAACAGAATCGCAAACGGCGCTAATGCTCCGCCGAACGTGATCACAAGAACGAGGTACACGATGGCGATTGCGGCAAGCATCGCTAAGCCGAGTTTCGTAAAGGAATCAGCAATATCCGCTGATACACCGCCGGTATCAATCGATACATTGTCCGGGTGATCCAGTTTGTCAACTTTCTTTTGAACGGCTGATGACACCTTCGTGACGTTGTCAGAAGTGACGGTTGCCGTTACGTCAGCGTACACTTTGCCGTCGCGTTTGGAAATGGTATCGGATGTCGTGCCGTTTTTCACTTTCGCCACATCGCCGATTTTTACTTCTTGGCCTGCAGGCGATGTGATGGTTTTATCCTCTAATTCTTTTACACTCTTATACTGGTCTTTTTCTGTTTTGATGTTCACATCAAGCTCTTTGCCGTCCTTTTTCACCGTTGTCAAAGGAGACTGTGACGTTTGGGACATCAGGGCTTGGGAGATTTGCGAAGCCGTCAGGCCCTGCTTGCTGAGTTTCTCCTGGTCAGCGACGAACGTGTACTCATCATATGTGCTGGAAAGGCCTGAGTTGACGTCTTTCAGATCCTTCTGCTTTTTCATGATGCCTTCGATGTCTTTGACCGTGCCTTTAATATCAGACTCTGAATCTCCGTACACATAGTACGTTAATTCGTTGTTGTTGCCTGACGAACTGAAATTTTGTGATTTCCATTCGCCGCGGCTGGATGTTTTTTTGATTTCTTTTAAGACATTGTCTTTTTCTTTGTCAAAATCAGGCGTGTCATCCTCGTATTTCACGTAGAACAATGCGCCGTTTGAGCTTCCGCCGAGCGGACTTTGCGAGCCTAATGAATACTGAACGGTATCGACATGTTTGCGTTTAAGCAGCATGTCTTCCGCTTTTTGCGCAGCTTTTTCAGCTTCGCTTTTCGTTTCGCCCGGTTCAGGCGTGTATGTGAGTTGCATCGTTTTGTCCGCTTGCGCAGGCAGGTAGCTCGCGCCGATCAGAGGTACGAGGAACAAACTGCCGACAAGCATCAGAACCGCGATGATAGATGTAATCCATTTATGTCTTAATGACCAATGCAGCACTTTTTTATAGAAATTGGCCAATCTGCCCGGCTTATGCTCTTTCGCTTTAACAGGCGCGCCTGTGAGCGATTTTTTGAATAAGCTGTGCGCAAGCATCGGCACCAGTGTGATCGAAATCAACAGTGATGCGGCAAGCGCGAAGACGATTGTTAATGCAAACGGCATAAACAGTTCGCCGATCTGTCCGCCGACCATGGCAAGCGGCAGGAATACGGCAATGGTTACGATCGTTGATGACATGATCGGTTTAAACATTTCTTTCGTCGCTTCACGCACCAATTGCTTCCCGCGTAAAGGTTCATCTTTCAGCCTCATGCGGCGGTAAATGTTTTCGATCACGACAATCGAGTCGTCGACTACCCGTCCGATGGCGACCGTCATCGCACCGAGCGTCATTATGTTTAATGTGACATCAAGCTGATTCAGCACAAGAAGCGCAATCAGCAGTGACAGCGGGATGGAAACGATAGAAATCATCGTTGATTTAATATCTCTTAAGAATAAGAGAATGATCACGACCGCAAAAATCGCGCCGAAAATCGCTTTGCTTAACATCGTATCCACCGACTCTGTAATCGGCTCTGCCATATCAAGAGTCGAGCTGTACTTGAACCCTTTATGGTCTTTTTTGTATTGATTCAGTTCATCTTTAATCGCATCGGCCACTTCTACCGTGTTGGCGTCATTGGCTTTTACGATATTAATTCCGATGCTGTCCTTTCCGTTCGTGCGGGAAATGGATTCAGCTTTTTTCACATCTTTAATGTCGGCAATGTCAGAAAGCTTGACTGTCGGCACCCCTGCTGACGCGCTTTGCTGTGCCTGCTGCATAGCCTGAGCGTCCGCCGCAGATGCCGCACCGGCTCCGCCCGCTTGACCTTGAGCGGCAGAAGAAGATGTGACCGGAATTCTCATATCTTTCAGATCTTTAATTGACGTAATATCTCCGTTAACGACAACTGATTTTTCTTTGTTGCCGAATGTGTACAATCCAAGCGGCGTATTGACGTCAGAGCCTTGGATCACTTTCTTGACGGTATCTTCATCAAGTCCGTACTCTTTCATTTTTTTGTCTTTGAAAGAGAATTCCACCTGCTCTTCCTGCTGTCCGGAAACTTGCACAGACGCAACGCCCTGAATGCCTTCAAGCTTAGGAACGAGAGTGTTTTCCACATTTTTGGTCAGGTCTTCAAGCGAGCTTTTGCCGCTTGTCACACTGAGCGTCAAAATCGGGAAAGAGTTGAGGCTGTAACGGGAAATGTCAGGTTTTTTCGCGTCGTCAGGAAGGCTGACACTGTCCAGCGCTTCAGCGACTTCGGTTTTCGCCTTGTCCATATCCTTGTTGTAATCATATTCAATCATAACCGATGAGACGTTTTCAGAGGATGTGGACGTTACGACGCTCACTCCTTCTAAATTCTGGACCGCCTGCTCGATCGGTTTTGTCACGTCATCCGCAACTTGACTCGGAGCAGCTCCGGGATAAGTCGTATTTACTGAAAGGTAAGGCATGTTGACGTCCGGTATGGATTCCTGCTTCATATTCATACCGGCATACAGCCCTGCTACAGTAACGATAATCGTCATCAGCCAAACTGCGAATTTGTTCTTCAGTACAAAGTTAATAATGTGGTTCATCATGTCCTCCGTTAATTTTTATTGACTGACTGGTCATTCTATATAATACTAAACGGTATAACTCAACATCGTCAACTAATAAGGCAGTAAATTTTTCTAAATTTTTCAGGATTAAGGGGAAGCACGTCATGAACGAAAAAAAAGAGAAAATCATAAAAACAGGCATCCATTTATTTGCCAAAAAAGGGTTTTCTTCAACAACCATTCAGGAAATCGCCGGCGAATGCGGAATTTCAAAAGGGGCCTTCTATCTTCATTTTAAATCAAAAGAAGACCTTTTGCTGTCAGCATGTGAGTATTACATCGGCATGTCTATGGAAGAAATAAAGAAAATCAAAACAGAACATCAGCATAAACCGCCTAAGGACGTATTTCGAAAACAAATCGCATATCAATTCCAGGAATTTATGGAACACAAGGACTTTATCATTCTCTTGCTGAGCGAAAAGGTCATTCCTGAAAATCAAAAGGTCAAACAGTATTTTCATGAGGCCAATATTCAATTTAACATGCTGTATCGGGATGCGTTGCTCTCCGTTTACGGAGATGCCGTCACACCGTTTTTAGCGGATGCGTCCGTTATGGCGCAAGGAATTGTGAGCTCCTATATTCATTTCTTGATTTTTAATGAACATACGGCATTCCGGACGGAAAACGTGGCGGCCTTTCTGATTGCCAGAATCGATGATCTGATTACGGGACTGATAAGAGACAATCCCGATCCGCTGCTGCCTGAGGATATCTTCACTCAGCCCGCGGCGGACAGAGAAAGACTGCTTGCGGATATTCAAAAGATAAAAGCACAGCAGGGGCTGCCTGAGGACGTCCTCGTATCGCTTGAAGTCATTGAAGAGGAATGCGCAAAGGAAGAGCCGCGAAAACCGATTATTAAAGGAATGCTGTCCAACTTGGCAGGCAGCGGAACTGAACAGATTGAAACGCTGCGGGCTTCCATTGAAACCTATTTCAGCTTATAAAAAAAAGAGACCGGCGCTTACCGGTCTCCATGTCAGCAGCTCCCTTAAAGGCGGCTGCTTTTTTTTATCGTTTTTTGATTTCTTCAAGCAAGATCTTGTTGACCATCGGCGGGTTGGCCTGTCCTTTTGAGGCTTTCATAATCTGCCCGACAAGGAAGCCGATCGCGCGGTCTTTTCCGTTTTTGAAGTCTTCAATTGACTGCGGGTTGCTGTCAAGCGCATCTGTTACCAGCTTCAGAAGCACGCTTTCGTCAGAAATCTGCACGAGGCCTTTTTCTTTGACAATTTTTTCTGCGTCGCCGCCTTTTTCAATTAATTCTTTAAAGACTTTCTTCGCGATTTTAGACGAGATGGTTCCTTTTTCAATCAGCTTAATCATGCCGGCAAGGCCTTCAGGAGTCAGTGCGACATCCTCAAGCTCTTTTTGTTCGGCGTTCAGGTAAGCTGAGACTTCACCCATCAGCCAGTTTGATGCCTGCTTGGCTTCTGCGCCTTTATTGACCGTTTCTTCGAAGAAATCAGCCATTTCTTTCGTCAGCGTCAGAACCATTGCGTCATAAGCCGGCAGGCCGAGCTCTTCGATATAACGCTTGCGGCGCTCGTCCGGAAGCTCAGGAATGGTTGCTCTTACGCGTTCTTTCCATTCGTCATCAATGTAGAGCTCGACAAGGTCAGGCTCAGGGAAATAACGATAGTCGTCAGAACCTTCTTTGACACGCATCAAAATGGTTTTTTTCGTCGCTTCATCATAGCGGCGCGTCTCCTGCTGAATGACTCCGCCTGACAGAAGCACCTGCTCCTGGCGTTTTTCTTCATGCTCAAGTCCTTTTTGCACGAACGCGAAGGAGTTCAGGTTTTTCAGCTCCGTTTTTGTGCCGAATTTCTCCTGGCCGATCGGACGGAGGGAAATGTTGGCGTCACAGCGCAGTGAACCTTCTTCCATTTTACAGTCGGAAACACCTGTGTATTGAATAATTGATTTCAGCTTTTCGAGATATGCGTAAGCTTCCTCCGGTGTGCGGATATCCGGCTCAGATACAATCTCGACAAGCGGCGTGCCCTGGCGGTTGAAGTCAACGAGGGAATAGCCGTCACCCGTATGTGTCAGTTTTCCCGCATCTTCTTCAAGGTGAAGACGGGTAATGCCGATTTTTTTCGTTTTTCCGCCGACTTCGATTTCGATCCAGCCGTTTTCGCCGATCGGCTTGTCAAATTGAGAAATTTGATATGCCTTCGGGTTGTCGGGATAGAAATAGTTTTTCCGGTCAAACTTCGTATCCGTTGCGATTTCGCAGTTCAAAGCCATTGCGGCTTTCATCGCGAATTCGACCGCTTCTTTGTTCAAAACGGGCAGCACGCCGGGATAGCCAAGGTCGATGACGCTCGTTTGGGTATTCGCTTCCGCGCCGAATGGCGTCGGTGAGCTTGAGAAAATTTTAGATTTTGTTTTTAATTCCACATGGACTTCAAGTCCGATTACCGTTTCAAAGTTCACTTCATTTCACCCCTTACAGTTCAGGTTTCGCTTTATGATGATCTGTTGCCTGCTCAAAAGCATGAGCGACGCGGTATACAGTGCCTTCATCGAAGTGTTTTCCGATGATTTGCAGTCCGAGCGGCAGTCCGTCCGCAAATCCGCACGGCACGCTGATTCCCGGCACACCCGCGAGGTTGACAGGGATCGTTAAAATATCGTTGGCGTACATTGTGAGCGGATCGCTGGTTTTTTCGCCGATTTTGAATGCCGGTGTCGGCGTTGTCGGTCCGACGATGACATCGTATTTCTCAAATACATCTTCAAAATCTTTCTTAATAAGCGTGCGCACTTTTTGCGCTTTTTTGTAATACGCGTCATAGTAGCCGGAGCTGAGCGCGAAGGTGCCGAGCATGATGCGGCGCTTCACTTCATTGCCGAATCCTTCAGAGCGTGTCTGTTTATAAAGGTCGATCAGGTTGTCCGCATTGTCTGAGCGGTAGCCGTAGCGGATGCCGTCAAAGCGCGCAAGGTTTGCAGACGCTTCGGAAGAAGACAGCAGATAATACGTCGCAAGCGCGTATTTGCTGTGCGGCAGAGATACTTCTTCCCATGTCGCTCCGAGGTCTTCAAGCACTTTTAAAGCGGCTAAAACCGATTCTTTCGCTTCTTTGCCGACGCCTTCTCCGAGATATTCTTTCGGTACGGCGATTTTTAAGCCTTTAATATCGCCAGTTAATGAAGAAAGAAAGTCCGGCACTTCGACATTGGCGCTCGTAGAGTCCATTTTGTCCGGGCCTGAAATCGCCTGAAGCAGGAATGCGTTATCTTCTACGTTTCTTGTGATCGGCCCGATCTGGTCCAGTGAAGACGCAAAAGCGACCAAACCGTAACGCGACACGCGTCCGTATGTAGGCTTTAATCCGACGACGCCGCAGAAAGAAGCCGGCTGGCGGATGGAGCCGCCCGTATCAGATCCGAGTGAAAACGGAACTTCGCCCGCGGCAACCGCAGCTGCGGAACCGCCGCTTGATCCGCCGGGAACCGTATCGAGATTCCAAGGGTTTTTCGTCGCTTTGTACGCGGAGTTTTCAGTAGAAGAACCCATCGCGAACTCGTCCATATTCAGCTTTCCGATCGTTACGGCTTCAGCGGCTTGAAGGCGCTCCACAACCGTCGCATCGTAAATCGGATCGAAGTTTTCGAGGATTTTGCTTGAGCATGTTGTGCGAAGCCCTTTGGTCACGATGTTGTCTTTGACGCCGATCGGCATTCCGAAGAGAAGACCGTGTTCAGACCGTCCGTCAACCGCTTCGTCAAGTTCTTTCGCGTAAGCGCGGGCTCTTTCTTCATCAAGCTGTAAAAACGCCTGCACCTTATCATCCACGGATGCGATCCGTTTGTAAGATTCATCAACAAGATCGGAAATCTTGATTTCTTTTTTATGTATCATTTGTTTCAGTTCTGTGATTTTGTGATCAAATAATGACATACTGTCTCCCTCCTTTAATCCAGAATAGATGGCACACGGACATAGCCGTCTTTATGATCGGGAGCATTTTTCATGACATCCTCGACCGGAAGGCCTTTACCCGCTTCATCTTCTCTCATTACGTTTTTCATTTTCAGCACGTGTGTTGTCGGTTCCACGTTATCCGTGTCCACTTCATTAAGCTCCTCGGCAAACGAGATGATGCTGTCAAGCTGTTCTGTGAACATTTCAGCTTCTTCATCCGTAATGGCGAGTCTCGCCAAATGAGCGACATGCTTTACTTCTTCTATAGAAATTCGTGACATAAGATCCACCTCCGCATAATTCTCCGTTTCGTCATATAATACTGATCATATCAAAAACGAGCCCTCTAAAGCAACAAAACGCCGCCTTCTGAGGCATGATGAAACCCTCTCTATTTTATCCTAAATCGGGGAGAAAGAGAAACGAATTATATGTCAGAAAATTTTTACTTTTATAATTTATTGGTAGCGTTTTCATCTCTAAGCTGTTCTATGTTGGCGGGGATTTTTTCCTTGAGCGGGCCAGGTTTCGAGAGTTGATTGATCGGGGATACTTTGTTAGGTTTAGTAACCATAGCCAGCACTAAATCATGCGATCCGCATGGAATGACGACTAAAGGCTGGATCGCCGGCGCATATTCCGGCACTACTAATCTACAGAGGTGATGCAACATTTACATGAAAGAAGAGAGGGTCCAAAAACGTGAGTATTGAACTAATTATATCTCTTGGCATTTACTTTGCTGCCATGCTGTTAATCGGCTGGTACGCATTCAGGAAGACAACGAATATTAATGATTACATGCTGGGCGGAAGAGGACTCGGCCCGTTCGTAACGGCGCTGTCCGCAGGTGCGGCCGATATGAGCGCATGGATGCTGATGGGAGTTCCCGGCGCAATGTTCGCAACGGGGTTATCGACCTTATGGCTGGCGCTCGGTTTGACGATCGGCGCGTATTCAAATTATCTGCTGCTTGCTCCGAGGCTGCGCGCTTACACGGAAGTTGCGGATGATGCGATTACGATTCCCGATTTTTTCGATAAACGGTTCCGCCACTCGTCATCATTGCTGAAAATTGTTTCCGCCGTGATTATTATGATCTTTTTCACACTGTACACATCGTCCGGGATGGTATCCGGAGGCAGGTTATTTGAATCGGCATTCGGCGCCGACTACAAATTCGGTTTGTTTTTAACGGCCGGTGTTGTTGTGCTTTACACGCTGTTTGGCGGTTTCCTCGCTGTCAGTCTGACTGACTTTGTACAGGGAGCGATCATGTTTGCGGCATTAGTGCTTGTGCCGATCGTTGCTTTTACCCAGCTCGGGAGCGTTTCAACGACGATTGATTCGATCAACGCCGTTAACCCGAAACTATTGGATATCTTTAAAGGCGCGAGCGTCATTAGCATTATTTCTTATTTGGCATGGGGACTCGGCTATTACGGCCAGCCTCATATCATCGTACGATTTATGGCGATTAAAGAAGTGAAAGATTTAAAACCCGCCCGCAGAATCGGGATGAGCTGGATGGTTATTTCAGTTGTCGGTTCATTGCTTACCGGGATTATCGGGGTTGCGTATTCTCATCACTTCGGAGTCTCCGTAAAAGATCCGGAAACGATTTTCATTATTTTTTCTAAAATCTTGTTCCATCCGCTGATTACGGGCTTCTTGCTGTCCGCGATTTTAGCGGCGATCATGAGTTCCATTTCCTCACAGCTTCTCGTAACGGCAAGCGCCATTACGGAAGATTTATACCGCGCCTTTTTCAGACGGGAAGCGAGCGATAAAGAATTGGTCATGACCGGACGCCTGTCGGTATTGATCGTGGCCGTTATCGCCATTTTGCTTTCCATGAATCCGAACAGCACCATTCTTGATCTGGTCGGATATGCGTGGGCAGGTTTCGGTTCGGCTATCGGCCCGGCGCTCTTGCTCAGTCTGTACTGGAAACGGATGAATGAATGGGGAGCGCTTGCGGCGATGATTACCGGGGCCGCGGCCGTTTTAATCTGGATCACGACAGGGCTTGCCGCTTCAACCGGCGTATACGAAATCATTCCGGGGTTCTTCCTCAGTCTGATTGCCGGTATTGCCGTCAGTCTGCTGACAAAAAAACCGGCCGATGCTTCTTATCAGCTGTTCAGCCGGATGGAAGCTCTTTTGAAAAACAAGAAATAGACAAAAAGCCGTCAGATTTTATCCCTGACGGCTTTTTTCTTCCGCACTTGTCCTGCTATAAATACTGTGAGAAAATCATATCAATTTATTATAAGAAAAATTGCGGAGGTGCTGTGCAAATTGAGCTGGCCTATCGAACCAGACATTTTATTAAAGCTGGGCATTGCCACGCTGATCGGCATGATCATCGGTCTTGAACGCGAGCTGAAAAACAAACCGCTCGGACTGAAAACCTGTATCGTCATCGCCGTCAGCTCCTGTATGCTGACGATCGTCAGCATTAATGCGGCATATCATTTCCCAAAATATTACCGAATCATGATGGATCCGCTCCGCCTTCCCGCCCAAATCATTTCCGGCGTCGGTTTTATCGGCGCAGGCGTGATCCTGCGTAAAAGCAATGACGTCATATCCGGCCTGACGACATCGGCCATCATCTGGGGCGCAGCCGGGCTCGGTCTGGCTACAGGCGCCGGCTTTTATAAAGAGGCGTTCGCAAGCCTCTTGTTTATCCTGATCAGCGTCGAATTTCTTCCGTGGCTGATCAGAAAAATCGGTCCCAACCGCTTGAAGGAAAAAGATATCCGCGTGAGAATGTCTCTTTCCGATAAAGACAAAATGACCGAGATTTTAAAGGAAATGAAAAGCAAACAGCTCCGCATTCACTCCGTCCGGATTGATGATCTGGGCGAAAAAGAATTTCCGATTATGGAAGTGAAAGTCAGTGTTCATAAAAACCGCTACACTACTGACGTCTATTATGATATTAAAGAAATTCAAGGTGTCGTCGGAGTGAAGTGTGATACGCTATAAAAAAAACGCCGGGCTGGATGGGACTGACCCCATAAGATGAGACAAATAAAAACACCTTCAAGTTTGAATACGGATGATTGTTATCCGAAATTAGAC
>NZ_JAAMNL010000008.1:0-159058 GCF_011066015.1 Bacillus sp. EKM206B
TTTGCCGGCCTAGCTCAATTGGTAGAGCAACTGACTTGTAATCAGTAGGTTGGGGGTTCAAGTCCTCTGGCCGGCACTGTTTTTCAAAAAAATACGGAGGGGTAGCGAAGTGGCTAAACGCGGCGGACTGTAAATCCGCTCCCTCAGGGTTCGGCAGTTCGAATCTGCCCCCCTCCACCATTTTTGGGCTATAGCCAAGCGGTAAGGCAACGGACTTTGACTCCGTCATGCGTTGGTTCGAATCCAGCTAGCCCAGTCTCAGACACCTTTTGCATAAAGGTGTCTTTTTTTTTATCAGCATTTTGTTTCGATTTCTGATTGTTCATCAGATATACTATTTTTAAGCTGCTGTTAAGGCAGTATATTCTGTATTTTCCATCTACACCCTGCCTGAAATTTGGTAAAATAAATGTAATAAAAAAAATGAAACCTTTTAAAACAATCAACGTATAGATACAGACCGGTGAAGGGCAGAGGTAAGATAAAACATGGAAAACCTGATTAAAAAAAGAATCAAGCAAGTCAAAAAAGGCGATCAAAATGCGTTTGCAGAAATCGTTGACCTTTATAAAGATAAGATTTACCAGCTTTGCTACCGCATGCTCGGCAATGTTCACGAAGCGGAAGATATTGCGCAGGAAGCTTTTATCAGAGCGTATGTCAATATCGACAGTTTCGATATCAACAGAAAGTTTTCGACGTGGCTTTACAGAATTGCGACCAACCTGACCATTGACCGCATCCGCAAGAAAAAGCCTGATTACTATCTGGACGCAGAAGTAGCGGGAGCAGAAGGGCTGACGATGTATTCGCAGATCGCCGCGGACGGGGTTCTCCCTGAAGACGCCGTATTGTCATTGGAGCTGTCGGACACAATTCAGAAAAAGATTTTAAAGCTGCCTGACAAGTACAGAACGGTTATTGTATTAAAGTATATTGACGAACTCTCTTTAATTGAAATCGGGGAGATTCTGAATATCCCTGTCGGCACCGTCAAGACAAGGATACACAGAGGCAGAGAGGCTCTTAGAAAACAATTGAGGGATCTTTAAGTGGGGTGATGAAATGAGCTGTCCTGAACAGATCGTGCAGCTTATGCATAAGCATCTTGATGGAGATATCCTTCCTGAAGATGAAAACGTATTAAAACAACATTTGCAGTCATGCGGGAATTGCAAACGGCATTTTCATGAAATGGAGAAATCCGTAGCACTCGTCCGAAGCACATCGCATGTCACGGCCCCTGCTGATTTTACTGCCAAAGTTATGGCGAATCTTCCAAAAGAGAAAAAACGCGCTTCTGTAAAACGATGGATCAAAACTCATCCGATGATTGCAGCCGCAGCGGTTTTTGTGATTTTAATGGGCGGCGGTTTTTTCAACAGCTGGCATAATGACCACAATTTCAGTGTGTCCAAACAGCCGAACCTTGTCGTGCAGAATCACACGGTCACCGTCCCTGAAGGCGAGACCGTAAAGGGCGATGTCACAGTAAAAAACGGCAAGCTGTTCATTGAAGGAAAAGTCGACGGCAATGTGACCGTCGTCAACGGAGAAAAATACATGGCCTCAGCCGGACAAGTCACCGGGCAGATTGAAGAGATTAACCAATTGTTTGACTGGGTCTGGTACGAACTGAAATCGGCGGGCCAGGGCGTCGTGAGCGCTTTGGACCCGAGTGAAGATGAGTAAAGCGTATAATCGCTTTACTCTTTTTTTGTGCATCGCCGCGCTGGCTCATTTCACTTGAGAAATCAAAATGTGGTATAATGAGCACGCTATATGATGTACATATTGCTCATGCAGCACAATTCATAACAGAAAAACGAAATGACTGAATTCTTGGAGGACGAGGAAATGGCTTTTGAGGACATCCCATTTTTGCAATACCTCGGCAATGCCGTTGATATTCTCCTTGTTTGGTATGTGATATATAAATTAATCATGGTCATACGCGGGACGAAGGCGGTTCAGCTTTTAAAAGGAATCGTCGTCATCGTATTGGTCCGGATGGCCAGTTCATATTTGGGACTCAGCACGCTTCAGTGGCTGATGGACCAAGCGATAACATGGGGATTTTTAGCGATCATCATTATATTCCAGCCTGAGCTGAGACGGGCGCTTGAACAGCTCGGACGGGGCCGGTTCTTTTCCAGGAGCGGAACCCCCGTGGAGGAAGCGCAGCATAAGACAATTGAAGCGATTACAAAATCGATCAGCTACATGGCGAAACGCCGCATCGGCGCACTCATCGCGATTGAGCGCGATACGGGAATGGGCGATTATATTGAGACGGGCATCCCGCTTAATGCGCAGGTCAGCTCGGAGCTTTTGATTAATATCTTCATCCCGAATACACCGCTGCATGATGGAGCGGTCATTATGAAAAATAACGAGATTGCGGCGGCTGCCTGTTATCTGCCGCTTTCTGAAAGCCCGTTTATTTCAAAGGAGCTGGGGACGCGTCACAGAGCGGCTGTCGGCATCAGTGAAGTGACGGACAGCTTAACCATTATTGTATCTGAAGAGACGGGCGCCATCAGTGTGGCCAAAAACGGAGACCTTCACAGAGAATTGACGGAAGAAGCACTGAAAGAAATGCTTGAAGCCGAGTTTAAGAAAAACGCCAGAGATACTTCTTCTAACCGCTGGTACTGGAGGGGCAAGAAAAATGGATAAATTCTTAAACAACCGCTGGGCTGTAAAGATCATTGCATTGCTCTTTGCGCTGCTGCTTTACGTTGCGGTTAACAACAACCAGGCGCCGACTCCGAAAAAGCCGGGGGAATCCTTTTTTCCGACATCAACGACTGACGAGGCTACGCTTACTGATATTCCTGTAAAAGCATACTATGATGAAGCGAACTATGTTGTCACCGGCGTGCCCCAGACCGTAAATGTCACGATTAAAGGCTCGACAAGCGCGGTGAAAAAGGCGAGACAGACGAAGAATTTTGAGATATACGCCGATATGAATAAGCTGAAGACCGGGACTCATAAGGTCGAATTGAAGGCGAAAAACGTATCGGACGGACTGACAATCTCCATTAACCCGTCAGTCACGACGGTTACGATTCAGGAAAAAACGGCCGAGAGTTTTCCCGTGGAAGTTGAATACTACAATAAAAGCAAAATGAAAAAGGGATACACCCCTCAGCAGCCGATTATCAGCCCGAAAAACGTGCAGATTACAGGTTCGAAAAATGTGATTGATAACATTTCACTTGTCAAAGCATCCGTGAACCTTGAAAATGCAAATGAGACCATTGAAAAGGAAGTGAAGGTGACCGTCTATGACAAAGACGGCAACGCACTTCCTGTTGATGTTGAACCGTCAGTCATTAAAGTGACGGTTCCCGTAGCCAGTCCGAGCAAAAAGCTTCCTTTCAAAATCGATAGGAAGGGAAGTCTTCCGGACGGGGTGAGCGTTGCGAGCATTGACTCGAATCCGAGTGAGGTGACGGTTTACGGCCCGCAGGATGTGCTGGATTCACTTGAATTTATTGACGGCGTATCTCTTGATTTAGGCAAAATTGATAAAGATACCGATATCAATGCCGATATCCCGCTTCCTAAGGGTGTCACCAAGGTATCACCGGAAAAAATCACGCTTCATGTTAAAGTGGACAGTGAAGACAAAAAGAATTTTGACAATGTCGGAATCAAGACGGTCGGACTGGGAGGCTCACAGCAGATTGAGTTTCTCGATCCTGAATCGCAGGCGATAAATATTACGGCCAAAGGCTCTCCCGCCAACATTAAGGCGCTGAAAAAGTCGGACATTGAACTGTATGCCAATGTCTCGGACTTGGATGACGGAGAGCACTCTGTAAAGCTAGAAGTAAACGGCCCGCAAAACGTCACATGGGCCCTGTCAAAAGACGCGGTTAAGATCAAGCTGACTTCTAAGAAAAACACAAGTTCAAATAAAAATGACGGCGGCTCCGCTGATTCCGGCAATAAGAACGGCACAAGCGGAGACGCAGACAAAGACAAGAACAAAAACCGGGAAGACGACACTGACAGCGATCAGAATAAAAGTCAAAACCAGGATCAAAATCAAGACCAGGATGAAGACGGATCAAGCGCTGATTCTTCTTCAACAGAATGAAAAAGGAGCGATACAAAATGGGCAAGTATTTTGGAACAGATGGTGTAAGAGGTGTTGCCAACAGCGAGCTTACGCCAGAGCTGGCCTTTAAAGTTGGGCGTTTTGGCGGTTATGTCCTGACCAAAGATAAGCAGCGCCCGAAAGTGCTGATCGGCCGTGATACACGTATCTCCGGACATATGCTGGAGGGAGCCCTTGTCGCCGGACTTTTATCGATCGGAGCTGAAGTGATGCGCCTCGGCGTTATTTCTACGCCGGGGGTATCCTATTTAACGAAAGCCATGGATGCTGAGGCGGGCGTCATGATCTCCGCTTCTCACAACCCCGTACAGGATAACGGAATTAAATTTTTCGGAGGGGACGGCTTTAAGCTTTCTGATGAGCAGGAGGCCGAGATTGAACGTCTCATGGATGAACCGGAAGATAAGCTGCCGAGACCGACAGGCGCGGACCTCGGGCTTGTAAACGATTATTTTGAAGGCGTTCAAAAGTATCTGCAATTTTTAAAGCAGACGGCGGACGAAGATTTCACAGGCATTCATGTAGCGCTTGACTGCGCCCATGGTGCGACATCATCCATTGCGACGCACCTTTTTGCCGATCTCGATGCTGACGTATCTACAATGGGGACGTCTCCGAACGGATTAAACATTAATGATGGCGTCGGGTCTACACACCCGGAAGCGCTGAGTGCTTTCGTCAAAGAAAAAAACGCCGATATCGGCCTTGCGTTTGACGGAGACGGCGACCGCCTCATTGCTGTTGATGAAAAAGGAAACATCGTCGACGGTGATCAGATTATGTACATATGCGCGAAGTATTTGAAATCAGAGGGCCGTCTGAAGGATGATACCGTCGTATCGACTGTAATGAGCAACCTCGGTTTCTACAAAGCGCTTGAAAAAGAAGAAATCAAAAGCGTTCAAACGGCAGTCGGCGACCGCTATGTCGTAGAAGCGATGAAAAAAGACGGCTATAATGTCGGCGGCGAGCAGTCAGGGCACCTTATTTTCCTTGATTACAACACTACCGGCGACGGTCTTTTGTCCGCGATCATGCTTGTGAATACGCTGAAGGCGTCCGGCAAAACCCTTTCAGAACTTGCGGATGAAATGAAAAAATTCCCGCAGCTCTTAGTGAACGTGAAAGTGACGGATAAATATAAGGTAGAAGAAAACGCTAAGGTGAAGGCCGTTATTTCTGAAGTGGAAAAAGAAATGAACGGAGACGGCCGGATTTTAGTGCGCCCGTCAGGCACCGAACCGCTCGTCCGCGTGATGGCCGAAGCGAGAACAAAAGAGCTTTGTGACGAATATGTCACAAAAATCGTGGATGTCGTGCGGACAGAAATGGGAGCGGAGTAGCGAAGTTTATAAGCAGAGAGCGAACAAGACAAGTGCGATCAGCATAATATGATAGTAAACATGATGCCGGGGCGGCAAAAAATAATTGACCGTCCTTGGCACATGCTGTAAAATCAAGCTTGTTCAGCCTTTGTTTTTCACTTGCAGGAAAGGCGGGATTGTTTGCATCTTTTATAATTACAGCGCCCGAACTAAGCGCCCGAAAAACGGCTTAGTTGACGAGGATGGAGGTTATCGAATTTTCGGCGGATGCCTCCCGGCTGATTCATTTAGATCACAGCCGTAAGGATTTCTTCAAACCGGAGGGGCGACTCTCCGAACAAAGAGAAATCACATGATCTTCCAAAAAAACATGTGGGAGGGGACGATTGAAAGTCCCCTTGTAATTTGACTTTCTTCGTCTCCTTTTGCACCTTTAGGAGGAAGAAAAAATGTGTGGAATTGTAGGTTATATCGGTCAGCTTGATGCGAAAGAGATTTTGTTAAAAGGATTAGAGAAGCTTGAGTACCGCGGTTATGACTCTGCCGGTATCGCTGTGGCGAATGAGCAGGGCGTGCATGTGTACAAAGAAAAAGGCCGCATCGCCGACCTTCGTGAAGTGGTGGATCACACGGTTGAATCTCAAGCGGGAATCGGCCATACACGCTGGGCGACTCACGGCGAACCAAGCTTCCTGAACGCTCACCCGCATCAAAGCGCACTCGGCCGCTTTACACTTGTTCACAACGGTGTGATCGAGAACTATGTTCAGCTGAAGCGCGAATATCTTGAAAACGTTGAACTGAAAAGCGACACGGACACTGAAGTAGTCGTTCAAATGATCGAGCAATTTGTGGCGGGAGGACTTAGCACAGAAGAAGCGTTCCGCAAAACACTGACTCTGTTAAAAGGCTCTTACGCAATTGCATTATTTGACGGTGAAAACACAGACACCATTTACGTTGCAAAAAACAAAAGCCCTCTGTTAATCGGCCTTGGAGATACGTTTAACGTCGTGGCATCTGACGCGATGGCTATGCTTCAAGTAACGAATGAATACGTTGAGCTTTTGGACAAAGAAATGGTGATCGTGACAAAAGACGAAGCCGTGATTAAAAACCTTGACGGTGAAGTCATGACACGTGCGTCTTATATCGCTGAGCTTGACGCCAGTGATATCGAAAAAGGCACATACCCTCACTACATGTTAAAAGAAACGGATGAGCAGCCGCTTGTTATGCGCAAAATCATCCAAACGTATCAAGACGAAAATGGCAGACTGGCCGTGGCCGGCGATGTCGCTGACGCCGTGGCGGAAGCGGACCGCATTTATATCGTGGCTTGCGGAACGAGCTACCATGCCGGTCTTGTCGGGAAACAATATATTGAAATGTGGGCAAACGTACCGGTTGAAGTGCATGTAGCGAGTGAATTCTCTTACAACATGCCGCTTCTGTCTAAGAAGCCGCTCTTTATCTTCCTTTCTCAAAGCGGAGAAACAGCGGACAGCCGCGCCGTGCTTGTTCAAGTCAAAGCGCTGGGTCACAAAGCGCTGACGATCACAAACGTTCCGGGATCAACGCTTTCCCGTGAAGCGGATTACACATTGCTTCTGCACGCAGGCCCTGAGATCGCGGTTGCATCAACAAAAGCGTATACGGCTCAGATTGCCGTCCTCGCGATCCTTGCATCCGTTGCAGCAGAACGTAACGGCGTTGATATCGGTTTTGATTTAGTCAAAGAATTAGGTATCGCGGCAAACGCCATGGAAGCCCTCTGCGACCAGAAGGACGAAATGGAAATGATCGCGCGTGAGTACCTGACTGTTTCAAGAAACGCTTTCTTCATCGGCCGCGGCCTTGACTACTTCGTGTGTGTCGAAGGCGCCCTGAAGCTGAAAGAGATTTCTTACATCCAGGCGGAAGGCTTCGCCGGCGGCGAGCTGAAGCACGGAACAATCGCTCTGATTGAAGAAGGAACACCGGTCTTTGCACTGGCGACACAAGAACACGTCAACCTGAGCATCCGCGGAAACGTGAAGGAAGTCGCAGCCCGCGGCGCCAACACTTGCATCATCTCGCTGAAAGGCTTAGAAGACGCAGACGACAGATTCATCCTGCCGGAAGTCAACCCTGCGCTTGCTCCGCTGGTATCTGTTGTGCCATTGCAGCTGATTGCTTACTACGCTGCACTGCACCGCGGCTGTGACGTTGATAAACCGCGCAACCTTGCGAAGAGTGTGACTGTGGAATAATATATTTAACCCCTTTGGTTATTAGCCAGAGGGGTTTTTTAATGCGGAAATGAGAAATACATACTCTTTGCGATTGTAAAGAAATCCCCTTTTATATATTGAAAAGGATTAACACCTGCTTTATAATACGAGATGCATTCCGGTTAAAATCCATAAATGTAATCATTAGTAAATCATTTTTGTGCATGCCTCATCAGAAAGTAATCACCTTCAGCAGTTTTCATCATGAATATCCCATTATATAAATGTAATCAATCGATTACACATCCACATTATGCTTAAGACTTTAAAATCCCTGTTGTATTTGCCGACTCCTGATCCATTATGAATACTCGACTAGATATAAAAATAACAACATTTTTGCAATAATCCGGTTCAATTCTCAAAAAAAGTCTGACAACAATGATAGGAGTGGAATGATGTCAAACCTTTTAGAAATCAGAAACATCAGCAAATCTTTTGGCCATAAAGCTGCTTTAAAGGATGTTACATTCAATGTGCCTGCCGGATCAATTGTCGGTTTTATCGGTGATAACGGCGCAGGCAAGTCAACAACATTTAAAACGATATTAGGATTAATCTCTCAGGATAGAGGTAAAGTGAAAATCTTTGGTAAAGAGAATCTGGATAAACATATAAAGTTCAAAGAAGATATTGGGGTCGTATTTGATGCGATGAATCTTCCTGCGCACCTTACGATAAAGCAGCTGAATCATGTATTTAAGAAACTATTCGACGCTTGGGACCAAGATCATTTTTACCGGTTGGTTCATTCTTTCTCTTTACCTATGGACAAAAAAGTGAATACATTCTCGCGCGGCATGTCAATGAAGTTATCCGTAGCTGTTGCTTTGTCGCATAATGCACAATTATTACTCCTGGATGAAGCAACGGGAGGGCTTGATCCCTCTTCAAGAGATGACCTGTTAAATGAATTAAAAAGCTTTGTGAGTAAAAGCAACGGCGGTATTTTACTTTCATCGCACATTATGACTGATGTCGAGAAGATAGCCAGCCATATCATTATTATGAAAGATGGCGAAATTTTATTAAATGAAGAGAAAGATAAGGTTCTTGAAAGCTATACTGTTATAGACGTTGATGAAGGCCAATTGGCTGAGCTTGACGAAGATATCGTTCTAGCAAAAAGGAAACATGGATCTTATTGGAGTGTGCTTGTATCGGATCAACAGAAATTGCCGAATGGCGTAACGGCCAACACCATTTCCATAGAAGAAATCAGCGTCTTTTTAACGAGGAGTGAAAACATTGAGAGGTCTGTTACTGACTAACTATTACCTGGTTTATCGAAGTTTCTTTGCATACACGGGGTTGGCCATATTGGTATCAGCAGTCATTTTTTATTTTGGGGATGCTTCAATGCATCGTTTTGTTGCTATGCTGATTATTTTGTTTGTCGTCATGCCCGCACTTGAGGTTATAAAGTATGAGAGCAAGTCTGGCTATGACAGGTATGTCCTGACTTTACCGGTCAGCAGAACAAATATTGTTCAAAGTCACTATTTCTTTTATCTTTTGATTGTTGTGATCGGAGCCGTACTATCTTATGGTGTTTTCTTTGTATACAGCCTGGGATCTGATGAACCGATTGACAGCATATTTAATATTGTCTCTTTTGGAACGTTCATCGTTCTCTTTGCCGGTGCAATCGTTTATCCTCTTCTCTACATGATAGGCCCGGAAAAATCCGATGCTATTGTAATTGGAGGGGCAATGGGGGGACTTTTTGCTACCTTTGGATTGCAAAGTGTCGTTGGGTATGTAGCAGAACAATTATCGCCGTCATTTTTGCACATAAATCCTTCTTTATATGTCCCGATTATATATCTCATGATCGGCATGACCTTATATATCATTTCATTTTTCATTGCCGCAGCTATATATCATAAAAAAGAATTTTAGCAGCGTGTTTAATGATTTTATGCTATGACAACAGGATAAGATGGTACGGGCTCATAAATTCACTTTAACTCCAAGCAGGCAGCCGCCCGCCCAATGGGCGGCTGTTCTTCTAATTAAAACTGCGTTGTCACATCGTACTCATAATCAATCTTCAATTTTACATTTTTCATAGTCGATTTAGCTGTTGCAAGTGTGTTGTATTTAAAATTCCAGATGCTTGCCGCTGAGAGGTTATCATCCAGTGTAATACCGTAATTCCCTTGTGTGGAGCTGTTTGCAAGTGCACGGTGCCACACTTTATTTTCTTCCGACATGATGTAGTGGCTTGTATTTCCTTGGCTTGGTGTTTGGGTTGCGGTGGTGTTGATTCTTTTCACTGTGGCGTCTCTTGGAATGCTTGTCTGTTTGGTTAAGTCGAGTCTAAGAACAGTTGAATCTGATCCATTCGGACTGAGGCTTGTGTTCCCTTTATTTTCAGCTGTACCGCTGAATGAGAAGGTCTCACTGCCGGATTTGATTCGGTCGTAAATAGAGAGTGTAAAGTACATATCGTCAGTGTAGGAGCCGCGGGACACTTTCACGTAGAACGTCTCGTTATTTTCTTTCGCATCTGTATTTGCATAGATAAAAGGTAGCGCCGTATCAGGATTTATCACTTCTGTGCCTTTACTGATCAGTACTTTATTTTTATTATAAATTTCAATGTCCATTCCCTTGTATTCACTTCTTGTTGAACTCCTGACATAAAGTCTTTCTCCCTTATTTGCCGTGAAAGTGAAATACGAATCCTTTTCCCCTTTTGGCAATATGGCTGTATCAATATTTTTATATTTCCAGTAGCCTACTGGATTGGCAGTTTCAAATGAGTGATTTCCTGTAATAGCGCTTATTTGTGATGAGTTCTTTTGAGACGCAGAGGCTGAGGCTGAAGGTGCAAACAATACGCCTGATAATAAGATTGCACTGACAAATAGTATAGATATATACTTTTTCATGGAAAATTCCTCCTTTTTGACTACATCATACATAAAAACCCTCATGATGTAAACATTTGTTATTTAAGGTTAAAATCAACTGGGAAACAGCCGATACAAACACTAGAACATCATCTCAAGCGGAGGTTAAAAACATGCGCCTAAACGCTCGTTATATAAAAAATCAAGTAATGGCTCAGCAAGTGCTTCAGCGGTATTCTTCCAAAACAAATGTGAAAGATGCGGCAAAAGGGCCGGACAGCTTATTGATTCAGGCAGGCGGGACCCGCGATCTGAGCCAGGTGAATTATTCAAGGAGCGGTGTCACTGAGAAAGGGAGCAGCCTGTCCCGTTTATATCAATCTGCAAATCAGAAAACGATTACGGATAATGGGAAAGAGACGGTAATAGACGCTAATAATCCGTATGAGTCTGAGAGTGATATTGCGAGCAAGATTCTTGATGAGAAATACAGCCGTATCAATGAAATTAATAAACGAAAACCAGATCCTTTGCATTATATTAAGGACAAATACCAGCGTGCCGATTCACCTTATTTCAGAAGTGATTTATCAGAATCGGAGCGTCAGGCCGCTTATCATAATGAAACGGAATGGCTGTTTAAGGGGAAAGCCCAAAGCTATGATTTCCGTGATGCGGCGTTTCGGGGTGAAACGCTCAACGGAGAGATTCAAGTCGAAAATGAAAGGGTGTTTCAGCGGGCGCAGGTGAATCAGCAGATAGATATGCTTTTTCATCGGAATCATATTCAGATTCCGGAGGGTGCGAATCTTACATTTACGATATCACCGATTGATTATCTGTTAAAAGTGAGCGGGACTGACGATAAAGATCTCACTCAGCAGATTGAAGCCGTCTTAAACTCCGGGGAAAACAGCAAAGAGCTGTTTGCGCACATCATTCGCAGCCGGAGTGATGATTCCTCGCAATTTACGGCGGAAGCGTATGAGAAATATCAAGTCGTTCGGGAAATGTATGAGGTGACCGGCTATCATCTGAAAGACTTGCAGATCGTGGACGGAAAGTACGTCACAGAAGACGGCCGCGACCTTTTAGACGTCTATAAAGAAGCGCTGCAGCACGATCCTTTGCTGAAACATACGGCGGCAGAAGCGGCCGCCCATTACGGACAGGGGCTCACGAAGCTTGCGAGAACGGGTTATGATGCAATTCCTGATTTGGTGCTGTCCATTGAGTATAAAAACGGATCTCTGCGTGATGTCGGCCAAAGCAGGCAATACGGATCTGGGGATACAGATTGGCTTTCTGAATGGAAACGGGAGCTGGGTGTGCGTATATAAATTGAGAAAAAAGCTGACGAATGATGCCGTCAGCTTTTCTTTATGCGTTTACTTAAAACTCCTCATACTCCGCCGGGTCTTGGCCGTTTATGCGTCCGTCGGGGCGGGTAAGCGAGTCGATAATGCTCATGTCGTTTTCATCAAGGGAGAAATCAAAAACGGAGATGTTTTCAAGCTGGCGCTCGGGCGATGCTGATTTTGGAATCGGGATGGTGCCCAGCTGGATATGCCAGCGTAAAATGACTTGAGAAATGGTTTTGCCGTATTTGTCCGCAATCCGTCCGAGTTTTTGATCGTTCAATACTTCGCCGGCGCGGGATAACGGACTCCATGATTCTGTCACGATGCCCTGTTCTTCGTGCCATTGGCGCTGCTGCTGCTGATTAAAAGCGGGATGCAGTTCTATTTGGTTGATGCCTGGCTTTACGCCGGTTTCACGTTCGAGCCGTTCGATATGCTCAGGCAGGAAATTGCAGACGCCGATGGATCGGATCAGACCCCATTTTTTCGCATCAATCAGTGCCTGCCATGCTTCCGTGTAGCGGTCTTGTTTCGGGTTCGGCCAATGGACGAGATACAGGTCATAGTAGTCCAGACCGACGCGGTATAAAGATTCTTGGATGGTTTGTACAGCTTTGTCATAGTCATGGTAGCGTCCGGGCAGCTTGGACGTCACGTATAGCTGTTCTCTCGGAACAGAGCTTCTCTTGATGGCTTCTCCGACCGTCCCTTCATTTTCATAGTTATAAGCGGTGTCAATCAGACGGTAGCCGATATCAATGGCGCTGGTAATGGCATGAACGCCGTTGTTTCCATTAAGAGCGTATGTACCGAAGCCGATCGCAGGAATGCTTGTCCCATCCAGCAGTTTCTTTTGCGGAATTGCTCCAGTCATCATTAAATCCCTCCTTGTTTTCTACTTTACCATTATTTTTACAAATGAAACATAATAATGGAAGGAAATGAGATGAGCCGCACATGAAAAAAGCTGACGGAGAACCGTCAGCTTTAAATTTGAAACATCCATGCTACGACGGGGCCGAAGACCGACCCTAACACGGCGCAGAGCGTCATGGAAACAGAGCTCATGGAGACCGTTAATTCTCCGTACTCCATTGCTTTTGAGGTGCCGAGCGCATGGGAAGCGCTCCCGAATGCAATTCCTTTCCCGAGTGAGCTGCGAATGCGGATCCACTTGAGAAGCAGCGGTCCTAAGATAACGCCGGAAAACCCTGCGATCATGACGAACACGACTGTCATGGAAGGGACACCGCCGATACCGGACGCAATCTGTATCGCGACAGGCGTCGTAATTGATTTTGGGATAATTGACAAAATCAAACTCCGGCTGATGCCGAACAGCTCTGCAAATAGCAGGCCGCTGACCATTCCGGAGAATAAACCGGCCAATACGCCGCCGATGATCGGAAACATATACTTGATTAACACCCGGCGCTGCTTATAAAGCGGGTATGCCAAAGCCACCACGGCGGGACCGAGCAGTGAATTGATCCATTGTCCGCCGATCATATAGTCTTTATACGAAATATGAAAAACAAGCAGCACGGCGATAATGAAAATCGTAGTCGTCAAAACCGGTATGAGAAAGGGATATGGAAAGCGCACATATAATTTCACCATAGCCAGATAGGCGGCGGCCGTGAACAAAATTATAAGGATTGCGATACATGCTTGCTGCACTTCTTTTTCTCCTTTCTCTGATTGGCTTTGTGCTCTAACAGCTGGCTGGCGTACCCTGCGGCGATCATTGTGACGATGGTGCTCAGCACGATGATCAGAAACAGAGCAGCCCCGCTGGCGGAAAACAGTGACGGGTAATTGATGACGCCCGTCATGGCCGGAATGAATAACAGCGGAAGAAAAGACAGCAAAAATCCGGCTCCGTCTTCAATCATTTTGACGGGAATGATCTTAACCGATAAACATATGATCAGCAGGATCAAACCGATGATACTTCCGGGAATGGGCAGGTGAAAGAACTGCTGAACGGCTCCCCCGATAAAGGAAAATGCGAATAAAATAATGATTTGCAAGATGATGCGTATGACTTTCACGACAATGCTGTTCTTTGGAGAAGAGCAGCTTCCCCCTTTCTTGATGCTTCGATATGTTTCTTTACTTTTTGTGCATATATTTGTACTATACAAATATATGTATGCAAAATCTTTCTATATGTTTTCTGAGTAAATGTGCATATGTTTGTATTATACAAATAATATTGCTGTTGTCAATTGTAAGGAGTGAGGCTGTTGTCAAAACAAGATCCGATTGAATTAATTGAATATGAGCTCACCACTTTTATCAGGAGAGCTGTTTATCTTGATAACTCCGACCGTAAAATCGGACATCTGGAAAGGGCTGCGTATTTGTTATTACGGCAGCTGGATGAATTCGGACCGGCGCGTGTAAAGGAATTAGCCGAATCTTTTAAGCTGGATATTTCCACATTGTCACGCCAGGCCGCGGCCTTGGAGTCGAAAGAGCTGATCCAGCGTTTTTCCGATCCTTCTGACGGGCGGGTCAGTCTGTTTGCGATTACGAAGCTTGGCAAACAGAGGTTAAAAGCTGATAAAAAGATGCGTCTTGATCGATACCGACATATGCTTGACGATTGGTCAGGCGATGAAAAAGAAAAGTTCGGCCGGCTTTTGCTGCGGCTGAATGAGGCATTTATCGATTAATGCATGATTTTTGCCGGTTAAGCAGGATTATGGCGTATACAAGGGAGAATGGAAGAGAGTAAGACTTTACGCCATTCTGCTTAGCAAAAATAATATTGAATAGGGGGCGGAACATGTTTCTCCAGGGGACATCCTGTTTCTCGGAGGCTGCAGCATTTATTATCTCAATATTCATAATTCAATAAAAATGAAAGCGCTTTATTTTTAGTTTGTTGGTTTAGGGTGTAAGGTGTTTACCTGAAAAAAACAATTGTATTTTCCACGAAAATTTATTATGATGGAATAAGGAAATTGGAGATTATATAACAATAGAAAGATAGAATATTTCTAATATTGCGGGAAATGAAGAGTGAGTTAGGTTCAACAGGTGCACCTTCTGCTTCATTATTTCACATATATCAGAGCTGTTAAGAGGAGGAAGCGAAGTGGCAAACAAAGAATTAAAGAGAGGCTTAGGCGCGCGTCATATACAGATGATTGCGTTGGGCGGCACGATCGGTGTCGGTTTATTCATGGGATCATCCAGCACGATCGGATGGACCGGGCCGTCTGTCCTGCTGGCTTATGCGATCTCGGGTATCTTTATCTTTTTTATCATGCGTGCGATGGGCGAAATGCTCTATGTAGAGCCGAGTACAGGGTCGTTTGCGACATTCGGCCATAAGTATATACATCCGTTAGCCGGCTATATGACGGCGTGGAGCAACTGGTTTCAATGGGTGATCGTCGGGATGTCTGAAATTATCGCCGTCGGTTCGTATATGAAATATTGGTTTCCTGATCTGCCGGCATGGATTCCCGGCATTATCGCCATGGCCATTCTCGGTGCGGCGAATTTAATTTCGGTAAAATCTTTCGGTGAGTTTGAATTTTGGTTTGCCATGATCAAAATCGTCACCATTATTCTGATGATTGTGGCCGGAATCGGAATTATTTTCTTCGGTTTCGGTAACGGAGGGCATGCGATCGGATTATCTAATTTATGGTCGCACGGCGGTTTCTTTACGAATGGTTTTTCAGGATTTTTCTTTGCCTTGTCTTTGGTCGTTGCGGCCTATCAAGGGGTCGAACTGATCGGGATTACGGCAGGAGAAGCGAAGGACCCGCAAAAAACGCTGCGAAGCGCGATTCAGAGTATTATTTGGCGGATTTTAATTTTCTACATTGGTGCGATTTTCGTAATCGTTACCGTATATCCGTGGAATGAGCTTCACTCACTCGGCAGTCCGTTTGTTTCGACATTTGCGAAAGTCGGGATTACGGCGGCGGCCGGTTTGATTAACTTTGTTGTGATTACCGCTGCGATGTCCGGATGCAACAGCGGGATATTCAGTGCGGGACGCATGCTTTATACATTGGGCGTGAACGGACAGGCCCCGAAATTCTTTAAGAAAGTTTCTTCGAGCGGTGTGCCGATATTCGGTACGCTTGCGGTATTAATCGGACTTGTGATCGGTGTCGTGCTGAACTACATCGCGCCTCCGAAAGTTTTTGTCTATGTGTACAGCGCGAGTGTGCTGCCGGGAATGATTCCGTGGTTCGTCATTTTAATCAGCCATCTCGGTTTCAGAAGAGCGAAGGGCGCTGAGCTTGATAAGCATCCGTTTAAGATGCCTTTTGCGCCGTTTACAAACTATTTGACGATCGCTTTCTTACTCATGGTATTGATCGGCATGTGGTTTAACAAAGATACGCGGATTTCTTTGGTTGTCGGGGTGATTTTCCTGGCGATTGTGACGGTCAGCTATTATGCGTTCGGTATCGGCAAGCGCATGCCTGGTGAAAAATCGAAAATAGAAGACGCTGTATAATTCAAAAAGACACCTCTCTTACAGGGGTGTCTTTTTCGGCTTGTCCGCGAGTGGTATACTGGTTAAAAAAAGCAGAACCGGGGGAAACATCGATGAGTCATTACCGTACGTTATTATTTGATATAGACAATACGCTGCTTGATTTTACCGCTTCAGAAACCGATGCTCTTCAAAAATTGTTTCAAGGTTCAAAGCTGGAGCTGACGGCAGAGGTGGAAGCCCGTTATAAAGCGTTAAATCAGGGGCTGTGGAAAGCGTTTGAAGAGGGGGAAATGACCCGCGATGAAGTGGTGAATACACGGTTTGCCCTTTTGTTTAAAGAATACGGCCTCGAAGCCGACGGCGTGCTGTTGAATCAGGCGTACCGCCAATACTTAGAAGAAGGGCACCAGATGATAGACGGAGCTTATGAGCTGATTGAACGGCTGAGTCCTTTATTTGATTTATACATCGTGACGAACGGCGTCTCAAGATCACAATATAAGCGGCTGGGCGACTCCGGTCTGTATCCGTTCTTTAAAGATGTGTTTGTATCTGAGGACACGGGTTTTCAAAAGCCGATGAAGGAATACTTTGATTACGTGTTTGCGAGAATTCCCGGTTTTTCTGCCGAGGGCGGACTTATTATCGGCGATTCACTGAGCGCGGACATAAAAGGCGGTCAGATGGCGGGAATTGATACGTGCTGGTTTAATCCCGGAAAGAAAGCAAATGAGTCCGGAATCATCCCGACGTATGAAATTCATTCGCTTGATGAGCTGTATGATGTGCTGAACGTGGAGCGGAAAGCCGCCGCTCATTTGTAAGGAGAATACGATGAAGATTGCACATACGAAGTTACTGATCAGGGGTTTTGCATTACTATCAATCTTTCATGCGATTCTTCAGCTTCCTCCCGGCCGGGGGGAGCTGAAGGTTTTTTTGTCTGTGCTCGTGATGATGCTGACGGCTAATGACTGCCTGCGGCCGCTGTATATGAAGAGAAGGCCTGCTGTATATCAAGGCTCTTTTCTCCTGAGCAGCGTTATCGCGGGAGTTCTTTTGTACAATGTCTATAGTGTGGGGACACAGGCTGTAATGGTGCTTTTATTGGCGGAGGTGCTTATTACTGATAAGCAGATTTCGGCTGTTTTGTTAACGATGAATGCCGCCGCATTTGCCGCCGCTTTATACGCCGGCGGAGCGGGTGTCAGTGATATCGTGCCGCCATACTTCATCATGTTTGCGGTGATTTATTTATATCGGAAAAACCTGCAGGAGAAGTCGAAGGTTGAATTGCTGAACCGAGAGCTGAAGATCGCTAATGATACACTGAAGGAATATTCAGACCGGATTGAAGAACTGGCCGTTACGAAAGAAAGAACAAGAATTGCGCAGGAGCTGCATGATTCTCTCGGTCATTATCTGGCTGCTCTGAAAATGAATTTGGAATTTGCCGGGAAGACAGCCGGGCATCAGCCGGACAAAGTGAAGCAGATCATTCATAAGGCGCATGATCTTACGAAAGAATCCATTTTAAAGCTTCGCCAGGCCGTTATGCTGCTGCAGGGCTCTTTGCCGGGGCGGGGATTTGAGCAAGAGCTTCGTGACATTTTCAGCCATTTTCAAGAGGCGGGAGGCATACGCTTCGAGCTGGAGATGGATGCGGCCATAGAAGCGGAACAGCCGGATGTGAAGCATTGTCTTTATCAATCCGTTCAGGAAACGATTACGAATGCGATAAAGCATGGACATGCTTCATATGTTTCTGTCCGGATTCAAAAAAACCGAAACATGATATTGGCGCATATTCATAATAACGGCTCAGCCTGCGGAACGATCATAAAATCAAATGGTCTGAAAGGAATTGAGAAAAGAGCAGCCGCACTTGGCGGAGAGGCTGTTTTCTCGTCTGGGAAGGAAACGGGTTTTGACGTGAAAATAAGGTTTCCGTGCAAGGAGGATTAATCAAGTGAATGTCATGATTGCAGACGACCAGTCCATTGTGAGAGAGGGGCTGAAAATGATTCTGAGTCTTCACGAAGGAATTCAAATATCGGGAGAGGCTTCTTGCGGCGAAGAGGTTCTCCGGCTGCTTTCTCAAACCGAAACTGATGTGATTTTGATGGATATCAGAATGCCCGGTATGGACGGAATCGAAACGACAAAAGCGGTAAAAGCGCGATATCCGTCCGTAAAAGTCATCATTCTGACAACGTTTGAAGATGATCACTATATTTTTGCCGGGCTGAAAAGCGGAGCCGACGGCTATCTCTTGAAGGATGCTGATTCAGATGAAATTATCGCCTCCCTTCAAGCCGTTTATGAAGGGAAGATGATGCTGAATCCCAAAATCACGGTTTCCGTCGTAAAAGCGCTGAACAATATGGAGATCCCTGCGGTGCAGAAAGAGCCGCGGACAAAGCTGAAGGAGATTCTCACGCCGAGAGAGCTTGATGTGGCGAAACACATTATGGAAGGCAAAAGCAATAAACGCATTGCCGCAGACTTATTTCTGACTGAAGGCACTGTGAAAAACTATGTATCCAGAATCCTCGATAAACTTGAAGTGTCAAACAGAACCGAGCTTACTTTATATTTGCAAAAATTGGTATAACCCCGCTTCACCCTCCTCTCTCCCTTTTTATCACTAAACATATGACGAAAGTAATATCCATATCGAGTACGAAAGTGAATAGAAAACAAGGATTGCCGAGAGTAGAATAAGTGCAGACATGACACAAGGAGTGCTGCACGAATGCTCGAATTAACGGATTTGACAAAGAAGTACGGCGATTTTACCGCTGTCAATCATATATCACTGCGCGTCGAAAAAGGAGAGATATTCGGTCTGCTGGGACCAAACGGCGCCGGTAAATCAACAACGGTGTCGATGATCAGCACCGTGCTCCCGCCGACGGGCGGAACAATCTGCATTGACGGAACCTCATTACAGGAGCAGCCTGCGGCCATAAAAAAAGTGATGGGAGTCGTCCCGCAGGAAATCGCTTTATATCAAGCGTTAAGCGCAAAGGATAATCTGGCTTTTTTCGGGAGTCTGTACGGACTGTCCGGTAGGGAACTTTGTAAACGGGTTGATGAAGTGCTGGACATCATCGAATTACAGGAACAGCGAAATCAAAGGATATCTGAGTTTTCAGGCGGCATGAAAAGACGGGTGAATATCGGGGCCGCGCTAATGAATGAACCGAAACTATTCATTTTAGATGAACCGACCGTCGGAATTGATCCGCAATCCAGACATCATATTCTTGAAACCGTGAAGACGTTAAATCAAGAAAAAGGGATGACCGTCATCTACACGAGTCATTACATGGAAGAGGTCGAATACCTCTGTGAAAAAGCGGCGATCATGGATCACGGCTCAATCATTGCCTGCGGGACGAAAGACGAATTGAAGCAGTCAGCCAAAGCCTCTGATACCCTGATCGTGAATGCAGAGGGGCTGAATGATGATGCCGTTAAAAAAATCCGCTGCATTCCCGGTGTTGCCGAGGCTGCTGTCAGCCAGCAGACCATTACGATGCTCGTCTCTGCGGCAGATCGCAATATCCTTGATATTGCGGATGATATCAGGAAGACCGGTATCACCATTAAGGGCATTCATTTCGAGGAAGCCAATCTGGAAAGTATTTTCCTCCGGCTCACCGGCAAAACGCTGCGGGATTCATAGGGGGCGTCATGAAAATATTATTCAGGCTGATCTTATTAGATTTTCGGTTATTGGCCGGAGCAAAGTCTTTCTATATAAAACTGATTCTGTTTCCGGCACTGATGATTTTTATTTTAGGAACGGTTTTTCACGGCGATTCGAAAGTGAAGCCATTTCAGACCGCGTTTTATAATGCGGATCACGCGGAGAGTTCTTTGGGCGACGTATTAAAGAATGACGTGCTGAAACAAACTGATCTCATCCGTGTAAAAGACATAGGCAGTTACCAAGAAGGGAAACAGCTTGTCGAAAGCGGCAAAGTCTCCGTTTTTGTATACGTGCCGAAAGGCTTTGCAAAAGCGGCAGAACACAATGAAAAAACAAGTATCAAAGTCATCTCGGACCAACAAGGCTCTGTAAACGGAGACATTGTGGAAATGATGGCTGATTCGTTTGTCACCAGAGTAAAAGCGGAGATCAGTGAAGAAAAAGCGGTGCTGAAGAAGTCGGGACATCTGTCAAAGGGAGATGCCAGCAAAATCATCAGCGGCCTTTCGGGTGAACGTGAACAGGCTGTCACCATTCCGAAACAGTCGGCCGGCAATCACGCGGCTCCGATTGATGCGATGCAGTATTATTCAATCGCAATGGTCGTCATGTTCTCCATTATGACCGCGTTTGCGCTCATTCACGGGATAGTGGAAGAGAGACAGCAGCACACGTTATTCAGAATCAAATCAATGCCTGTTTTACGTATCCAGTATGTGGCGGGTAAGCTTTTGGGAATCATGCTTGCCATCCTTATGCAAATGGCTGCCGTCATCATCGCAAGCAGCATCTTGTATCAGGTAAAATGGGGCAATTTGTTTGAAATATTGCTGGTTACGATTGTTTATTCATTTACGATCGGCAGTATCGTGCTTCTTTGGGGGGTTGCTGCAAAAAACCACGAGACCGTCTCAAGCATGGCGGCTCCCATTTTATACGGATTCAGTTTTTTAGGCGGAAGCTTTATCGCAAAAGACGGCTTGCCTGACAGTTTGAAAATCGTGCAGGAGCTGATACCGAACGGCAAAGCGATCAACAGCTATGTCAGTGTCACGCAGCATGCCGGTCTGAGCGGTATTCTGGCGGATTTGGCAGAGCTTGCCGCCATCGGCGCCGTGTTTTTATGTTTGACCATCTGGGTGTTTAAACGGAAGGAGGCTGTTTCATGACGCAGCTGTTATTCATGATCAGACATCAGCTGAAACTGATGCTGCAAAATCGTGCTGCCATCTTTGCGACGATTTCCGCCCCGCTCCTTCTCACATATTTCTTTTCCTTTTCTGCGGATGGCAGTCAGCAGAAGGAAGTATATGTAGCTGATAAGGATCAGAGCGCCTATTCAGCGCAATTTATGAAAATGATTCAGACAGCCGGCCATATAAAAGTCACGAAGGTCACGGAGGACGTATTAAAAACAAAGATTCATCATCAGGATATTTCCTTCGGATTGCTGATCGGCTCTCATTTTGAAGAGACATTATTTTCCGGAGATGAATTGAACGTTTCATTTATTCAGAATGAAGAAAAGGATGATGCTGTTTTGACAGAGCAGCTGATTGCGCAGCAGGCGGGCGCGCTGAAAAAAATAGTCCGCGATGCAAAAGTGATATCCCGCACGCTGCACACCGACGGGAAGCAGGCGGCAGCTGATCTCTTGAAGGATATTCAGGGTCATTCCGCCGTCAATGTTGACCGCCATCACGTTTATGAAGGCGGACAGGCAGCCGACAGACTTATCGGATTTTTAGTGATGTTTATCTGGTTTGTTGCAGTCCAAAGCCTGCGATCATTTATAGATGAACAAGAAAATCATACATATGACAGATTGCTGAGCACACCCGTTTCCTATACGGCATATGCAATCTCTAAGTTTGCGGCGGCGTATCTTTTCGGTCTTCTCCATATTATCGTGATCCTCGCTGCCGGAACATTCATGCTGCATATCCGTTTTGCTGATCATGTTTTTGCTGCGGGAGCGGTGCTTGCGGCCTGCTCGTTTGCGCTGACTGCTGTAACGATGGCCGTGATACCGTTCATGAAGAGCCAAAAGCAATTCACGTCGCTTGCTTCCGTTTTTATAGCTGTCACGGGTTTATTGGGAGGGGCTTTCTTCACATTAGACACGGCTCCGGAGTACATGCGGATGCTGTCGTTGTTTACTCCTGAAAAATGGGCGATCGGCGCATTTCAAAACAATGGCGGAGGCAACATGCAGATCGTGCTGCTGAGCCTGTTTCTTGCTGCCGGTGCAGCGTCATTGGTCTTATCACTCTATTTGATAAACCGTAATATGAAAAAACACAGTTAGGAGGATGGCTGCTTTGTATATGGCAGAAATCATCGGAATCATAGAAGTGCTCGCTGGAGCCGCAATGAACCTATGGATTGGCTGGCTCGGAAAAACCTTTTTCGGTAAAGATGACAGAAGTTCGAGAGTCGTGTTAAGAATCTGCGGCATCTTTCTCATGATCAACGGCGTTTCAAGAGCGTTTCATATCTAGTTCACAAAGTGTTCCGGACTCTTTTATAAAATGTAATCTTTTTCCTTGTAAATCGTGTAAAATAGTATAGGATTCTAAGAAAAGAATAAGAGGGGGAAGAAACATGAAAAAGAGACTCGTTATGCTATTCGCGGCGGCCGCCGCTGTTTTGTTGCTTGTGAGCGGGTTGTGGGCTCCATCAGCGTCTGCGGCGCCGGCTCCTGCTTTAACACAAATCCGTATTATCGGTGTGACGTCTGACGGTCAGAGTTACCAATGGGAAAATATCGGGCCGAACCAAATCAGCGCATCAAAACCGATGAAGGGTACAACGGGTTATTTAGCCGTATATTTCCAAGGGTATCCGAACAATAACACGATCCAGGCGTTTAACAACGGAACGAATATTACAAATCTTACGTCAAAAGCGCTGGAAGATGAATATACGAAAAACGGCAATATCGTTACAGGCTACATTAAATATTACAGTGTTCCTCTTTCTTATGTCAGTTCAGGAACGTTCTCTTTCTCCGCAACGGGGCTGAACGGGCCGTACACGCCGTTAAGCAGCGGATTTTTCTCCATTCAGGTACAGAGTTAAAATAGCCGCCCGGTGCTTTCATGTATAGTTTTTCTCTCTTTCCGGGAAGCTATTCCTATAGAAAAGGGAGGGCTTACATGATGGACAGGACACTCGGATATTTGCGCGAGTCGCTTTCGAACCACTTGGAGCATGATGTGTGCCGAGGGATTTATAAAAAGCTTCAGGTGAAGCATTATGCAAATGAGGGCGAGTTTGTGAAAGATCTAAATGATTTGGAAATGGATGCGCTGAATCAGCTGCTTGAAAAGGAAATCAAATATGCTGAGAACGAGCAGGATGAGAAGCGCACGATGGAATTGAATGAAGTATATGAGCTCCTGTTTTAAAAAGCCTCCCGGCGGTCGGGAGGCTTTTTATTGTTTCGGAAACAGTTTACAGAATCATCCAACCCTTTGTATAATGGATAGTTGTGAAAAACACAGACGGAGGAGAAACATGAACGAAATAAAAAAACAGACGGTTCTTGAGTTGTCATCGGTTGAAAAAGCTTTGGTTTTTCTGGTGCCGCCATTATTGGGGCTGGTCATCGGATGGTTTCTGCCGGTCATTGCGAAGTGGGCCGTAACATTGGATTGGCTGCCTTTCCACGGGCCGCTGGACATTATCGCTTCTTTTCACGGATGGAAGGCTGCGGCTGCAACCGCCGTTATCGGCTTAATCGGGGGAGTGTGGCTGACGCGGGCAGCTTTTAAAGAAACTCTTGTGGCAGTCGTGACGGACAGCGAGGTGTCCTTAACCATATATAATGAAGAAAGCGTGTTTTCGAAAGACAGCATTTCCGGTGTGTTTACGGATGAAAAGCATCTTGTCTTATTGGGGACTGAGGGGCAGGAGCTTTTTCGGGAGAAGCTTGAGCCCGCGGTTGAAAAAGCGGCTGATGCGTTTCGCGCGCATGGGTATGTCTGGCTGGGGACGGAAGATCCTTTTAAAGAAGAATACAAACGGTGGGTGCCGGACACGCCGGATTTGGAGCCAGGGGCAAATGCTCTTTTAAAAGCGAGAGAAAAGGCGCTGAAAGAGGAGGAAAAGGCTGATGCGAAAGAGCTGAAAGCAGAAATATCCAAACTGGGCATTACCGTGCGGGAGAAAGGGTCGCGCCAATATTGGCGGATCTATCAAACGCCGTCTGCATAAAAAAAGCTGCCGCCGTTTGATACGGCCGGGCAGCCCGGGAACAGATTATTTCTTCTTGTCATCATAATATTGAACCGGGTACATGGAGCCTTCGGATACCATTTTGTTATCTTCAATATCTTCGGGATGCGGGTTGCCTGCTTTGTTGACGGGGAATGATTCAATATCCTGCTTCCCGGAGAGCGATGTTTTCATATTGCGGATAAAGCTCATCACCTTTTGGCGGTTTGATTTATCTTTGAGCAAATAGGAAGTCACTCCGACAGTCGACACGGCAAGTCCTGAAATGAGCAGTTTTTGTTTCACGATAAAAACTCCTTTCTATTTCTGGCTTGCAGTAGTTATTCCCGCTTAACGGCTGTTTAAACATCGGAAGGGTAATTTTGGCTTTCTGCTTTAATGCGATAAAGATTGACAAAACTATTTTCAGAATAATATTATAAATATATGATAGCGCTGGAGTCATATTTTAATTGAAAGGTGTTAACTTTATGAATCAATTACATCGCAGAATGGGAACGTTTGCACTCATGATGGTCGGACTTGGGTCGATGATTGGCTCCGGTTGGTTATTTGGGGCGTGGCGGGCGGCTCAGATTGCGGGACCTGCCGCAATTATTTCCTGGATTATCGGTATGATCGTTATTTTGTTTATCGCACTTTCTTACAGTGAATTGGGTTCAATGTTCCCGGAAGCCGGGGGAATGGTAAAATATACTCAATATTCTCATGGATCATTTATTGGATTTATCGCAGGATGGGCAAACTGGATTGCGATTGTTTCCGTTATTCCGGTGGAAGCAGTTGCGTCTGTTCAATACATGAGCTCATGGCCGTGGGAATGGGCAAAATGGACAAGCAATCTCGTTCACAACGGCACTCTTACGGGAGAGGGGCTCGGCTTCGCATCCGTATTACTGATTATTTACTTTTTACTGAATTATTGGACAGTTAACTTATTTTCAAAAGCGAATTCATTGATTACCATCTTTAAAATCATTATTCCGGGGCTGACAATCGGAGCGCTGCTGTTTACCGGTTTTCACGGCGGAAACTTCACATCCGGTTCAAGCATTGCACCGAACGGCTGGGCAAGCGTGCTGACGGCGGTGGCCACATCAGGTATCGTATTTGCGTTTAACGGGTTTCAAAGCCCGATTAACATGGCCGGAGAAGCAAAAAATCCCGGCAAATCGATTCCGATTGCGGTTGTCGGTTCGCTGCTGGTCGCAACCGTCATTTACGTCCTATTGCAAATCGCATTTATCGGTGCGGTTGAACCTTCCATGATCGTTCACGGCTGGAGTCACCTGAACTTCAACTCTCCATTTGCCGATTTGGCGATCGCATTGAATATCAACTGGCTTGTCATTATTCTTTATGCGGATGCGTTCGTATCTCCGTCAGGAACGGGTATTACTTATACCGCTACGACGTCCCGCATGATTTACGGCATGGAAAAAAATAAATATATGCCGAGCATTTTCGGAAAGCTTCATCCGCTGTACGGCGTGCCGCGCCAAGCGATGATTTTCAACCTGGTCGTATCGTTTATCTTTCTGTTTTTATTCAGAGGATGGGGCGTGCTTGCTGAAATCATTTCCGTTGCGACGCTGATTTCTTATATCACGGGTCCCGTGACGGTGATGACGCTGCGGCGGACGGCGGCGGATTTGTACCGGCCTCTCCGTCTGAAAGGCCTCAGCGTGGTTGCACCGCTCGGCTTCGTGTTCGCGTCTCTCGTGCTGTATTGGGCGCGCTGGCCGTTAACAGGGCAGGTGCTGTTTATCATTTTGATCGGCCTTCCGATTTATTTCTACTACCAAGCGAAAGCGAAGTGGAAAGGATTCCGCAGAAACTTTAAAGGCGGCGTCTGGATGGTTGTCTATCTGCTCAGCATGATGGTCATTTCATGGCTCGGAAGTGAAAAATTCGGCGGTCTGAACATCATTCCGTACGGCTGGGATATGGGGCTGATCGCAATCGTTGCCCTTGCCTTCTATGCGTGGGCGCTGAAGAGCGGATTCAAGACTGAGTATTTGAAAGACGCCAAAGCAATCAACGATCAATTAAAAGGCGGACAGGCGGAAGCCGCTGCCGGAAAAGAATAATGATTGATAAAAACCTTGCGGGAACGTTCCCGCAAGGTTTTTGATCGGGCAAAAAAACATGGGTTCGGCATCATCCCCGAACCCATGTGGCTTTATGATTTGTATTCTTTTTTAACCTTTTGGAATATATCCGCATAGTTGGTAAACACACCGGTTACGCCCCAATTCAGCAGACGGCGCATGTCCGCCTCGCTGTTTACGGTGTAAGGATGAAGCAGAAGGCCGTGGCTGCGAATGTTTCGGACATTTTGAGCGTTCAGCGCTTTGTAATCCGGTCCGATTCCGACGGCATATGTTTTAATGTCCGTTAAATCTGCGTCAGTCATTGACGTCATCTGTTCCGCTTCAAGCAATTGGACAGCGGGAAGTTTCGGATCGAGCTGTTTGATTTTCAGAAGGCTGTCCCTGCTGAAAGACTGAATGATAACTTGTCCAAGTTTCGCATGCTTACCTGCCAATTTGTATTTTTTCAGTGAAGCGATCAGTTTTTCTTCCATACCCGGATATGTTTCGGGCGCCTTTGTTTCAATATAATAGTTTGCATGTCTGCCGAACCGTTTTAACACGTCATCAAGTGTGGGAACGCGAAGTCCGGCGTATTGCGGTTTTGCTTTTTCCGGATAGGCCTTATTGAACCAAGAGCCGGCGTCGAGCTTTTGAATCTCGGCTAATGTATGATCCTTCACCCAGCCTTGTCCGTTTGTGGTGCGGTCCAGTTTTTCATCATGCATGACGATCAGCTTGCCGTCTTTTGTCATTTGTAAATCCAGCTCAATATAGTCAGCCTTCATTTTTTGCGCAGTTTCATAAGAAAGGATCGTGTGCTCCGGGACATACCCCGAAGCACCGCGATGGGCAATGGTCAAAATTCTGTCAGGAGACAAGAGGTTTCCTTTTCCCGCCGCCGATACAGGCGTGACGATGAATGACAATAAACCGAATGAAAGCAATACCAAAGCAAACAATTTATGTTTCCGCATGTTTTCTTCCCCCTTAAAAATCAATATCTGTCTCTAGTGTAGAAAATCGTTGTAAATGCTGTACTGCAAAAATATTAATCTTTTATGTTGTTTTCTTACACATGCTCCGCCCGCTTGCCCGTATTCCACGTCATAGCCAAGAAGACGATGGACAGCACGCATGAGGAGATAAGCATGATAAAGCCGCCGTTCCAGTCAAAGCGGTCTACGACATAACCCATGATGGCGTTGGCGAAAGCAGAGCCTCCGATGTAGCCGAAAAACCCGGTTAAGCCGGCTGCCGTTCCCGCCGCTTTTTTAGGCGCAAGGTCAATGGCCTGAAGCCCGATCAGCATGACAGGTCCATAGATTAAGAAGCCGATGCTGATCAGCGCGATATTATCGATGAGCGGATGACCGGCAGGGTTAAGCCAGTAGACCAATACAGCGATAAATACGCCGGCCATGAACAGTACGCCTGCCGGCGCGCGGCGGCTTTTGAAAAACCGGTCGCTGATCCAGCCGCACAAAATCGTTCCCGGAATTCCCGCATATTCATAAAGGAAATAAGACCATCTGGAATCTTCAGGAGAGAACCCTTTCGCTTCCGTCAAATAAGTCGGCGCCCAGTCAACGACACCGTACCGTACGAAGTAAACAAAGACATTGGCAAATGCGATATACCACAGAAATTTATTATTCAGCACGTATTTAAAAAGAATTTCTTTGGTCGTCATCTCTTTTTCCTGGTCTTTGAACGCATGTTTCGGATAGTCATTGCGGTATTCTTCAATCGGCGGAAGCCCGCAGGATTGCGGCGTGTCCCGTACGAGAAGAACAATCACAAATGAAATAACGATGGCGATAATCGCCGGAAAGAAAAACACGCTTTTCCAAGTAACAAACATGGCGATGCCGAGAGTCACGAGCGGGGCGAGAATACCTCCGCCTATGTTATGGGCGACATTCCATATCGACATTTTCGTGCCGCGTTCACTGATGGAAAACCAATGAGCCATCGTCCGTCCGCAAGGCGGCCAGCCCATTCCTTGAAACCATCCGTTAATAAACATAAAAATAAACATAATCGTCACGCTTGACGTGACCCACGGCATGGAAACAAATAAAATGTTTACGACACCTGACAAAAACAGACCCGTCGCAAGGAAATACCTCGGGTTGCAGCGGTCAGACACCATCCCCATAATAAATTTACTGAAGCCGTAAGCGATTGATACGGCCGCAAGCACCAAGCCAAGTTCCCCTTTTGAAAACCCTTGTTCCTGAAAATAAGGAATAGCGAAGGCAAAGTTTTTGCGAAGCAAATAATACCCGGCATACCCGATGAAAATCCCCAAAAATACTTGCAGCCTGAGCCGTTTATAGGCCGCATCCGTCTTTGAATCATCCAATCTCTCAATATGCGGAGCCGGCTTAAACAATTGAAACATCATATCCTCCCCTTTGCTGAACGTCTATCATGATGTATGTATGACTCCTTTCCTTGAAAATGACAAAAAGAACCAGAAATCACCCTTGTGAAAGGGCGGGGTTTCCTGGTTCTCCTCATCTCCATCCAAAAATCATTAACTTGTGTATGATAGCGCTTTCTTAAATTATCATAGTCTGACGTGAATGTAAACGCTTTAAGGAAAGTTTTCATTTTTTCGAATAAATAACCGGAGGGAAAATCAGCCGGAGCGCGAAAGATTTGAAGTACTCGATTTTGTACTCAGGCATAAGATGTGTTAGGCCGGACTAAGAAAAGCGAAGGGAGTGCATCTGTTGATTGATGAATTGGATTTTGCGTTCGGTGTTCTGCCGCTTTGTATCATCATCTTGTCAGTCGCCGGAACGTACCTGTTTAAAAACGCGTTCATTATGCCGGCTGCCGCTTTGGCCGTTTGCCTTATATGCACCTTTACCGTATTGAATTTCTCGTTTATCGGGTGGGCCGTTGTGTATACGCTTGTCTCTTTCGCGTTATCGCATATTACGATGGTGGTGATCAGCCAAAATAAAAAATAGGATCGGCGGCAGCCGATCCAGCTATCATAAGCAGAGATGCGCTCTCTGCTTTGTTTTATTTATGAATGTGCAGGAATTCCTTGATGACCGCGGTCTGTTCTTCTTTCGGATAGCTTCTGTACAGATGGCTGGTTAAGCGGACGGGGTCACCGAAGAAGTACCGCTCATATTGTGTCTGTCTTGTTCCGAAGGGGCTCATGGTCAAATCCCATGCGAGGCGGAACACTTTTACCCGGTCCTCAGCGTTCAATTCGACCGCCTGCAAATATTGGTCAAGGTCTCCTCTGATGTCAGAACGGAACGCTTTTTCAGTCGGCAAAGTCACCATTCCGCTTGCCCCGATCAGCTGAATGATTTCCGTGAAGCGCGGGTAGATGTCGGGAAAAATCGCGCTGACCACACGAAGCGGAGTGACACTCGGACGCATATAACCCCATTCATCTGTTTCCGCATCATTCTCCGACTTTTCCAAAAGGGCTTTCATCGTTTCCAGACCGGTGATGATTTCAGCCATCTTAGCCTGAATATGCTGATATTCGCCCACATCTATCGCTTCGACAAGCGTTTGGGCGAGGCCCAGGAGAAACTCCGTCTTTACAATTTGTCTCGTGATGACTTGATGAAATGCGAAGGCGTTAAAAGAGCTTTTCATATTAAAATCAAAAGCCGCCTCGTAATTATTATAAAAAAATACGCGTTCCCAAGGGACCAAAACGTGATCAAATACAACGATAGAATCCATTTCTTCATATCTTGAGCTGAGCGGATAATCAAACGATGATTTTCCGAGTACGAAAGATTCCCTGCAGATGAATTTTACTCCCTTTGTATTGGAAGGGATTGAAAAAGCGAACGCTTCATCCGATTCAAAATACATTTTAGGCAGAGAAACCACGAGCACTTCATCCGTCAGGCCGCCTTGTGTGGCTAAAATCCGGGCGCCGTGTATGATGAGGCCTTTTTCATTTTTATCGACGACTTTTGCCGAGATAGGTGTCGGCGATACGTTTACACCCATTTGTGAACGATTCACCTGAGGGGTGATAAACGTGTGCGTAAAAGAAAGATCCTGTGCAGCAGCGCGTTCGTACAGCGCTTGAACATGTTCCGGAAAACAATGATCGCGGTCTTTCAAAAGCGCGGCGGAGGAGGCGAAGCTCATCAGCACGGTATTCATATAATCCGGGCTTCGTCCCATCATTCCGTGCGTGTGTCTGGCCCAATGTTCGAACATGTTTCTTCTTCTTTTTACGTCTTCTTTCGTTTTCGGCTGCAGGTATGAAAGCCCGGCCCGTTCTTTTTTACCGGGAAGACTGTAAGTCATTTGATCTTTCATATCCGGTGTCGTTTGCAAATCATAAAGAGAGCGCTTCGTTTCCAGAAGGCCCTTAAATGCGGGATGTTCAGAAATCTGTCCCTCGATCTTTTCACCATCGAGCCAAATCTCATTTCCAAGCTGATTTAATCGGTCAATGAACATTTTGCCATTAATGATACCCATCATGTCGCCCTTCTTTCTTTGCAGATCCACTACCTCATTATATTGAAAACGAAATTGGGTGTTCCGGTTATTTCCAAAGGAGAAGAGCCTTTTTTGATAAGGGGGGTGAAGGGATTGCATAATAAAAAAACCCCTTAAGCAGAGGGGTTTTTAACTGATCATGTCTTTGTATCGTTGTTCGAGGACAAAGTCTATCATTCCGGTGATACGGGTGTTTTCAGCGTTCTTTGTAAAGTGAGGAATGGAGTGCAAAGGCCCTTTTTGGTACAGTTTCAGCAGTTTTATTAGATATATTAAGCCCCTGGCGAATAAAAAAAGCAGAAGATACGGAAGTAGGCGGGGAACATGAACATAGCTGACTTGACCTGAGAAAAGTGCAGTCAGAAACATAGCAATAATGCTTCCGATAAAAATCCATTTCATAAAATCCAATAATGAGAAGTCGGGTTTGGAAAACTGATTTTTCAGCTTGAATAACTTCTCCGTATCTTGTTCTTCAAGACATTTCATCAGTTCTTCATCATTTTTACAAGAGCTAATCTGCTTCATGCTTTCTTCGAGTGTATCATCACTTTGTTTACCGCCCGCTAAAGAAGCCAGTGTACGATATTTCTTTTCCAGATTTGTATTTATCATATTTATAACCCGGAAGGAGTAAGTGTTTCTTCTTAAGCGGCTGTCAGGTAACCGGTCTTTCTTTTCGCGCGAAAAAAACATATAAAACGCGACAATACATCCGATTGTAAACAGTGAAAACACTGCCGGCAACAGATCAGATAAAATGGGAATAGGTATGAGTGTTTTGACTTGAATAAACAAGAATGAAGCGAAGATCAACGCCATCGCTATACAGCAAAAAGCAATCTTCATGAGCATTTGAAAAGGAAGAGCCGGGGCAGAGTAATAGTACTTTAAAAGACTGAGCGTATGTACATCTTGTTCGGATAAAAAGTCCATCATTTCTTGTTCATTCTTACATTTTAACAATCTTTGTGCAGTTTGCTTTGCTGTGTTAAATGCGGATTGATTTTCATTCAATGAGTGAAACCTCCAAAAAAATAATAGGAATAAAACTGCATGAATGAGATATTCATGCAGTTTTTCTTTGATTAGTAGAGATCAGTCATATAAGCGTAAAGGGCTAGTAAAACTGCGGCGAATTCAGTTACCGCTTCTACTGTTTTATTCCCGGTCGGTTTTTCAGTAAGGATCTTAGAGGTGAAATAGAAAGCAGACACCCCTGCAACAATAACGAGAGTTGAAGGGAGAAGATCCCAGTCCTTCGCTAATTCACTTTCTGCAGCTGAAACCGGTACACCTTTATACGTTTTAATTCTAAACGTAAACATGGTCGTAAGTCCAGTTGTGGACCCATCGGCAACTGGAATGTCAGGTGTATAGATTTTAATTGAAACATCTAATGATTGAGCAGAAGGGGTCACTGCCATTTCCAGATAACCGTTTCTTACAGATAGGCTCAGATTGTCTAATAAATTTTGATAAGAACGGATGTCTGAAGCCGTAAGTATTGTTTGTGTATCTCCCAGTAAACCAGTAACATAAGCCCCGGGTTTTCCATTCGTTATTGTCATTGTATTAGCAGACCCCTCACTTGGGATCGTATACAGAATTGAAGTAGACAATAAGATATCTAAAGTTGGGGAAGTTAAAATGGTTTCGGTTGTATCGAATTCGAACATCATATTGGCAAGACCGGATGCATTCTCTAAGGCTGGAATTGTTGACAGGATATTAGTTAATGTGTTTAGTCTTGCATCATACACAGGATCAGAAGGCGGATGGACGCTGCTTGCACCCGAGTCTTTCCCGGAGTATCCGTCTTTGTCAATGGCGACTTTTCCCGCTCCGCTTCCGATTGATCCTTCATAAAATTGATCAAAAGCCCAGTTTTTCGGCATCGGGTATCCGAGGTTGCCGCTGAATCCGGTCGACATGTTAGCGGTAAAGCTATATTTGGTCAGACCTGCTTCTGACGTCCGGATACAAATGTTTCTCGGTCCGTATACGCCGATTTCATATTTCGGCGCAGTAGAGAACGCCTGCATTTTCATAAAAGCTGACTTGATTTCTTGGAAGTAAGGAATGATTTTATCCGTGACTTCATAATCATACGCATCGAAATCGACCGCAAAGTAAATGGTCGTTCCTGACGGAAAACCTAATCTTCGGGCGGCTGATGCAGCGCTGTACGCATCTCTCGTTCCTTGGTCTTTTACAAAATAAGAAGATTCATAGCCGCCGTCCTGATAAATCGGAAACACGCTTAAGCCGGCATTGAAAATCGTGGAAAGTTCTTTTGACGTTAACGCTTTCGATGTCAGTCCGCTGCTTGTCCGCACATTCCCGGTCAGATATCTTCCCACGATCTTATAGCCATTCTCACGCAACGTTTTAGCCGTATCTGCCGTCAAAATGGCAGCGGTGTCACAAGCTGAAGCAGCCCGCGTTGTGTCGCCTGAGCTTGATAATAAAGCTTTAATCGTCGGCATGTCCGCATAACCGGTCTGCGGCAGGCACATAAACTTTTGGAAAGCTTTCACTGCCGATACAACGCCGACGCCGTATTTTCCGTCGAATTCACCGGGGTCAAATGATTCCCCATTACAGTAAAGCGCGTATTGGACAATCAAAACAAAGCCTGTCCGTGAATCGCCGGGAGTCAAGGTAGGGCATAAGTCGGTCGTGCCGTTTCCGAAAAATCCATTGGCGACGCTTGTGCTCATGCCTTCTTCTTTTTGCAGGGCATAAATGAGAGCCTTGTTTGTATCGCGGGCGTATAAGCCGTCACAAGGCATCAAGCCGATGTAGTCATTGTAATCCCGGTTCAGGTTCTGCTGGATTTGGCGGATTCTTTTGTCGCCTCCCGCTACTAATCGAAAAGCGCTCATATCCAGCAAGGCTTTCATAATGAGTGCCGTGACGATGCCGTCTTGCTTAGTGAGCCCGGCCGCTTTTTGAAACTCTTTTACAGCCCTTTCGGTATTTTCATAGAAAACGCCTGAAAATCCGCCGGGGTTAAAACCTTTACACCACAGCGCCCCCTGCAGAATGTAATTCATGTTTGTCGGCTTAGAATCGGGAGCCTGCTTTTTCAACGGCTTAAACAATCTTTGTGTCGTCGGTCCGAAGTTATCGGCAGGTTCTGAAATACCAAGCTCAATTTGAAGCGCCCGTGTCAGACCGTAAATGGTATCCCAGCCCGTTTTTCCGTTTTCCGGCACTTTGTTGTACCCGTGTCTGCCTTTGTACGTCTCATTCAGCCATTGTTGTGTTTCCAGGACCATTTCGTCCATTGCAATCCCTCCATTATGTGTATTGTGCGTTCATTCATAGGTGGCAAACGTATGACAGTTTGTCATGGGTGCAGGGGTTTATCCAAGGAGAGCCCCATCACGGCAGCAGAACAAACGCCGAAAGAGAGGCATTGATAGGAAAAGACCTCGCTATGACAATTGATACAAAAACAACAAAATGAATAGCGGTTTAAAGTAACTTTATCACTTAATCAAAAATGACAAGAATCATAAGTAGTAGTCATATAGTCATTTTAAGGGCTGTTCACATCTCCTCCTGCGGTCAAAATGGTTAGTTGGACGGATTTATGATTGGCTATATTGTCATTAACATAAATAGGGTAAATAGTTACAGGAAGGAAGGATTTTCTCGATGAAAAGCAAAAAGATTTTTAAGTCGCTCATCATTATTTTTACTCTTTTAATCAGCGGAATTGGTTTTATGGGTTTTTCTTCTCCGCAAAAAGCAGAGGCTAAAGACTGGCTTCATACTTATAAAAGCGGGTATTTCACTAACTATGTGATCAATACATATCACCCTAAATTCACTAAAACGACAAAAAAGTACACCTTGAGAGCCGTGACTTTTAAATCCAACAGTAAAGGGAAGGGCACGTATAAAATATACGTCCAAAAGCAAGTCAACGGCAAAGGTGCCTGGAAAACAATCAAAACCGCCAATGCAAAGAAAAATGGAACGACTTATTTTGAAACACCTTCGTTGAAAAAAGGAGATTCATACAGATTTAAATTGGTCAATCAGGGTTCGAAAAAACGTGTCAATTATAGTGCAAGATGGATTGTATTCGCTTCATAATGCTGATCTTCCGGTCTATAAAGTTTTAGCTGCTGCAGCTGCGGCAGCTTTTTATTTTGTCCGGAGCTCAACCGCCAGGGAGCCAGCACCTGTCTCTTCGGGCGTACGTTTGTATTTCACCGCATCATTCTGGATTATGCGGGAAGGTACATCGCTTCAATGATAAGCCAATCCCGGGTTCTTTTGATTCGTTTGAAAATGTTCTGATATAAAAAAGGCGTGCCGCGGTGTAAAATGGCTATATTGATAAATATGGAGGTTGAGATGGATCAAGATTATATGACTGAGCTTGTCTCAGTCCAGCTGAAGAAAATCCGATCGGAGAGAGGCTACACACAGGAGAAAATGGCGGATGTGATCGGTCTTTCTAAAAAGTCGCTGGTGCAGATTGAGAAAGGGCGGGCGCTTGCGGAATGGCCGCACGTTGTGGCGGTTTGCGCGCTTTTCAGATCAAGTGAAACATTGCAATCCGTATTAGGAGATGATCCGCTGGAGGTCATTGAAACGGTTGCTCACCGCACAATTGACAGGCCGAAGGGGAAGACGATGGGCGGCAAGGTGTGGTGGAAAGCCATCGAGAAAAAAGGCGAGTTCCGCTTGCAGCAGCATTTGATTTCCCACCATTACCGCATCCTTGATTCTTATGATGATCTGTGGTTCAGCAGTTTTGAAAAGGCAGAGGCTTTGGAGCGGCTTGATGAGCTGTTTTTGGAGGCGGAAGAAGCGAAGCGCTGACGCACCTTCAGTTGATGTATTTTCTGACAAGTGGGAAAATATATATAAATTCCAGCCAAAGGAGAGATTCGAATGAAGCATGAAGATATCGTCCGAAGCGGCCCGAATCAGTACATATGCAAGGGAGGAATCGCAAAAGAACTTCCGGGGCTGCTGGAGACATTCAGAAAACCCGTTATTGTGACCGGAATCAAATCCTATCAGGCGTTCTCCGATTACAGCGGCGGTTCTTCCTGGGATGTGATTCAGCATAAAGGATACTGTTCACCTGAGGCGGTGCGTAAGGTCTGTGAGCAGGCGGAAGACGCGGATGTGATCATCGGTATCGGAGGCGGCACGATATTGGATTTGGCAAAAGCGGCGGCAGACCGGCTTGATATTGAAGCTGTGATGGTTCCTTCCATTGCGGGGACGTGTGCGGCAAGTACGCCGTTGAGTGTCATATATGATGAGAGCGGCAATTTTATCAGAGTTGATTATCATAAGCGTTCAAGCTATTTGACGCTTGTTGATCCGCTGTTTTTGCTTTCCTCTCCCATTGAATATATGAAAAGCGGGATCGGTGATACGCTGGCGAAATGGTATGAGGCCGAGGCGGTCATCAGAAATACGGAGGCGGCGCCGCTGATGGCGCAGGCGGGTCTGAGACAGGCGGAATATATCCGTAATCTGTTATTGCGTTACAGTGAAGCGGCCGTCGGAAGCATGGAGAAAGGCGAGCTGTCCGTGCCGTTCATCCATACGGCGGAAACGATCATTATGCTTGCGGGAACGGTCGGCGGGTATGGCGGCCGTTTGTGCAGGATGGCAGGGGCGCATGCGGTCCACAACGGACTCAGTTTTCTTCAGGAGACACATCAGGTGCTGCATGGCCAGAAGGTTGCTTACGGCATATTGGTGCAGCTCGCGCTTGAGAATCGGAGACCTGAGATTGAAGAGCTGCTTCCGTTTTACCGCCGGCTCGGTTTCCCCGTCAGCCTCTGTGATCTCGGCATCCTTGACAACCATGAGGAAGCCAAGCGCCGCATTGCTTCTCACGCCTGCCGGGCGGAAGAATCGTTATGTTTAATGGGGCAATATCGCGAGAAGGACGTGTCAGCTGCGATTGAATCGCTCGAATCAGCGCAAAAGACAGGATAGAGCTTGTCATCTATCTTGTCTTTATTTTTTGAATATTTCCGTTATAATGAGTGGGGTATAGAAAGGGAGGGGCCAAAGGACATGTATCAGGCGAAGAAGATGTTGTTATTAGGATCAGGCGAGCTGGGGAAAGAAGTCGTCATTGAAGCGCAGCGGCTCGGGGTTGTCACTGTAGCCGTTGACAGCTATGAGCATGCTCCCGCCATGCAGGCCGCGCACAAAAGCTATGTGATTGATATGCTTGATAAAGCGCAGGTCAGAGAAGTCATTGAGAAAGAAAAACCGGACTTGATCGTGCCGGAAGTGGAAGCCATTGCGACGGATGAGCTGCTGAAGCTTGAGGAAGAAGGTTTTCACGTCATTCCGAATGCGCGTGCGGCAAAGCTGACGATGGACCGAGAAGGCATCAGACGGCTTGCGGCAGAGACGCTTCATCTTCCGACTGCCGGCTATGAATTCGCGAATACATATGAAGAATTTAAAGAAGCGGCGGAAACAATCGGCTTTCCGTGCGTGGTAAAACCGCTGATGAGCTCTTCCGGAAAAGGGCAAAGCGTGTGCCGCTCGGCTTCCGGGCTGAAAAGCTGCTGGGACATGGCGATGGAAGGCGGCCGGGTGAAAAACGGCCGGGTCATCGTTGAGGAATTCATTCCGTTTGAATCAGAAATCACTCTTCTGACAGTGCGCGCGGCGAACGGTACGTCCTTTTGCGCGCCGATCGGACATGAACAAAAAGACGGTGACTATATTGAATCATGGCAGCCTCATCATATGACGGAACAGCAGATCAAAGAGGCGAAACACATTGCGAAAAGCATAACGGACGAGCTCGGCGGATACGGTTTGTTCGGGGTGGAGCTTTTCCTTACTGAAGATAAAGTATATTTCAGCGAGGTGTCTCCCCGTCCGCATGATACGGGGCTCGTTACGCTTGTAACGCAGAATTTGTCGGAGTTTGCGCTGCATGTCCGCGCGGTATTGGGATTCCCGATTCCGGAAATCACTCAGCTCTCGCCGGGGGCAAGCCGTCCGCTGAAGGCGCCAAAAGAGCTTGCTGATTATGCGGTTGAAGGTTTGGAGAAGGCTTTGGGGGTAAAAAGCACTCAGGTCCGCGTATTCGGTAAACCCGTCACGAAAGTTGGACGCCGTATGGCGGTTGCGCTTTCTGCAGCTGAGACCGTTGAAGAAGCCAGAGAAAGAGCGGCCGAAGCTCTCAGTCATTTATCAATTACATAAAATGATCTTAAAAGGCGTTTTTACCGTAATGGTAAGGCGCCTTTTTTGTTTGGCAGACTATATACTGGAAAACGGGGTTGTGAGATAATGTATGAGGCCGTTTTGTGCCGGCTTTTTAATTCATGAAACTTTTTATGTCCGCAATCGTTATATGTAATGTTCTCATTTCACGGAGAAGGAAATAACAATACATCATACGGCTTTTCATTCATCAAGAACGGACAATCCGGATCGCGGCATGGAATATTGAAGCAGGGTAATCCGGAATAGAGGAATCCATGATTGCTTACCTTAATATGAACGGCGAAAAAACAAAAATCACCAGATTAGATTGTTCAAATAACACCAAATGCTGTATAATAAAAGAATTTGAATGATAGCATTGAAAGAATTTCATTTTATGTTTCCGTAAAATGGAGCCTTTATGCATACGCAGTCCGATTTGATATGGTTTTAATTGGAGGTTTGTGTAAACTGTGAATTATATACCTAGTATGATTACAATTGGAAATTTTATTTGCGGGCTCTTATCGATTCATTCCCTTTTGTATCATAATATACACTCTGCGGTGATCTTTATTTTCACCGGGATGTTTCTTGATTTCTTTGATGGTTTGGCCGCCCGTAAGCTGAACGCGGTATCGGAGATGGGAAGGGAGCTTGACTCTTTTGCTGATCTCGTGACGTTCGGCGTGGCGCCGTCCATGCTCGCTTACAGTGTTTCACTATATACGCTTCCGTTCATCGGAATTTTAATCGCGCTTTCCTACAGCATCTGCGGGATGATCCGTCTTTCCAGATTTAATATTGAACAAAGCAAGCTGCCGACGTTTATCGGGATGCCGATTCCGTTTGCGGGTATGTGTCTTGTCATTTTGAGCTTTATCAATAACGCTTTTCTTCTGGGGGCGGGAACGATCGCGCTCGGTTATTTAATGGTCAGCAATATTAAATTTCCGCACTTTAAAAAACAGGCGCCTGAAAACCTGGAGAGCAGAAGATGGAATTAGTTCAGCAATTAATATCCGATTACGGATATATCGCGATTTTTCTTATGCTGACACTCGGTATTATCGGATTGCCTATTCCGGATGAAGTCATGATGACGCTTGTGGGCTACTTCGCTCATATAAACGTGCTGAATTACGGGCTCTCCATTCTCATCAGCTTTATCGGAGCGCTCCTTGGGATGATTATCAGCTACTTCATCGGCAGAAAAGCCGGCCGCCCGTTTATTAATAAGTTCGGGAAATGGGTCGGCCTGAAGGAAAAGAGGATGGCGAAAGTAGACAGGTGGATGAAGAAGTACGGGCCGTACACCATTATTTTAGGTTATTTTATTCCCGGCATCAGACACGTGACCTGCTACTTTTCCGGAATCGGCAGAATGGAATTCAAAACCTACTTATGCTTCGCCGCCATCGGAGCGTTTTTATGGTGTTTTATTTTTATTACTATAGGAAAATTCATAGGAGTAATCAATGTTTAATACTGCCGCTAAAGTTCTTTACCGTTCATTGATTGAACTGACTAATAATCGATTGACGTCTTATCTCATTAAAAACTTCTGTGAATCGAAACTGAGCAAGCCGATGATTCCGCTGTTTTCCAAACACTATCGCATTAACTGGAATGAAACGGAACGCACGGCTTCTGACTTTGATTCACTGGCGTCATTTTTTATTCGTGATATTAATTTGAATCTCCGCCCCGTGGCAAAAGAGAAGAACGCCATCGTCAGCCCGGTGGACGGCGTCGTTCAGACGGTGGGCATGATTAATCCCAATCAAACTTTCATGGTAAAAGGGAAGGATTATTCGTTCGCCGAACTGACGGGGTTTAAAAGCGCCGATCACAAGTATAACGGCGGGTGTTTTGCCGTGCTTTACCTGAGTCCGAGACATTACCACCGCTTCCATTCTCCCGTCAGCTGCACGTATAAAAAGCTGGCCGAGCTGGGGAAACGCTCCTATCCCGTTAATACGATGGGGTTAAAGTACGGGAAAGATGTGCTCTCAAAAAATTACCGTTATGTGTACGAGCTGACCCGTGCTGATCAGCAGATGCTCATGATTCCGGTAGGTGCGATGAATATTAACTCGATCGTTCAGACAAACACCGGAAACCGGCTTGAGACGGGGGAAGAGCTGGGCTATTTTTCATTTGGATCGACCGTTATTTTAGTATTCGAGAAAGATATGTTTACCCCTTCGGATAACCTGACTGAAGGCCGTGAATTACAGGTCGGTCAGATCATCGGTTATGCGGAGTCACAGGAGGAGGCGTCCGCTTTATAAAAGCTGCTCCTCTTTTTTATATGGTGTAAGGAAGTGAACTTTATGGAAGAAAAGGATTTGGGAAAGCTGATCGAACAGTACCAGCATACAGGCGATCAGCAAATTCTTGAAGCGGTGCGGGAAGCATGCCGGCCTGTTGTTGAGGCGCTCATCTCAGAACTGGCTGAAGACAGCGCCGATCTTCTGCGGGCAAAAGGCCGTGAACGTTTTCCATTTATTATCGGCAAGTATCAGACCGCGGCCGGCCTTTCGCTTGAGACCTTTTTGCGCAATACGTATCGGTTTTATTTTCAGCAGGTTTTAAAAGGCGAAGCGTGACTGGAAGAAAGAGTACGGACGGAAATGTTCATCTTTCGCCTGTTTTCCTGTATGATATAGTATAGTGTGCGTGATCATTAATATAATTGAACAGGGTGTATAAATCATGGAAAAACAATATAGAGTTTTACTTTATTATAAATATGTAAAGATTGATGAGCCTGAAGAGTTCACGGCTCAGCATTTGAAGTTTTGTAAGGAGCTCGGTCTGTTAGGCCGTATTTTGATTTCTGAGGAAGGCATTAACGGCACGGTGTCCGGAACAGTTGAACAGACGGATCAATACATGAATGCGCTGAAAGCTGATCCGCGTTTTGCCGACATGCCGATCAAAATTGACGAGGCTGACGGCCATGCATTCCGCAAAATGTTTGTGCGCCATAAAAAAGAGCTGGTGACGCTTCGTCTCGAAGATGATGTTGATCCGAATGTCACGACGGGCAAGCATTTGAAACCGAAAGACTTTTATGAGCAAATGCAGGATCCTGACACGATCGTGATCGACGCCAGAAACGACTATGAGTATGACCTCGGTCATTTCCGCGGAGCGGTCAGACCTGATATTGAGGCGTTCCGTGAGCTGCCGGACTGGATTGAAGAACACAAAGACATGCTTGAAGGCAAAAAAATCCTCACGTACTGCACAGGCGGCGTACGCTGTGAGAAATTTTCCGGCTGGCTGCTGAAGCAGGGCTTTGAAGACGTGTCCCAGCTTGACGGCGGTATCGTCACTTACGGTAAAGATCCTGAAGTGCAAGGGCAGCTGTGGGACGGACAGTGCTATGTGTTTGACGAAAGAATCAGCGTACCGGTCAACCGCGTAGAGCACGTTATCATCGGAAAAGATTATTTCACGGGCGAGCCGTGCGAGCGTTATGTGAACTGCGCAAATCCGGCATGTAATAAAAAAATGATCTGCACACCTGAGAATGAATACAAATACATGCGCAGCTGCAGTCACGAATGCCGTACGAACGAACGCAACATGTATGTGAAAGAGCACGAAATGACTCAGGAAGAAATCAATGAACGCCTTGCTTTGATTGAAAAAGAGGATCATGCGGCGATTGATTAATAGAAAAGACCACCAATGAGGTGGTCTTTTTTGTGTTTACATACTTTCTGTCCGTGCGGTCTGGTCTGCCGTGACGGGTCCTTTATATGTGAAAGCTTTTTCCCATTTGGATACGACGATGCAGGCGACCGCATGGCCGGGCACGTTGACACCGGTTCGCGCCATGTCCATGACGCGGTCGACACCGGCAATGATGGCGACGCCTTCCGCAGGGAGACCGACGGCATTCGCTGTCGCCAGAAGCACGACGAGTGAGCCTGACGGGACGGCGGCAATGCCTTTGCTTGTCATGACGAGCACAAGCATCATCAGAAGCTGCTGAGAAAGCGGCATCTCCACATGAAACGCCTGCGCCAGGAAAATACAGGACACCGATAAATAGAGGCTGGAACCGTCACAGTTCAGCGATAAACCTGACGGAACCACAAAGGAGACGACCCGCTTCGGACAGCCGTATTTCTCCATCCGATCCATCAGCTGAGGCAGAATGGTTTCTGTGCTTGTCGTGGAGAAAGCGATCAAAAACAGATCCCAAATCATTTTCAGCACTTCAAAGTACTTGATTTTAAAGATAAGCCCCACGATCGGAAACAGAACGAAAAGTATCAGGAACAGCCCGAGGAACACAGTGCCGATCAGCTTCAGCATCGGGAGCAAAAGCGCGATTCCGAATTGTCCGACTGAGGCGGCCATCAGGGCGAGAACGCCGATCGGAGCGGTGACCATCACCATCTGCGTCAGCTTGAACATAATATTTGCCGTGGATTCAAAGAAACTCATGACAGGTGCGGAGGCTTTGCCGATGCCGGCTGCGGCAACACCGAATAGGATCGCGAAAAAAATGACGGCGAGAAGATCATTTTTCGCCATAACGTCAATGATGTTAACGGGGATAATATCAAGAAGCATTTGTTTCAGGTCGACTACTTTTTCCGTATAGCCGGAAAGCTCGTGAATATCTTTTTTAGCAAGATGAGAGAGGTTAAGGCCGACTCCCGGCTTCAGCACGTTCGCCAATAACAGACCGAGCGCCAGAACAAGCGTCGTAATCACTTCAAACCAAATAATCGTTTTGATGCCGAGACTGCCCATCTTTTTCATACTGCCGCTGCCGGCGGCTCCGATAACAATGGTCGAAAACACGATCGGCACGACAATCATTTTAATCAGGCGGATAAATCCGTCTCCGACGGGCCGCAGCGCCATCCCGAAATCCGGGAAGAAGTGGCCGATCAATGCTCCGATGGCTAAAGCGATCAAAATCTGGAATGCGATAAATTTTTTCAAGCGAATCCCCCTTTTACTTGCGCATTTCATACGTAATTCGTGAAGCAGGCGGCAACCACCTTCCTATCCGCCATAAATTTGTCACATGATTGACTGTGCGAAAGAAAGGATTGCTTTACATTATGTAAGCGCAATCATTTAATATGACAGAAAGTCCTCATTGAAAAAAAACAAGCAGAATAAAATAAAGTTAGATTTTCGCTTGAAAATATCAAAAATTTTGATAATTATCCTCTTATAAGTGGTATATTTGATATGATACGGTCAACTGCATCCTCATATATCTGTGCATACACGATTCAGGCAGAGAAAACAGGCAGCTTATAAAAGACTGAAAATTTGAACAATTATAAGAAAGGTGTGCTTTTGTTGAATCAACTGATTGAAAGACGTAAGGTCACAGCAAGAAAAGAAAAACCGGATTCCGCTTCATTGGGATTTGGCAAGTACTTCACAGATTATATGTTTGTTATGGATTACGATGAGGAGAGAGGGTGGCATGATCCGAGAATCACCCCTTATGAACCGGTCCATCTTGATCCGTCCGCATCGGTTTTCCATTACGGGCAGGCCGTATTTGAAGGGCTGAAGGCTTACAGGTCAGAAGACGGCCGGGTATTGATGTTCCGTCCTGACCAAAATATAAAACGGCTGAATAAATCGTTACGGCGGATGAGCATGCCGCCTCTTGACGAGAAGCTGGCGCTGGAGGCATTGATACAATTGGTGGAGCTGGAGCAGGAATGGATACCGATAGAAAAAGGAACCTCTTTATATATCCGTCCGTTTGTAATTGCGACTGAGCCTTCTTTAGGCGTCCGGCCGTCAAAGCGTTACAAGTTCATGGTTGTTCTGACGCCTGTCGGTTCGTATTACGGCGATCAGCTGAAACCGATCCGGATTTATGTGGAGGATGAGTATGTGCGTGCCGTCACCGGCGGAGTGGGCGACGTCAAAACGTCCGGAAATTATGCGGCCAGCTTACAGGCTCAGCGGAAAGCCGAAGAACTGGGGTATGATCAGGTGCTTTGGCTCGACGGGGTGGAAAAGAAATATGCCGAAGAGGTAGGGAGTATGAATATCTTTTTCATCATAAACGGAGAGGCCGTAACGCCGGCGTTAAACGGAAGCATTCTCGGGGGCATCACACGCGCATCTGTGATAGAGCTGTTAAAAAGCTGGGGCATCCGTGTCAGGGAAGAACAGGTCGCCATTGATGACATCTATGAGGCTGCGATGAGAGGCGAGGTGTCAGAGGTATTCGGTACGGGAACCGCGGCCGTCATCTCGCCGGTCGGCGCGCTGCACATTCACGGAGAAACGATTGAACTGAATAACGGTTTGATCGGTGAAGTGTCAGAAAGGCTCTATGAAACGATTGCCGGCATCCAAGTCGGGAAGGTGCGGGATTCGTTCAGATGGGTGGTTGAAGTATAAATGAAAAAAGAACCCTTGCGCTGCAGGGTTCTTTTTTTGGTTATTGGGATTTTACGGATTGCACGCGGGCTCTGCTTTTCCGGTTTTTCAAGTAATAAGCGGTGTAGCAAACGGCCATAAATGCAATTCCGCAATAAAGGGCGATGGCCTGGTTCGGATCAAAAGCGATGCCGATACAGGAGGCGAGGCATAGGAGAAAGGCCGCTATCGGTACGGCCGGATATCCCGGCGTCCTGTATTTCAAGTCTGAAAGCTGGTGCCCTTCTGTAAGAAACCGTCTTCGGAACAAAAATTGCGATGCGGCGATGCTCATCCACACAGCCACTACCGCAAATCCTGAGACGGAGACGAGAACAAGATAGACTGTATCCGCTGCAAATACGCTTGACAACAACGACAGAATGCCGCCGATCATACTGAAGATCAGAGCGTTAAAAGGAATGCCTTTAGAGGTCAGCCTGGCAAAGGCGGGATGAAGCTCCCCTTCTTTAGACAGGGACCACAGCATGCGTGATGACGCGTACAGCCCTGAATTGGCCGCAGACAGAAGCGCCGTTAAAATGACGAAATTCATCAGATCGGCCGCATAAGGCACGCCGACTCTGTCAAATACCGTGACGAACGGGCTTTCAATCACACCGGCTTCCTTGATGGAGATCATCCCTGACAGCACAAAAATCGTTCCGATAAAGAAAAGCGCCAGCCGCCAGACTGTGGTCTTAATGGCGCGCGGAACGGTTTTTTCCGGATCGGCGCTTTCCCCTGCGGCGATTCCGATCAATTCCGTCCCTGAAAAAGCAAAGTTTACTGAAAGCATCGTCATCAGTATCGGGAAAAAGCCATTTGGAAAAAGGTTGCCGCCATCCGTAAAGTTCGACAGCATAGGTGCGGCCTCACCGCTTTTCATCGGGACGATGCCGAACATCGCCGCTCCGCCCAATAAAATAAACAGTAAGATGGCTAAGACTTTAATGCTTGAGAACCAAAACTCTGATTCAGCAAAAAATTTCACGGAGAAGGCGTTTAATAAAAAGATGAAAAGAGCGAATACCGCACTCCACATCCAAACTGAAGTATGCGGGAACCAACGCTGCATGAAAAGCCCGGCCGCCGTGAATTCAGAGCCCAGCGCCACCGCCCACGTCAGCCAGTACAGCCATGCGACCGTAAAGCCCGTCGCGGGCCCGATATAGGTCTTCGCATAGGTGTGGAATGCGCCCGTCACCGGCATGGCCACTGACAGTTCACCAAGGCAAAGCATGACAAGATAGACGATGCCCGCGCCCAAAAGGTAAGCGAAAATGGTGCCAGCCGGACCCGCCTGATGAATGGTATATCCAGAGCTTAAAAACAGCCCCGTTCCGATCACACCTCCGAGTGACAGCATAAAGAGGTGTCTGCTTTTCATACTTCTCTGAAAATTCGTCTCGTTCTTGTTGTTCATTGTTTTCCAACTTTCTGCGAGGGCCGTTCTAATAAAAAATCTCATGCCGGCGAACGGCACGAGATTCCGGCGAACCGGCTTTTTGAATAGAATATACAAACTATTCCGATTAGTCAAGTTGTTTTTAAGGTCTTGGCCCAATCGGCAATGGCCTGAATGTCCGCAGGTTTCGTCCGGCAGCAGCCGCCGATCAGGCTCACGCCGTTTTCGTACCAGCCTTGCGCGCTTTTTCCGAAATGGTTTTCGCACGCTGCGCCTTTCCAGGTTTTTGTCACTGGGTCATATTGTTCGCCGGAGTTCGGATAGGCGATAATCGGTTTGGATGCTGACCGTTTGATTTCTTCTATCAGCGGCGGAATATGTTCAATCGGTGTGCAGTTGATGCCGATCGCTGCGATTTGGCTGCAGGAGTCAAGCAGGGCCGCGCATTCGGAAATTGGCGTGCCTTCGCTGATATGCCGTCCGTCTTTGGCGCTGAAGCTGATCCATGCATAAGTGCCGGGGAATTCCTCCAGCAGCCTTGTGATCGCTTTTGCTTCTGACAGGCACGGAATGGTCTCACAGGCCAAAAGATCGGCGCCGGATTCTATGAGGGCTTTCATCCGGGGGCGGTGAAAGCTGATCAGCTCATCCTCCGTCAGTCCGTAATGCCCGCGATATTCAGAGCCGTCAGCGAGGCTCGCGCCGTAAGGTCCGATAGAAGCGGCGACCAAAGGTTTGGGCCGGTGTAAACGGTTTTCTTCATGCGCCCAAAATTCATCGCGTGCTTGTGCGGCAAGTTCAACAGATGTCTGAATGAGACGTATCGCATCGGTTTCCGGGATGCCGCGCGCTGCAAATCCTTCAATTGTCGATTGATAACTGGCGGTGATCGCGCAATCAGCGCCGGCGGCAAAATATTCTGCATGCACCTGTTTGATCAGTTCTGGCCTCTCCAAAAGAATTTTGGCCGACCACAGATCGTCATGTAAATCACAGCCCATCCGCTCAAGCTCGGTTGCCATCGCGCCGTCTATGATCATAACCGGGTATTCATTTAATATTTGTGTAATGGGATTCATAGGCCTTCCTTTCTGACTTTACTGAAAATATATAAAAAGGGTAATGGACGCTATTCTCTTTGTCAATGAACCGGCAGAAAAAAGGTGTTCAGGACGCTGCCCGAACACCTTTTGTTTAGGAAATGTGTTTGCCTTTCGCACTTTTCGCGATGTCTGAATACTCCCAGCAGTCGATCCCGTCATCATCAGGGAGCACATCTCTGTAAAAGACAGGGTCCTTTCCGGCTTTCTTTTGCCGGGCATAATCGCTCAAAGCGGCAAACGCTTTTTTCGACAGAAGGAAAATCGCGATTAAGTTCACGACCACCATTAAGCCCATGAACAAGTCAGCCATATCCCACACAAGCTGGACTTTGGAAATACAGCCGAACAGTACCATTCCGAGCACGCAGATGCGGTAAATGAACAGCCATTTTTTGTTCTGGCTTAAAAATCCGATATTGGTTTCTCCGTAATAATAGTTGCCCATCAGAGCGCTGAAGCCGAACAAAAGCATTAAGACGGCAAGGAAACCTGACGCCCATGCGCCGACATGATCGCTCAAGGCGGCCTGAGAAAGCGCGATGCCGCTCAGTCCCGGCTGGTGATACGCGTCTGAAAATAAAATGATAAGCGCCGTGCTTGTACAAATGACGAGTGTATCCGTCAGGACGCCGAATGCCTGAATGAGCCCCTGTTTCACCGGGTGGCTCGTTGTAGCTGTCGCCGCCGCGTTCGGAGCGCTTCCCATACCCGCTTCATTTGAGAAAATCCCGCGTCTTACACCTTGCATCAAGGCCGCACCTAAAGCGCCGCCCGCTGCCTGATCAATGCCGAACGCATTTTTTACGATTAGCGACAGAACGCCGGGCAATTGGGTGATGTTCGTCAGAATGACAAAGAAAGCGACACCGATATATAAAACGGCCAAGACGACTACGATGTATTCCGCCATTTTCGCAATTCGTTTGACGCCGCCGAAAATCACGCCGCCGAAAACCACGATTAAAATAATGCCCAATGTAAGCCGGCTGGTGCCGAATGCGTTTTGAAAGGCGACGCTGATCGTATTGGATTGAACGGAATTAAAAACAACCCCGAATGACAGTGTGATTAATACGGCGAACAGCGCGCCCATCCAGCGTTTCTTCAGGCCCTTTTCCATGTAATAGGCCGGGCCCCCGCGGAATCCGTTTTGATCTTTTACTTTATAAATTTGGGCCAGCGTGCTTTCAACAAAGCTTGAAGCCGAACCGATGACTGCGATAATCCACATCCAGAAAATAGCGCCCGGACCGCCGAGTGAGATCGCAATGGCGATTCCGGTAATATTCCCGGTTCCGACACGCGCCGCCATACTGATGCAAAATGCCTGAAACGGGGAAATGCTGTTTTTTGTCCGGGCGGCCGCGCCTTCCTTCAAAACCCGGATCATTTCCTTCAGCATGCGGACTTGCAGACCCTTTGATCTGAACGTAAAAAACAGTCCCAGAGAAAGAAGCAGTACGATTAACAGTTTTGACCATAAAAAATCATTTGTCGAGCCGATTACATTTTCAAGGAATTCCTGCATCCAATCACCTCTTGGTTCGTTTGATTAAAAAATACTGAGCTCCCACTCCTGTGCGATATGTTTCAGCAGCATGCCGCCGGTCAGGCTGTTGCCGTATTCATCAATGGCCGGACCGTAAATGCCGATGCCGCAGCCGTTATGAAAAGGCTGTTCTCTTCTGGCGCTTGGGGGAACCAATGCCATAATGCCGCCGGATACCCCGCTTTTGGCCGGGACGCCGACGAAAGCCGCATATTTGCCTGACGCATTGTACATTCCGCACGTCAGCATCAGGGCTTTGGCGAGTTTCGCGACATCTTTCGGAATGACCTGTTCCCGTCGGATCGGATGGTATCCGTCATGCGCAAGTATCAATCCGATTAAAGCGATGTCCTCGGTTGTACCCTCCATGGCGCACTGCTTTAAATACACTTCAAGCGTTTCTTCCACATCCGCCTCGAGAAAGTTCGTTTCTTTTAAATAGTAGGCGAGCGCTCTGTTCCGATGCGCGGTCTGCCATTCAGAACGGAAGACCTCCTCGTGAATGTGAGGGCGTTTTCCTATTAATTTTTCAAAAACGGAAAAGAGATATTCTAATTTATCATGCGCCGTTTCACCCGGAAGCAGCGAGGCGACGGTAATGGCGCCGGCATTGATCATCGGGTTGAAGGGCTTCCCGGGTTTATGGATTTCAAGCCGGATGATAGAATTAAACGCATCACCCGTCGGTTCCACGTCCACACGATCCAGCACGTAAGAAATGCCTCTGTTCATGCAGGCGGCAATAAAGCTGATGACTTTTGAGATGCTCTGCAATGTGAACGGGACATTCCATTCACCGGCATGAATCATTGAGCCATCCGGCTCTAATATGCAAATGCCCAGCTGAGAGTCGTTGATTTCTCCGAGGGCGGGTATATAATTTGCGCTTTTTCCATTGACGGAAAACGGTCGGTAATGCTCGACCCAATCTTGTAAAAGTGAAGCCAGTTCCTCTTTTTCAAGGCGCTCTCTGACCATATCTTTCATAACATTCCTCCTCTATTGCAAGCCTGTCCGAAGCGGAAACCGGTCTTGGAAAACGTTTTCAAAAATAGCGTGTTCCATGTTAATGTATAATGACATCTACAGAATCATACAAAATACGACAAAATCATTCTTAAAATAAGCCGATAGATTTATAAATCAGCCGGAGCGTCCCGCCATTCGGGTCTAAAGAAATTTGCGGACTGTATCGGTCTTGTTCAAAATAGACAGAAGAAGGAAGTGATTATGATCAGGCTCGACTATTTACTGAAAAAAGACGGCTATCTTTTCGCCCTTATGCTGATCACCGTGCCGCTGGCGGGGGAACTGAAATTTTACCCCCTGAATGAGGTATATCGGATCAGCTTCGGCGCCCCGGCTTTTTTCTTTTTTCTGCTGCTGCTTCGGCATGTGCCGGCAGTATTGTCAGGGCTGTTGACAGGTGCAGCCGTTGTGGCATTCCGGATCGGCCTGGAGTGCTGGGGAGGAGAGCATGCCGGCTTTACGGAGGCTTTTTTCAGCCAATATCCCAGTTTCTTTTTTTACTTTACATATGCCTGCTTGTTTTATGTGCTGAAGGTCAGGCTTTTTTGGGATCGGCCGCTGATGATCGGGTTTCTCGGTTTTCTCATTGAAATTGCGTCCGATGCCGTTGAAATGACGGTTCAGTTTTCCGGCGGCCGGCAGATTATGATGCCGGACAAGCTGGCGGATATTGCGGTTATCGCTGTTTCTCACACATTTATTGTGCTGAGTTTTTTCAACGTGATGAAGCTGCACGAATCTCAGGTCAGGGAAAAACAAACGAGAAAGCAGCATGAGCACATGCTGATGATTGTGTCCAACTTATATGAAGAAACGATTCATTTGAAAAAAACGCTGAAAACGACGGAGCATGTGACGAAAGAATCCTATCAGCTATATCGGGAAATGAGCGGGAACGACCGGGAGCTCGGGAGCCGAATGCTGCGCCTTGCGGGAGAAATTCATGAAGTGAAAAAAGACAATCAGCGAATATTCGCCGGTTTGTCGAAGCTGATTTCCAATGAGAGATTCCGGGATTACATGAATGCCGCCGCTCTGGTCGGCATCGTCATCCGAATCAATGAAAAATACGCCGAATCTTTAGGCAAGGACATTCAATTCCGGAGCGTGATTGAAGGAGAACATCCCGATTATCACGTCTTTACCGTCCTGTCGATCTTAAATAACCTGACCGCCAATGCCGTCGAAGCCATGGGAGACAGGGGTGAGATCCGCCTCGCGCTGCGCAGGACGGAAGGAGAAAAGGCTGAATTTCAGGCGGAAGATGACGGCCCCGGCATTCCGGAAAAAATAGGAGAGGTCGTTTATGATCCCGGGTTTACATCCAAATACGATGAATTCGGCACACCTTCAACGGGCATCGGGCTTACTTACGTGAAGGAAATTGTAACTGAACTTGACGGAGACATTTCCTTTCATAACAAGCCAAAAGGCGTCATATTTACGATTAAACTGCCGGTGAAGCATTTGATTGCAGAAAGGATGAACTCATAATATGCGTTTTTTTATAGCTGATGATGACCGGGCGATCCGTTCCATTTTAAAACAGATGATCGAGGACGAGGACTTAGGCGAAGTCGTCGGTGAGGCTGAGGACGGAAGCCAGATTGAAGGGCATTATCTCCATTTTAAACAAGTCGATATTTTATTAATTGATCTGCTGATGCCGGGTCGGGACGGGATTGAGACGATCCGGCATCTTCAGGGATCGTACAACGGAAAAGCGGTGATGATATCGCAGGTGGAGGCAAAGGAAATGGTGGGAGAAGCTTATTCTCTCGGCATCGAATACTTTATCCACAAACCGATCAACAAAATCGAGATCGTCACCGTTTTGCGAAAAGTAAAAGAGCGGATTGAACTGGAAACCTCGATCGGCGATATCCAACACTCGTTAAGCCGTCTTATTCAGCGGAATGAGCCGAAAAAAAGCGGGCCGGGGGGGATGCACGAGAAATCAATCAAAGAAACAGGAAAATTTCTTTTATCGGAATTAGGCATCGTGGGAGAAAGCGGGGCGCATGACCTCATGACCGTCCTTCACTATTTATTTGAGGATGAACAGGCGGAAAGAAACATCCCGTCTTTAAAGCAGATGTTTACAAACGTCGCCATCCGGAAGCTGGGGCCTGCGGCGGCACAAGCCGAGGTTAACAGAGAAATCAAAGCCTCGGAACAGCGGATCAGAAGGGCCGTCATTCATTCGTTAAACCATTTCGCTTCATTGGGCACAACTGATTTTTCAAACCCCAAATTTGAATATTACGCCTCGAAATTCTTTGATTTCCCCGCTGTCAGCAAGAGAATGAAAGAAATGCAGGCTAAGGAAACCGTGCCGCTTTCTCCGGTTAAAGTGAATATGAAAAAATTCATTCACGTCTTCTTTTTGGAGGCGAAAGATTTACGCGAAGGATCAAAATTTGTCAGCGGAGGCAGCCGGTAAGCTGGGCTTTGGAAAAGATGGCAAACGTGGATAAATGACAGCTCGTACTGGCTTGATTTTTTCCGCGCTGATCCATGGCTTGCACCCTCCGCATATTTTTGTAAACGAAAATCAGCATGTGACAGAATGGCAGGCCGCTTACCCTGTGGAAACGGCGAAGTTTGCGCTTCAGACGGGGCAAGAGGAGCATATGCAAATGGCGCGGGACATGCTCGGCCTGACCGATCCAAAAGGTTATTGACTTCCGCCGGATGACAGCGTATGATACATTTTAAAATAAAAGAACGGATGAACAATGCTGAGGAAGAGTAAGTACGCATCAGCGCGCGGGGTTCAGAGAGTCGGTGGCCGCTGTGAACCGATCCCCGTCCGGTGCCGAATGGGCTTCTGAATTGCTGTGCTGAAATGACAGTAGGCGGTGCCGGGATTCTTTCCCCGTTATCAAGAAAGGAGTATTGAAACCGTGTGTTTCTGTACTTTTTGAGCGAATGGCTCTTCAGCCGTTAATAAAGGTGGCACCGCGAAAACCTCGTCCTTTGATGGACGGGGTTTTTTGTATTGTTAAGGAGGTGATGGCCATGGAAAGTGACTGGAGACGGACAGACAATCAAAAAAGGAGGGATATTCATGGTGATCGCAACCGACGATCTTGAGCTCACGTGTCCGCATTGTGAAGGAACCGGCGAGGAGAAAGAAGGGACGCCCTGTCCGAAGTGCGGCGCGAAGGGCGTCATATTGACCGCTCAAGGAAACACGCTGCTGCATTTTATCAGAAAGCATATTGATCAGTGAAATCAAACGAAAAAGGCCGTTATCCGGCCTTCATGCTGTCGAGAAAATCTCGACAGCCTTTATTTTTCCCTTGTCATAAAATAAAAGAAAGACTGAAAAAAACGGTTTCTTTCTCATGTTCCACACAAGAAATTTTTCTCAAAACAGAGCCGAATTCGTTCTGTTTGACCAACTCGTCGAAGAGGATCACCTTCTTCGAAAAATTGATAAATACATAGACTTCTCTTTCATCGTTGAAAAGGTCACACCTTACTGCAGCGAAAATAAAGACCGCCCCTCACTTGATCCGCTGATCTTATTCAAAATGATGTTGAAGATTGCCACATACCCAGCCAAGCAAAGCTAGGCATGCGGGAGTGCTTTTTCTGCACCTGAAATCAAATGAATATGTAAAGAAACAGCACAAAACAAAAAAGCTTGTAGAAAAAACATCGTTTTCTCTACAAGCTGCTTTTTCATTCTTCAAAATAAGGATTCACGTGGATGAGCACTTCTTCAACATCTGAAAAGTGTCTTTGGATTTCATTTCGGATTTCGCGGGCAATATCGTGTCCCTGCTTAATCGTCAAATCATGATCCAAAGATAAGCGGACATCAAGCAATTTATAGTGGCCGTGTTCTCTTGCTCGGATTTTATCGAGCCGTTTGACTTGAGGGCAGTGCAAAATAACGGCTTTATATTCCTCTATCAGTTCGGGATCAACACTTTTTTCCATGAGAACGTCAACAGACGGCCTGATTAATCCCATTGAAATCTTAAAAATGAGGTAAGCCACGATGACACTGGCAATTGCATCGGCGTACAACAGATAGGACCATCCGCGTGTGTTCCCGATAATCGCCAATAGGACGCCGATAAAAGCGGCAAGAGAGGCAACGATATCGCCTTTATGATCGTATGCAATCGCTATAATCGCTTTACTGTTCCATTTTTCCCCTTGTTTGATCGAATAACGATATAAGATCTGCTTAGCCACGTAGGATATCAGAGCCGCAAACAATGCGCTGTATTGCGGGATGCTTGGACCTTCAACAAAGGACGAAATCGCTTCTATCAGAATATACACGGAAACGAGCATTAATATGATTCCTACAATCGCTTCGCTGATGACCTCAGCTTTGCCATGCCCGAAAGGATGGTCTTGATCGGGCGGCTTATTAGAAATGCCGATGACGGCCAGGACAGCAATTGAAGCCACGACATCCGCTGCAGAATGTATACCGTCGGCAAAAACTGCTTCACTATCGCCTATCAGTCCAAAAAAGATCTTTCCTGCCATTAAGATCAGATTGGCTATCAATGCAATCAAAGCAACTTTTTTGCTTATTTGTTCTCTTTCACTTGTCATTTTTTCCTCCTATAAAACTGCACAAAAAAATAGAGGCGCTTTTGATTCGCTCTCCGTATCCTTTCTTGTGTAATCACTTTGCTTATCGTACCAATTCAGCTTCGAGTGGGTCTATAGCAAGGTTGTTTCCTGTTTACTAATAAATAAGGTGACAGAAAAAAAGTTGGAGCAGAGCTAAACAGTACACAGACAAAATGGCGCTGAATTTAAAAATGAACTGTTGACATTTGAGTATTTATCTTTTATTATTATCTCGAATTCAAGATTTTTTAATTCAAGATAATTTAGTTAGAGTGCAGGATAAGAACCTGCTGATCGTTTGAATCACGAAAAGATCAGTGAAGAGAACGTTTCGTTTTTTGATCATATGTTATTTGGTTTTTTATACTATAATATCTCGAATTCGAGATAAAGGGGGTACGAGGGAAATGGCTGAATTTGTACAGCTAGTGAATGAAAGAAGATCTGCAAGCAATTTTCTTCCAGATCATCCAATCACAAGAGATGAGCTCAATGAAATGTTTGAATTGGTTGCGTTGGCTCCATCAGCTTTTAATTTGCAGCACACAAAATATGTGACGGTTCTTGACCCGGATGTAAAAGAAAAGCTGAAGCAGGCCGCAAACGGACAATATAAAGTGTTTAGCTCATCAGCTGTTCTTTTGGTTTTAGGGAATAAGCAGGCATATCAGCAAGCGGCTGACATCTATGAAGGATTGAAGATGCTGGGGGTATTAAATAAACAAGAGTATGATCACATGGTTCAAGACACCGTTTCGTTTTATGAAAACAGAGGAGAACCATTTAAGAGAGATGAGGCGATAAGAAATGCTTCACTTTCTGCGATGATGTTTATGCTGAGTGCTAAGGAAAAAGGATGGGACACCTGTCCGATGATAGGGTTTGATGCTGAAGCCGTGAAACAGATTTTGAATATAGATGATCAATTTGAGGTCGTCATGATGATTACAATCGGGAAAGAAAAAATAGAAAGCAGAAGGCCGCGCGGCTACCGAAAGCCTGTGAATGAGTTTGTGGAGTATATTTAACTATTTGTAAAGGAGCAAATAAAAATGGCGAAAAAAACGATGGGCATCCATCATATTACAGCAATTGTCGGTCACCCTCAAGAGAATGCTGATTTCTACGCTGGAGTGCTGGGGCTGCGATTGGTCAAGCAAACGGTCAATTTTGATGATCCGGGTACGTATCACCTTTATTTTGGGGATGAAGGCGGGAAGCCGGGAACAATCATCACATTCTTTCCATGGGCGGGCGCCCGCCAAGGCATCATTGGAGACGGACAGGTTGGCGTGACATCTTACGCCGTGCCGAAGGGTGCCATGGAAATTTGGGAAAAGAGACTTTAAAAGTTCAACATTCCATACACAAAAATCGAGCGTTTTGGAGAACAATATATAGAATTTGATGACCCGCACGGTCTGCACTTGGAAATCGTGGAAAGAGAAGAAGGAGAAGCCAATACGTGGACGTTCGGAGACGTAACCCCGGATGTTGCCATTAAAGGCTTTGGCGGTACGACCCTGTTATCAGCACAGCCTGAAAAAACAGGTGAACTGCTGGAAAACATCATGGGGCTTGAGCGAGTCGGCAAGGAAGGAGACTTTGTTCGTTATCGTTCTGCCGGTGATATCGGGAATGTGATTGATCTTAAATTAACGCCGATCGGCCGCGGACAAATGGGTGTCGGCACAGTGCATCACATCGCTTGGCGGGCTCAGGATGACGAAGATCAATTAGATTGGCAAAGATTCATTGCTGTGCACGGATATGGTGTGACTCCTGTTCAGGATAGAAACTATTTTAATGCGGTTTACTTCAGAGAACATGGGGAAATCTTATTTGAAATCGCAACTGATCCGCCGGGCTTTGCCCATGATGAGTCACAAGAAACAATGGGCGGAAAATTGATGCTCCCTGAGCAGTATGAACCGCATCGGGCACAAATTGAACAAGGGCTGCTGCCGTTTGAAGTAAGGGAACTAGATTAGTCTTAATGACTGCTGACGCATGAAGAAAAAGAAAGAGACATACATTTAACAGATGTTTGCTGGAAGCGACTGTTGGTAAACAGCTGCCTTGCAGACATCATATAATATGAAAAATAAGGAGAGATAAAAATGGAAGATGCAGGACTATTACTTATTCGAATCATGATTGGTGTGGTGTTTCTGTTTTATGGATCACAAAAATTATTCGGCTGGTTTGGCGGATACGGAATTAAAGGAACCGGACAATGGTTCGAGTCAATTGGAGTTAAACCAGGCAATGCCGCGGCCGCTTTATCAGGTCTCGGGGAACTCGCAAGCGGAATTCTATTTATTTTAGGTGTTTTCCTCCCGCTCGGAGCTGCTATTATAACGATTATTATGTTAGGTGCCATCGTAAAAGTCCATGGAGCGAAAGGATTTGCCAACGGTGCCGGCGGTTTTGAATATAACTTGGTGCTGATTGCAGTCTCCATCGGAGTTGCACTCATCGGTTCAGGGGCGTACGCTTTGCATTTTTAATATAAGTATCTAAGAACAGTTACTGAAAAGCGGTAACTGTTCTTTTATTTTCAAGCACAACGTTCAGGTGCTCTGAATAGCAAAAAAGCGGATATGTTCAATATAAATGTGTATAGTGGAAGTACGCGATTGATGAGCTTGGTCATGAAAGACGAGCCGATTGGAGGAGGGTTTTGTTGAAAGAGATGGCAGAATTACATTCATTAGATTCTATCGAGAATTTTATTAAACAGCATCAATTCAGTTTTATCTACATTTCAAGACCCGCCTGTACAGTATGTCACGCTGTTCTGCCGCAGCTCAGAAAAGTATTGGATCAGTTTCCGAATATCAAATTGGGGCATATCAATGCTGACGAGGTAGAAGAGGTGGCCGGCAGATTTTCAGTCTTCACTGTTCCCGTGCTTCTTTTGTTCATTGATGGGACTGAGTTTCTGAGAGAAGCCCGCTTTGTTCATTTTGAACAGCTCGAAGAAAGGCTGAAAAGGGTTTATCAGTTATATCAAGATGTATAAAGCGTTTATGCTTTACAAATAAAAAGCCCCCTTTAAAGGGGCTTTTATCCGGCCTTTTTTACGTTATTCGGACCGGGGTTCTAAAAAACGGGACCCGCCCAAGTCTTTTCTCATCAGATAGATATGGAAAAAATATTCTCCGACGGCGATGATGACGGCGGAAATAAGAGCGGCAAACGCCAGTCTTCCTCCGGAAATGCCCATGGACAGCGGCATTCCCATCAGCCAGACAACAAGAAACGCGATTCCGAAATCAGCGGACGCCGCCGTGATATTATTCCATCTCGGAAGCACGTACAGGTCACCCGTAAAGTAGGAAACGGCTCCCAGCACAATGGTCATCAGCAGCACGTCGCCGAATGTAAAGCGAAAACCTAAGCCGAGTATCAGATACAGAATAATGATGGTCATAATGCCTTTAATGGCAAGCGCTTTAATGTGTTCCATGCGAATTCCTCCTTATGGAAATCATGTTAGTATGTTTCCTCATAACGTGAAATATAAACCCTTTTTTCGTGAACATTTGTTTTCTGGCTTTTGGCTGTCATCACTGGGCCGCTGCTGAATATGATGAAAGGAGAAAATACGGGAGGTGTCATGATGGCAGTCGTAAAAGCGTCGAGCGCCGATGTCGATCTAATGGCAAGGCTGCTCAGGGCGGAAGCGGAAGGCGAAGGGAAGCAGGGAATGCTTTTGGTCGGCAATGTGGGAATCAATAGGGTGCGGGCGAATTGTTCTGATTTTAAAGGCCTGCGCACCATCAGGCAGATGGTGTTTCAGCCGCACGCGTTTGAAGCGGTGACTCACGGATACTTTTACCAGAGACCGCGTGAATCCGAGCGGAGGCTTGCCCGCAGGAACATTAACGGAGAACGGTTTTGGCCGGCTAAATTCAGCCTGTGGTATTTTAAGCCTCCGGGCAACTGCCCGCAGACTTGGTATGGCCAGCCGTTTGTCGCCAGATTCAGATCCCACTGCTTCTATCAGCCGACAGGTGAGACGTGCGAAAACGTGTACAATACATTTTAATCCCGGGCGCACCGTTCTGAGAATGAACGGTGTTTTTTTAATTTTTTGTGAAGAAAAATAGGAAAAAAGTGCGCTTGACGGATGACAAGCCAAAAACAAACAGAGGGGGTTTTCTCCCGGCGGGGCAAGGTTTGTCGAAACAATGTGAAAAATGTCTCCCGCCGTCCATTTTTCAGCCTTACAAACCCTTCACACTTCTTCATAGCGGTTTAACATTTCTTTTTTATAATAAGGGCGATCAATGAGACGAAAGGGGAACTGACATGACACATGACGGCCGTTTAGATGAATGGATCAAGGAATTGGAGAACAAAAGCTTTCAGAACAATACGTTTGACCGCCGCGCATTTATACAGGGCGCCGGGAAAATCGCCGGTCTTTCCCTCGGGTTAGCGATCGCGCAATCCATCGGCGCGTTTGAAGTGAATGCCGCTCCGAAATTTTCAAACTATCCGTTCACCCTCGGCGTAGCCTCCGGCGACCCGCTGTCTGACAGCGTCATTCTCTGGACGCGTCTTGCCCCTGACCCGCTGAATGGGGGCGGCATGCCGAAGCAGGCCGTGCCGGTAAAATGGGAAATCGCCGCTGATGAACATTTTCGTCACATCGTCAAACGCGGAACGGAAATGGCCAAGCCGAATCTCGGACACTCCGTCCATGTCGAGGCGGACGGGCTCAAGCCCAATAAAGTGTACTATTACCGGTTTAAAAGCGGGCATGAGCTCAGTCCCGTCGGCCGGACGAAAACGCTGCCCGCTCCCGGTGCTGACGTATCCGCCATGACATTTGCATTTGCCTCATGCCAGCAGTATGAACACGGCTATTATACAGCGTATAAACATATGGCGAAGGAAAAGCTTGATCTCGTGTTCCATCTCGGAGATTACATTTATGAATACGGACCGAACGAATATGTGTCAAAAACGGGAAATGTCAGGACGCACAGCAGCGCTGAAGTGTATACACTGTCAGATTACCGCAACCGTCATGCCCAATACCGCTCTGATGCCAATCTGAAAGCCGCCCACGCCGCATTTCCGTGGGTCGTGACGTGGGACGATCATGAGGTGGAAAACAATTATGCCAATATTATCCCTGAAAAAGGCCAATCCGTTGAAGCGTTTGTGCTCAGGAGGGCCGCAGCTTATCAGGCTTATTATGAACACATGCCGCTCAGGCGCATGTCATTGCCGAACGGTCCTGATATGCGGCTGTACAGGCAATTTTCTTATGGCAATTTAGCATCGTTCAATGTGCTTGATACAAGACAGTACAGAGATGATCAGGCCAACGGCGACGGGAATAAGCCGCCTTCTGATGAGTGGAGAGATCCGAAGCGTACATTGATGGGGACAGAACAGGAGCAATGGCTCTTCGGAAATTTAGCCGCCTCAAAAGCGAAGTGGAATGTGCTGGCGCAGCAAATCTTTTTCGCGCAATGGAATTTCGGAACAACCGCCAATCCGATATACAGCATGGATTCATGGGACGGCTACCCGGCTCAGCGGGAGCGGGTCATCAATTTTATAAAAAGCAAAAACCTGAACAATGTCATCGTGCTGACGGGTGATGTTCACGCAAGCTGGGCGTCAAACCTGCATACCGATTTTAATCAAACGAATTCAAAGATTTTCGGAGCCGAATTCGTCGGAACTTCCATTACATCTGGAGGAAACGGAGCGGATAAACGGGCCGATACGGATCAGATCTTAAAACAAAACCCGCATATTAAGTTTTTCAACGATTACCGCGGCTATGTCCGCTGTACGGTGACCCCTGCCCAATGGAGAGCGGATTACAGAGTGGTGCCGTACGTGACGGAGCCGGGGGCTGAGGTATCCACGCGGGCTTCATTCATTTATCAGAAAGACCAGACGGGGATTCGGAAGGTCTCTCAAGCTGCGGTTGCAGGCGGTGTAAAGCAGTCAAATGAGGTGGAAGAGGATCGTTTCTTCGCCCATAACAATGCGCATGAAAAGCAAATGAGAAAGAAACGGGCCAAAATCTCACAATAAGGAGGCACACTCATGTTTTCTAATATCGGCATTCCCGGGTTGATCCTGATCTTCGTCATCGCTCTCATCATTTTCGGGCCTTCAAAGCTTCCGGAAATCGGCCGTGCCGCCGGCCGCACGCTGCTTGAATTTAAAAGCGCCGCAAAAACACTGGTCTCAAATGAAGAGCCGGACAAGCAGACGGCTGAGAAAGACAAAACGGCAGGCTGAATCCTGACATGGGGGCAGACGAATCCGCTTCTGCCTCTTTCTCTATAAGGAGGATGTACGATTGGATAAAAAAGAAACCCACTTGATCGGGCATTTAGAGGAAGTCCGGCAGCGTCTCATTAAAACCGTTATCGCCTTTCTCGTGTTTTTTATCGGCGCCTGCTGGTTTGTGCAGGATATTTATGACTGGCTGATCAAGGATTTGGATGGCAGGCTGGCCGTTTTAGGGCCGAGCGAGATTTTATGGGTATATATGATGATTGCGGGAATATGCGCCCTTACGGCAACGATTCCGGTTGCCGCTTTTCAGCTCTGGCGTTTTACGGCGCCGGCTTTGACTTCGTTTGAACGCCGCGCCGCTTTGCTTTACATTCCGGGGCTTTCGGTTTTGTTTATAATCGGAATTTCCTTCGGGTATTTTGTGCTGTTTCCGATTGTGCTCGGATTTTTAACACAATTATCCGCCGGCCATTTTGACATGGTATTTACGGCGGACAAGTATTTTACCTTTATGCTGAATCTTACATTGCCGTTCGGATTTTTGTTTGAAATGCCTTTGGCCGTCATGTTTCTGACACGGCTCGGAATCGTGAATCCAACCCGGCTGGCAAAGGCGCGGAAGCTTTCGTATTTTGTGCTGATCGTCGTCTCGGTGCTGATTACGCCTCCGGATTTTATGTCCGACTTTCTCGTCATGATTCCGCTGCTCGTCCTCTATGAAATCAGTGTGACGCTGTCCCGCATCGTTTACCGGAAGAAATGGGCCGAGGCGCCGTCTGCAGCTTAGTGAAGTTCGCCTCCGCCGGTCTCAATATCGTCCTCATGCGCCGCGGCGGTCACCGCGGCGATTTTGAGCGCTTTTGTCACGAGATCCAGGCTGAGGCTCGGCGCTGACTTCTGCAAGGTTTGCTCCGGAATGTACGGGATGTGTATAAACCCGCCGCGGATGTGCGGATGATGGCGGCTGATTTCATCCATCAGCCCGTAAAAGAGGTGATTGCATACAAATGTCCCCGCCGTGTAGGATACAGCCGCGGGAATGCCTTCCTTTTTGATTTCCTCAACGATCCGTTTGATCGGAAGGCCGGTCCAATAGGCCGCGGGACCGTCTTGAGAAATGTTTTCCCCGACAGGCTGGTTTCCTTCGTTATCCGGTATGCGCGCCTCATTGAGATTGATCGCGACCCGTTCCGGCGTGATCTGCATTCTGCCGCCTGCCTGTCCGACACAGATGATAATGTCAGGCTGATGCTTTTTGATCGCCTCGCGCAGCACGGCAAGAGACTTATAAAAAACGGTCGGCACTTGTTCAGATACGATAGAGGCGGGGCCCTCAGCGGCACCATTCAGCCGTTTGACCGCTTCCCATGAAGGATTGACCGTTTCCCCGCCGAAGGGGTCAAAGCCTGTCAGCAATACTTTTTTCTCCATATAAAACCCTCCTTTTCTTTTTACCATACTCTATAATGGACATATATTCCTGCCGAAGGGGGAAACATGTCTTGAATTCGCCTCTGGTGCAATACCGATCTTTATTTCCGGCGCTCCGCACACATACGATGCTCGCCAGCTGCTCTCAAAGCGCTCTTGCCCTGCCGGTTTCAAAAGCGATCAATGACTATCAGGAAAGCCTGCTTCAGCATGGCGGAAACTGGGAAGAAGCCATTGGACGAACGGAGCAGGCAAGGTGTGAATTTGCGAAATTGATCGGCGCCCATCCTGAAGAAATCGCCGTTTTACCTTCAGTAACGGCTGCTGTCTCTGCCGTCGTTTCTGCTTTACCGGATTGCCGAAAGAAACAGGCGGTGTATACGGAATTGGATTTTCCGGCGATCGCCCACATTTTGAAGGCACAGACTGAGATGGAGCTTTCAGTCGTGCCGTCTGAAGATGGAATGATCCCGTTAGAGCGGTATGAGACGTACATATCGGAACAGACGCTTTTCACCTGTGTGCCCCATGTGTCATATACGTCCGGTTTTGTCCAGGATATGAAGCGCATTGCCGAGATATCCGCAAAGAAGGGATCGCTTCTTTTTGTCGATGCTTATCAATCAGCGGGGCACATCCCGATTGATGTAAAAGAATGGGGAGTTGATATGCTGGCCGCGGGTGCGAGAAAGTATATGCTCGGCATACCGGGAACGGCGTTTCTTTATGTCAGAAAGGAACTTGCCGAACGGCTGAAGCCGAAAGTCACCGGGTGGTTCGGGCAGCAGCGGGCGTCGATGCTGGATTCAACCCGTTTTTCTTATGCGGACGGAGCCAAACGCTTTGAGACCGGAACCCCGGCATTTATCAGCATATATGCGGCACAGGCGGCTTTATCTCTAGTAAACGATGCCGGCACAGACCGCATTCACCGGGAAGTAAAAAAACTCAGCACATTTGCGTATGAATACGCTTTTGAAAAAGGGTTGCACCTCACAGGGCCGCCGTCTGCCGATGACAGACCCGGCATGATTTCCATACGGGATGAAAAAGCGGCGGAAACGGCTGCGCTGTTGAGGCGGAAAAACATCGTATGCGCACCCAGCGGACAAATCATCCGGCTGGCGCCTCATTTCTATAACACGGCTGACGATCTGATCTATGCGATTGATGAACTGGCTGAAGCGCGCGGTATATAAAAAAACAGCAGACTCACGGGGAGTCTGCTGTTTTCTTATGAGTGATTCACTTTGACCCGTTTCATAAAGAAGGCGCTGATCAAGCCGATAACTGCGACAATCATCGCGAAGATAAAGGCGTGCTGGACGCCCGCAATCAGCGCGTGAGAGTATGCGGAAGGATCATTCGGGTTTTTCACGGTGCTCATATAATTCTTCTGCCCGGCTGCCATGATGCTGACCGCCACCGCAGTGCCGATTGCGCCGGCCATCTGCTGGAGCGTATTCATAATGGCCGTTCCGTCCGGGTAAAATTCCGGCGGCAGCTGGTTTAAGCCATTCGTTTGCGCCGGCATCATGATCATGGAAATGCCGATCATCAGGCATGTGTGGAGCACGACGATGAGAATGGCCGTTGAAGTGCTGGTAATGTTTGAGAAAAACCAAAGTACGGCGGCCGTGATGACAAACCCGGGAATGACAAGCCACTTCGGTCCGTATTTATCAAACAGGCGCCCCGTCACCGGAGACATAAAGCCGTTTAAAATACCGCCCGGCAGCAGGATGAGCCCGGACGTAAACGCCGTCAGCATCAGTCCGCTTTGTAAATACATAGGCAATAGGAGCATTGTTGATAAGATAACCATCATACAGATAAATACAATCACGACACCGAGAACAAACATCGGATAGCGGAAAGCGCGCAGATTCATCATCGGCTGCTTCATTGTCAGCTGCCTGATGGAAAATAAGATGAGCGCGATCGCACCGACAGTGAGCGAACCGATAACCGTCGGGCTTGACCAGCCGTCTGATCCTTCGCCCGCATTGCTGAATCCGAATACGATGCCGCCAAACCCGATCGTAGACAGAATAATGGAAAGCACGTCAATTTTCGGTTTTGTAATGTCAGACACGTTCTGCATGTAGGCGATGCCGAATAAAAGAGCCAACACAAGAAACGGCAGGGAAATCCAGAAAATCCAATGCCAGTTCAAATGCTCTAACACAAGCCCTGAAAATGTCGGACCGATCGCAGGAGCGAACATGATGACAAGCCCGATCGTCCCCATCGCCGCTCCGCGCTTATGCGGCGGAAAGATGACGAGGATTGTATTAAACATCAGCGGCAGCAGCAGCCCGGTTCCTAAAGCCTGCACGATTCTTGCCGCCAAAAGAAACGGAAAGCTCGGCGCAAGCGCTGCAATCAGCGTGCCGATAATGGAAAAAGCTAGTGAAACGATAAACAGCTGTCTTGTCGTAAACCATTGCAAAAGCAGACCCGATACCGGGACAAGAATACCGAGAACGAGCAGATAGCCCGTCGTCAGCCACTGGACGGTCGCAGGAGTGATATGTAACTCCTTCATCAGGTCAGTCAGGGCGATATTCAGCGCCGTTTCACTGAACATGCCGATAAACCCTGCCGTCAGTAAAGAAATCATGATCGGCATGACTTTATATTGTTTGGAAGGCTGAGCGTTTTCCAAAATCATTCTCCTCTCTTTCTATACGTACATGTCTCTCGTATTTTATGTCTTCAGCAGGTTCGGGATTTGTTTAGAAATATGGAGGATCGGCATTTTGTCTTTTTTGGCTAAGGACACAATGATGCCGCCTTCTATCATGGCATTTAAAACAGTGCTGATTTCCGCCGCTTTCTCATCAGAAAAACCGGCTGATCTCAATTTGCCCGCGAACAGATTCTCCCATTCCTGATAAGCGCTTTGACAGGCCTGCCGGAGCTTTTCGCTCTTTAAAGCAGTCTCGGCAGCCAGTAAACCGACAGGAAACCCTTCAAAGTTCTCCGGACATGTGAATTGGCTTGATAAGTCCTGTAAAAACGCTTGAATGCTTTCCGCAGGATCAGGATGGGCATCAAGGCTTTCTTTTATTTTCATACGGATATAATGGCTCATTTCATTGACAGCCTCAATGGCGAGCTGCTCTTTGCCGTCCGGAAAATGATAGTAAAGAGAACCTTTCGGCGCACCGCTTTCTTTAATAATCTGATTCAGCCCCGTGCCGTAATACCCCTGAAGCTGAAACAGCCTGGTTGCCGCGGCGAGGATTTTTTCACGAGAATCTCCATAGCTCATAATGTTCCCACCTTACTGATTTTTGACAAATTTAAAATATAGTGACTGGTCTATTATCTTGATTTCACATGACGGTATCAAGGTTTTTTAACGGTTATTTTCTTCGGGAGGTTGCCTGACAAGCGCGTTGACCGGTGAGAGGAAAATCTTCATAAATAAAGAAAAGGAGAGAAAAGAATGAAAAAACAATTCATGCCCTTTATTACATTTATCACGGCTCTGCTCTTCATCGCGGCCGGCTGCTCCCAATCTCCTCAAGCGAAAGAAACACCGCCCCGGACGGCAGCCGCAGCCTCAGCGAAAAAAGACGGACTTCCGAATGTTAAAATTCTTGCCACCGGCGGCACAATTGCAGGCGCTGCTCCTTCAAAGACGTCCGCTACGGAGTACACGGCGGGGGCAATCGGAGTTGATGCCCTGATTCAGGCCGTTCCGGAGATAAAAGAGGTCGCGCATGTGAGCGGAGAACAGGTTGTGAATATCGGCAGCCAGAATATGAATAACGAGACACTGCTGAAACTTGCAAAACGGGTAAACAAGCTGCTCAAGTCTGATGATACAGACGGCATTGTCATTACACATGGAACAGACACACTTGAGGAAACCGCCTACTTTCTCAATCTGACGGTCAAAAGTGACAAGCCCGTTGTTGTCGCCGGGTCAATGAGGCCGTCCACGGCGATCGGAGCGGACGGGCCGTCCAACTTATATAACGCTGTAAAAACAGCGGCTGCGCCTGATGCGAAAGGCAAGGGGACGCTTGTCGTATTAAATGACAGAATCGCTTCGGCGCGCTATGTGACAAAAACCAATACAACCGCGGCCGACACATTCAAATCGGAAGAAATGGGTTATATCGGAACAATTGCTGATGACATCTATTTTAATAACATCATGACCCGAAAGCATACGAAGGATACAGATTTCAAGATAGATAAACTTGATAAACTGCCGCAGGTCGATATTATATACGGCTATCAAAATGACGGAAGCTATCTCTTTGAAGCCGCCGTAAAATCAGGGGCGCAAGGCATTATTTTTGCAGGCCCGGGAAACGGCTCAATGTCTGATGCGGCGCAAAAAGGCGCCGTAAAGTCGGTCAAAAGCGGGCTGGCGGTCGTCCGCTCCACAAGGACGGGAAACGGAACGGTAACACCTAATCGAGAGTATGAAAAAGACCATTTGACAGCTTCAAACTCTCTCAACCCTCAAAAAGCGCGGATTCTTCTAATGCTTGCGCTGACAAAAACGCATGACCCTAAGCGGATTCAAACCTATTTCAATGAGTACTAGGAGAAGAGAACCGGGTGTTCTCTCCTTTTTTGGTATGCCGTATTAAAGCATAAGCGTGCTTTCGGGAAAGGGACGTCTTTCTCATTTTTCCGCTCTTTTTTTAATTGTTGAAAACAGTAAAAAATACACTATTTTTTCCTTTTCTTCTCTAATAGAATGAAAACTGCAAAAATATTACATAGCAGGAGGAAAGTTCATGAAACATATAAAAAGCAAAATCCTAGTCATCCTTACAGTTTGTATGCTGTCCGTCATTTCCGTATTTGCCTTCCAGCCGACCGTATCGAAAGCCTCCTCAGGGCATAACCCTGTTGTCATGGTACACGGAATCGGCGGGGCGTCCTTTAACTTCGCGGGAATCAAAACATACTTGGCATCCCAAGGCTGGTCAAGAAAAGAGATGTACGCCATTGATTTCTTAGACAAAACCGGAAACAACAGACACAATGCGCCGAGACTGTCCAATTATGTGAAAAAAGTGCTCAGTGAAACAGGTGCGAAAAAAGTCGATATCGTCGCGCACAGCATGGGCGGCGCCAACACGCTCTATTACATTAAAAATCTTGACGGCGGAGACAAAATCGCAAACGTCGTCACACTGGGCGGAGCGAACGGCCTTGTGACCAACCGGGCGCTTCCGGGGACTGATCCGAACCAAAAGATTTTATATACATCGATTTACAGCTCAGCGGACTTAATCGTCCTGAACCCGCTGTCACGGCTGATCGGCGGGAAAAACGTGCAGATTCACGGTGTCGGACACATCGGACTTTTGATGAACAGCCAAGTAAACGGGCTGATTAAAGAAGGTCTGAACGGCGGCGGACAAAATACAAATTAACAGTTTCAAAGCCCCGGAGAATGAGAATATCCCGGGGTCTTTTTTTTCTTCCATATTCTTTTTTCGCCGTAAACCAAGCCCTCTGAAGTTATTTTTGTTAAAATAATAAAGTTATATCAGAATTCGGAGGGTTTATTGTGGGAAAAGTGAAAAGAAATGCCCCTTGCCCATGCGGCAGCGGGAAGAAATATAAAAAATGCTGCGGAAGCAAAGAAGCTGCCATTCCGGCAGACATCGCGGCAAAAGAAGCGAAACAGATTCAGGAAAGCCTAATGGAGTACGCCTTTACAGCACATAGAGACGGCATATCATCATTTATTAACCAGCACGCGTTCATTACGGAGCTGGACAGACAGACAAAAGACATCGGAGTCTTCAACCTCGGCATCTGGGGAATTTTCTTCCGTCCGCTGGCAGGCGGCAAGACGATTTTTGAAGAATATCTTCAGAAAAAAGCCGGCGGCATCAACCGCCCGAAAACACGGGAAATCGTTGAATCATGGAAAAGCATGACACCTGCCGTTATGGTGCTTGAAGATGTGAAAGAAGGAATGATTCACTTTGAAGATGTGATGACGAAAAAACAATTCAAAGTGGAAATGGACGTCAGCCAGCAGGATCTTCCGCCGGCGGGAAGCCTGATTCTCGGCTATCCGATCCACGAAGCGGAAAAAGCGGAGTTCTTCATGCAATTTACGATCTTCCCTGTGAAGCGGACCGAAGCTCTAATCAGCAAAGTGAAAAAGGCGGCTGCCCCTGCTCTTGCGGAAGGAAAATCGCCTGAGCGCTTTATGCAGGAGGACTTCGACACTGTGCTGGCCGCTCTTTTAGGAACGGCGGAAGAGCCTGAGCAGGCTGCTGAAGAAAAACAGGCCGAGTGGGCGAACGACATGGAGAAGGAAACGGCAGACGCCATTGAAAAAGGCCTGAGCGGGGATGAATACCCGGCTGAGCTGGTTCCGGCCGTAATTGATCTGTGGAAAACGTTCTGTGTCAAAAAAACACCGACGATCAGAAAGCCTGAAGCTTTCGCGGCGGCGGTCGAATATTACGTAAACAGCATTTCTCTGAACGGCGCGTCCGTTTCTCAAGCCAAGCTGGCGAAGAAGTACGGCGTCAGCGCCTCAACGATTTCCAGCCGCTATAAGGAAATCGAGGGTGCTCTCACGGATGAAGCCGAACGCTTCGCCGCAGCTCTGACATCTTAATACACAGCCAAAAAAACCTTGAAGGGCAAACGCTTTTCAAGGTTTTTTTTGCAGATAGGCTCTCATGCAGGATAATTCTTACCGTCTATCTAATACTAAACAGAGCGATAAAAGGAAGGGAGCCTGAGCCATGGATGAGACACGTACGCTGGGCAGGACGGATTTACGGGTAAAGCGTATCGGTTTTGGCGCAAATGCGGTCGGAGGACATAATCTGTTTCCGAATCTTAATGATGAAACGGGAAAAGAACTCATCCGCACAGCATTGGACGGCGGCGTCAATTTTATTGATACGGCGTTTATATACGGTTTGGGGCGTTCCGAAGAGTTAATCGGTGAAGTTGTCGCAGAGCGCGGCGTGCGGGACAGCCTCGTGATTGCGTCAAAAGGCGCGCATAAAGAAGTCAACGGACAAATCGAGCTGGACAACAGCCGTGAATTTCTCCGGAGTGAGGCGGAAAACAGCCTGAAGCGGCTGAAAACAGACGTGATTGATTTGTATTACGTCCACTTCCCTGACGGCAAAACACCGCTCTCCGAAGTGGCGGGCACGCTAAAAGAACTGAAGGACGAAGGGAAAATCAGAGCAATCGGCGCGTCCAATCTCAGCTTCCGGCAATTGCAGGAGTTTAACGCCGACGGCTATTTAGAGGTTTTTCAATCGGAATATTCACTGATTCAGCGTGAGGCGGAGCATGATCTGCTGCCTTATTGTGAAAAGAACGGCATTTCCTTTATTCCTTATTTTCCGCTTGCTTCCGGCTTGCTGACGGGAAAGTTTACAAAAGACACAGTCTTTGAGGACAACCGAAAGAACAGGCCGCCGTTTCAGGGAGAAGCTTTTCACCAAAATCTGGAGCGAGTGGATAAGCTTCGGGCCGTTGCGGAGGAAAAAGGGGCGCAGACAGCGCATATCGCACTCGCATGGCTTCTGTCGCAGCCGGCGGTGGATGCGATCATTCCCGGAGCCAAACGCCCCGACCAGCTGAAACACAATCTGGACGCGCTTAATGTGCAGTTAACCGAGGATGAGGTTCAATATATCAGTGACATCTTTAAGTGAAAATAAAAAAAGGAAATAGCCTGCGCTATTTCCTTTCTTGTTGTCAGGACGTTTTCAAAAACGCTTCTGTCAATCCTTCCAGATCGGCGTCTGTATCCAGATACCACTGGCCGCGGGCGTTTTTCTTCATCTCAATTTCTCTTGTAACAGAAGAAGAAGCCGGTTTCAGGCGCATAAACTCTTCCGGATAGACAGAAAGCAGGTGGCTGACAATTTCGTTTTCATCAGCATCAGGGTGCTTTCCGGCATAGTCTTGCACGCGGTCTTGCAGCTGGCCCGCAAGCGGAGACATATCAAGCGGCGTCACTTTTGCTTCAAGGACGGCTTTTTTGCCTGACATGGATTTGGTATGCACCTTGAGCTCTGTGTTATCCCGAAGCGCTGATGACATGGCGTCAATAATAGCGGAAATGGCTTTTGAGTCCGCCTGTTCTTGTGAAATGCCTGCAGAAGCGATAAAGCTGGCTTTCGCCGATTCCTGATATGCGGCGGCCGTCATTTTTTCATTTACACCAGTCAGGCGGGTGAAATCTTTATTGTGCTTGCCGTACAGCATCACATCAATGTATGCGGATAATGCGTCCGCCGGGTCAGGTTTTGCGTTGGAGGCTGTGCCTTTGACTTTCAGTTTATAAGATAAAGGCTTCGCGTCTTTTGCCTGCGGCTGATATACCAATTCATAGGATTTGCCTTCGTCAGCCGTGAAGTACAGATTGCCCGTCACTGTCTTACCCGCATGAAGCGTGCCGCTCTGCATCAAGTCTTCCTTATCGGCCTTGGCTGTTTTCGCGTCATCCTGATAAAGTGAGAAGTCGCTGCTTTTGACGGTAAGCGGGTCTTTGCCCGTATTTTTGACGGTGACCGTTACTTTCAGCGCGGCCGGATGTTCAGTATCGTCTGAAGCGGCCCATGCCGTCTCTTTTATTTTCACTTTCGCCGTGCTGCTTTCCTGGCCGCCGCTCGTTTTGCTGCTGCACGCGGCGGTAAATGCCGTGAGAAGCAGAATGAAAAACACGGCGCTCATTTTTTTGATGGACATCTGGTTTACCCCCTGTTGTTAATGATTAATTCGATAGTCATGAAGATGGACAGGTTAATTATACTAGTTTTGTATAAAAGAGTCTTGGTAATCATCAATCTTTTTGGAAGAAAAGGAAGTGTTATGATGAATAAAGAAGAATTGAAACAGCTGGCTCTCCGAATCGGAAACGTACCTGCCCGCTACGAGAGTAATGTGGAAGAATACCGGGAAGATGAGGTTCTGTTTTGGTGGGAAGATAAGAATGATCCGGAAGCCGGCATCATGGTCGAATTGGACCGGGACGGAAAACTGAAATCCTTATCCCGTCCGGCTTTCCGGACTGATCTGCCGGCTCTTTCGGAATCGGACATAGAAGAACGGATGCGGGCGTTTGTAGAAACCCATCGTCCGGGGGCATTGGCTGAGTTCGAATTGGAGAAAAAAAGCTCCGCAAATGATGGTGATGTGAGATATTCCTATGTTCAGATGGCTGACGGTCTGCCGCTTCCGCTGACCGGGTTTTACGCCGACCTGTCTTTGACAGGGGAAGTAACCGGCTTTTCTTACCATGGGAAGGCCGATAATCTCTTAAGACCCGGAACAATTGCGGACAAGCGGGAAGCATTGGCTCACTTTGTCAAACATATTGAAGCGGAGCTGTTGTTCACCGTACTGCATCAGTCCGTCTATGTGCAGGGGGATGACAAGCCCCATCTCGTCTATGAAATCGTGTCTCCGACGCGGCCGATATCGGCTGACCTGAAGGAAGAGAATGCAGAAATAGACGAATATGAAGAGCTGGAAGACGACATGCTGCCGTATGTCCCGATTTCACGCCCTGCACCTGAAGCGGAAAAGATGAGCATCAATGACATGATCGGGCTGCACGACGGTTTTTATAAAGAGAGGGAAAGCGATCTTGGAGACGGCCGCATCGGCATTGCCTGGCGTCCTGAAAAAACAAAATCCGTCCGGAAAGATAAAAGCTTAGAAAGTCTGTTTAAAGAACGGAATGAACATGTATTGAAAACAATGCATGATAAAGAATCGGGCCGGCTCGCCGGAGTGATGTCATTTATACATAGTGAAGGCGAACCGGAGTTTTCCGAGGAAGAATGCCATCACATGGCCATCCGCTTTTTGTTCGCCATGTTTCCGGAAGCGGATCAGTATTTCCGGGTTCAATATGATGAGCCGGATGATGAAGGAGAAAACGTGGGACTTACATATAAGGCTTGTTCAGGCGGCGTTGATTTGCGATTCGGAGAGGGGAGAATCTGCGTCAGCAAAAAGACGGGTCTTGTCACTGTATATATGCCGCCGGAAATTGATCCGAAAGAGCTGGAGGAAATCGATCCCGTTCCTTCATTGACAATGGAAGAGGCGAAGGACGCGATCCGCCGGGCCATCAAAGCCGAGCTCGCTTGGGATCGTTGTTACGAAGACGGCAGCTGCGGAAAAGTGTACAGGCTCGTATATAAGCCGGTTTTCCCGCGGTTTATTGAGGCTCATACGGGAGAAGTGATCACGAGTTTAATAGGCTGAAGGTCATGGGCGTTCGTCCCGGGTCTTTCATGGGAAATGTGACTTTTGTATGGGAAACAGCCGCTCTGAATACGGCTCTTTTCCCTCTTTGCTAAAAATAGACACATAAAAGGCACTTTCTTCCCTTTAAAAGGATAAGGACGTTTTTATATAATTAAAAACAGTTCTTTTTTATACACTCTTCTGAAAGGATGACCCCATTGCTGAAAGAACATCTGAGAAAAAAAGCGCTGGAGATCGGGAACATACCGCCGCACTATGAGCTTGAAATAGAAGATTATGATGAAAAACAAAAAACGAGAGCCTATTATATATGGAAAGATCGTAACCATCCGGATAAAACGGTAACGATTGAGCTGGGCGACGACGGATCTTTGCTTACCTATTCACGCAACGACTGTCCGGGTTCAGACATGCAGCTGTCAGACGCCGAATTAAAGCTGACGGCTCTTCGGTTTGCGGCGAGACACCGCCCGCTTACTTTTATGAATTTCATCTTTCAGGCGAGGGAAGAACGCAATGGGTGCATCCGATTTATCTATACAAAAAAAGTGCTCGGCCGGCCGCTTCCCGATTCAGGTTTTTTCGTTGATGTAACCAGGAGCGGCTTCGTCGTGCAGTTTATCTATTACGGGGATAAGGGTGAAGCGCCCGTCCCGGAAACATTTGTCGATCGGGAAAAAGTCGTCTCGCATTATATGAGTGTGCTGACATTCAGTCTCGTCTATGATGTGGTCAATTTTGAGAAAATACCGCGTCTCGTCTATGAACCGATTCTGCCGGCTTACAGCTATCCGGCCGGTGAAGATGATATCGTGCCGGATCAGCAGCTTTGCGAAGACAGGAATGAGCCGGCAAAACCGCTTCCCGCGTTTGAACATAAACGGGAAATCAGCCTGGATGAATTGATGGGGTTTACCTCGGATATGGTTCAGACGCGCCGGCGCGATCTCGGGGATGAGATCGGAACGACATGGCGGAAAGGGTCGGTTCCGGAACGGAAAGATTTGAGTATCGAAAGCTATTTTGAAAGCAGCAACAAAAATACAATGAAGATGAAAACGGACAAAAAGACAGGGAAAATGACAGCCTTTAAATCTTTTATTGAGCATCAGGGCCCGGCCTTTTATTCTGCGGAAGAGTGTGAGACCGTCGCGCTTCAATTTTTATACAAGCTTTATCCGAGAGCGGACGAGTTTTTTAAAATGAACCCGCTGAAAACGGACGGAAGGGGCAGGTTCCGCTTCCATTTTTCCGTATGGCATCAGGATATTCCGCTGCGGTTCGGCGCTGCGAGAATACTTGTCAGTCCCGTAACGGGGCTTGTGGAAGCTTACATGGCGCCTGACATTGACCCGGAGCAGCTGGAGAAGATCAATCCGGTGCCGGCCGTTACTCCCGAAGAAGCAAAGGCCGCTTTTTTATCCGATTTCCATTTGCGGCTGGAGTGGCAGCGCGATTTTACGCCGTCCGGCAATGAAGGATATAAGCTTGTGTACAGGCCTGTCTATCCTCCGTACATTGATGCGCAAAAGCGAAAAAAGAAAAGGTTTTATTAGCCAGGGATCATTTGTAAATGAGGATAATCTTTAAAGCCTCTCCAATCGCCTCCCCAATCAAAACCGAGCGTTTTGGCAATCGATACGACCTCAAGCCAATCGGGCGTGCCGTTTCGGTTTCCGTCGTACGTCATATCCCAAATCAGGCTTCCATCCTTTTTTTGCAGGGCGAAGTCGATCGCAAGGCCGTAATTGTGGTAAGATTCCCCGCCTTTTGCGTAGGTGACGATATTTCCTTTTTTTGAACGTCCTTGACGGTACAATTCGTTTTGTTCCTCAATTGATCTGAAACCCTCTGTAATAACGACGGTGATGCCTTTTTTCAGAGCGGCCGTCTGCAATAGCTCCGCATTCTGTTTCACGAGCGGATGAAGAGCGCTTGGAATGGCTCTATCTTGTAATGCCGTCTGCGGCCTCAGTTCTTTCTGCACATAGGAAAAACATAGGTCTGCGGAAAAGAAGAGGATCAAAAGCAGCGCAATTCTGACTGGTAGTTTCATGGTGAATTCTCTCTTTCTTTAATTGATTAAAATCTTTGTTTGCTCACTGCCATAAATTTGCTATGATAAAATATAACATAATTAGTAGCCGGAGGAAGGAAGCAAATCTATGAAATCCAAGATTCCATCTGAAGAAGTGGCCGTTAAGATGAATGAATGGTATAAGCTGATCCGCGCGTTTGAAGCCGATAAAGCTGAAGCGCTGAAGCGGGAGATTCAATATGAACTCGAAGATATGGAAGAAAATCAGGATTTATTGTTGTATTTTTCATTGATGGAATTTAGGCACCGCATCATGCTGGATAAATTAAAACCCATGAAAGACGGCGACTGCCAGCCTCCGTTCTCTGAAATGCTCACTGAGATTGAGATGAACCAGCAAAAGCTGACCGGCTTACTGGAATATTATTTTTACTATTTCAGGGGAATGTATGAATTTAAGCAGAAAAACTTCATCTCAGCGATTTCTCATTATAAGCGGGCTGAGGAAAAGCTTGAATATGTGGAAGATGACATAGAGAAAGCCGAGTTTCTGTATAAAATTTCTGAGGTGTACTATCATATCAAGCAGACTTTCTTTTCGATGAATTACGCGGGACAGGCGCTTGATATTTACAAGAAATATGAATTATACGGAATGCGAAGGGTGCAGTGCAAATTTATCATTGCCGGAAATCTGATGGACGCCCAGCAGCATAAAAAAGCGCTGGAATACCTCGAGTGCGCCTTGGAGCACGCGGAGCGGCTTGATGATCAATATATGATTGCTGCGGCCTATTATAATATCGGGCACTGTATGTACAGTCTGGGTGACTTTTGCAAGGCGGCGGAGGATTTTGAACGGGCGGCTGCCGGATTTGAAGCACACAGCTTCCGGCAGGTCATCCAGGCTGTTTTTTCACTCACACATATCTACTTTAAAACGGAAAAATACAGTGAAGCCGCCGCCAGCTGCGCGCGGGGCATGAGAAGCGCGGCGGAGTGGGAAGATGAGATCTATATGACGAAATTCCGTCTGATTAAAGAGCTTTATCAGGGGGAAGGCGGACAGGATTCGCTCAAAGAGTATTTTGACATCCTGGAATCAAAGGAGCTGTTGGCTGACACAGAGGAACTGCTTCAGGACGCGGCTCATTTCTTTCATAAACGGGAGAACTACAAAGCGGCATCTTATTTTTTCAGCAGGCTTGTCGGCGTGCAAAAAAGGCTGCAAATGAACAACTACGCATAATGAAAAAAAGAACGAGGGAGCTTCGGCTTCATCGTTCTTTTTATGATTCCTTTTGTTTTCAGCCGATTAAAACCGGGTACATGCTCTGTATTAACATCAGGGAGGAAATGAGACAATGTATCAGGATTTACAGGGAAAAACAGCGATCGTAACAGGTTCTTCGAAAGGAATCGGAAAAGCCATTGCCGAACGCTTCGGCAAGGAGCGGATGAATGTGGTAGTGAACTACCTCGGTGATTCCGCCGGAGCGGAAGAAGCGGCGGACATCATTGAGAAAGCGGGAGGCAGAGCCGTCACCGTAAAAGCCGATGTCTCCTCAGAAGAAGGGATTCAGGCGCTGTTTAATGCCGCTCAGGAGCATTTCGGGGGCGTGGACGTGATGGTCAATAATTCCGGCTTTAACGGAGCCGAAGCGATGCCCCATGAAATGAGCCTGGAGGATTGGCAAAGGGTCATCGACGTCAACGTGACCGGCACCTTTTTGGGGGCGAAAGCGGCACTGAAACATATGCTCGAGCACGGCAAAAAAGGAACGGTCTTAAACATATCGAGTGTTCATCAGCAAATACCGCGTCCTGAAAACGTGCAGTACTCGGCATCCAAAGGCGGTATCAAAATGATGACGGAAACGATGGCGCTCAATTACGCAGACAAAGGCATCCGGGTGAATGCCATCGCTCCCGGCACGATCGCCACGGAGTCCAATAAGGATCTGGAAGATGAAACACATAAACAGGCCCAGCTGAAAAAAATTCCGATGAACGCCTTCGGAAAACCGGAAGAAGTCGCCGCGGCCGCCGCATGGATGGTGTCGGAAGAAGCGAGTTACGTAACCGGAACGACACTTTTCGTAGACGGAGGCATGACGCTTTATCCGTCTCAGCTGGAAAGTTAAAAGAGGAGGGGAAACCTTCTCTTTTTTGTTTAGAGAAGGGTCATAAAGGAAATGGTTCTCTAAAAAACAGGAGGGCCGCAAGATGGCGAGTGACTGGTGGAAAGACGCCGTTGTCTATCAAATCTATCCGCGAAGCTTCCAAGATACGAACGGCGACGGCATAGGCGACCTGCGGGGGATTATCGCGCGTCTCGATTATATAAAAGAACTTGGCGCTGATGTAATATGGATCTGCCCGATTTACCCGTCGCCAAACGTCGATAACGGCTACGATGTGACGGATCATCAAGCGATTATGGAATCATACGGAACGATGGAGGACTTTCACGATCTGCTTGCAGAATGCCGCAGCCGCGGATTAAAGCTTGTGATGGACTTCGTCTTAAATCATACCTCCACGGAGCATCCTTGGTTCAAAGAGGCGGAAATGAATCCGGACAGCAAATACCGCGATTATTATATTTGGCGGCCGGGCACCGCGGACGGCCCGCCGACCGATTGGGTGTCGGATTACGGACAATCCGTCTGGCAGTACGAAGAACATACGGGCGAATATTACCTGCATATGAACGCCGTCAAACAAGCCGATCTGAATTGGGAAAATCCCGAGGTTCGGCAATCAGTATACGAGATGATGAGATTTTGGCTCGATAAAGGCGTGGATGGATTGCGAATAGACCAGCTCCATCTTCTGTCAAAAAAAGAATACCTGCCGCCATATGAAGATTACATCGCCCGCCGGGCCGATCCGAAGCCTTTCCGGCCAAACGGGGCACGGATACATGATTACTTAAAAGAAATGACGAAAGAGGTATTTTCCAAATATGACGTGATGTCGGTCGGCGAGGCCGGATCAGTGACGCCTGAGGAAGGACTCGTTTATACGGGAACCGATGAGCATGAGCTGAATATGATTTTTCATTTTCAGCATATGGAGCTTGATCAAAAGCCGGGCCAAGAGCATTGGGATGTAAAACCGCTTGAGCTGTCCGATTTGAAGAAAGTGCTCACAGACTGGCAGGAAAAACTGGAACATCGAGGCTGGAATACGCTGTATTGGTGCAATCATGACCAGCCCCGGATCGTATCCCGTTTCGGAGACGAAGGCACATACCGCAAAGCATCCGCCAAAATGCTTGCCGCCCTGCTTTATTTCATGAAAGGCACGCCGTACATTTACCAGGGGGAAGAAATCGGCATGACAAACGCTCCGTTTGACAGAATAGAGGATTATCAAGATATTCAGACCATCAATATGTATCATAAAAGGGTATTTGAAATGGGCCGGAACAGGGAAGAAGTCATGGCGTCCATTATGGCGAAAAGCCGGGACCATGCCCGTACACCGATGCAGTGGGACGGCAGCAAGAATGCCGGATTTACGGAGGGCGAACCGTGGCTCACGGTCAATCCCAATTACAAAACCGTCAATGCGGCCGAGGCTCAGGATGATCCCGATTCTATATTGAACTTTTACAAAAAACTGATCCGCCTGCGAAAACAGTATGCTGATATCATAAAAGGCAGCTACACGCTGCTGCTTCCTGATGACCCGCAGCTGTTTGTGTATGAAAGACAGGCAAACGGACAAAAACTCATGTCCATCAGCAACGTATCGAAAGAAGAAGCCGCTTTTTATTGGCCGGACGGTTCCGAACCTGAAAGGGCCGAGCTGCTTCTCAGCAACTATGATAATGACAGCGGCACGGAATCCCGCATCGCATTCCGTCCTTATGAAACAAGAGTTTATCTGCTTGCCTGATATGTGATAGGACGCCCCCGTCCATACATGGCGGGGGCTTTTTAGGTAAATTGGATATTAATTTAGAAAAAAATATCTTGCAAAACGTAATTACTTCGTTTTATTATGGTATAGGTAACAAATGAACGAGAAAGTACGCTTTGGAAATCGTCATCATTCTGATTTACAGAACAGGGGGAAACGGCTTGTTTAAAAAATGGAGCGGAATCATTGTCATTGCGGCATGCTTTTTAATTGCGGCGGGCTGCGGCAATTCATCTTCAAAAGGTTCGTCAGGTTCTTCAAAAAGCGGCAAACTGCACGTCGTGACGACCTTTTATCCTATGTACGAATTCACGAAACAAATTGTCAAAGACAAAGGCGATGTAGACATTCTCATCCCGTCTTCGGTCGAACCCCATGATTGGGAGCCGACGCCGAAGGATATCGCCGGCATTCAAAACGCCGATCTTTTCGTATACAACAGCGAATATATGGAGACATGGGTTCCTTCAGCGGAAAAAAGCATGGGCTCTGATCATGCGAAGTTTGTAAAGGCGTCGAAAGGAATTGACTTACTCGAAGGTTCGGATGAAGAGGAAGAGGAAGAGGAACATGGACACGGCGGTCATGACCACAGCCACAGCATGGACCCTCACGTGTGGCTCAGCCCGGTTCTTGCGCAAAAAGAGGTCAAAACCATTACGGCGCAGATCGTAAAACAGGACCCGAAGAATAAAGAATACTATGAGAAAAATAGTAAAGAATATATTGCAAAACTGCAGGATCTTGATAAACTATACCGTACAACATTAAATAAAGCGGCGAAAAAAGAATTGATCACACAGCACGCGGCATTCAGCTATCTCGCCAAAGAATACGGCTTAAAACAAGTCGCGATTGCAGGCCTTTCTCCTGAAGAAGAGCCGAGTGCGGCCAAACTGGCGGATCTCAAAATGTTTGCCAAAAAGCATGATGTGAAGATCATCTACTTTGAAGAAGTTGCATCGCCTAAAGTTGCAGATACGCTTGCCGGTGAAATCGGCGCGAAAACGGAAGTGCTCAATACACTGGAAGGTTTAAGCCAAAAAGAACGGGATAAAGGCATCGGTTATATCGACATTATGGAGAAAAACCTTGATGCACTGAAAGATTCGCTATTGGTTAAATAACATAGTGTGCGCCGCGGGGTGCACACTATTTCTATGCGGGAAAGGAAGGTCAGCATGAATCTCGTTACATTACAGGATATCGTTTTTGGTTATTCGCATACACCCGTGCTTGACGGCGTGTCGCTGGAAATCAAAAGCGGCGAATTCGTCGGCATTACAGGACCGAACGGCGCGTCAAAATCGACGCTGATGAAAGTCATGCTCGGCATGCTCAGACCTTGGGAAGGAACGGCCGAGATCAGTAAAAAAAACGCAGCCGGAAAACGCCTGACAATCGGCTATGTTCCGCAACAGATTTCTTCATTTAACGCAGGATTCCCAAGCACGGTTCTGGAGCTTGTGCAATCAGGCCGTTATACGAAAGGAAAATGGTTTAAACGATTGAACGAAACGGATCACCACGAGGTGGAAAACGCGCTGAAGATGGTGGAAATGTGGGATTTCCGCCACCGGAAAATCGGCGATTTATCCGGCGGACAGAAGCAGAAAATCTGCATTGCGAGAATGCTTGCGAGCAATCCGGATCTGCTGATGCTTGATGAGCCGACAACCGCGGTTGATTATGAAAGCAGACAGGGTTTCTACGAATTTATGCACCATCAGGTGAAAAATCACAACCGCACCGTCGTCATGGTGACACACGAACAAAACGAAGTACAGCAGTATCTGGATAAAGTTATACGGCTTGAGAGGGGGGAAAAAGGCGGATGGAAATGTTTGACTTGGAATTCATGCGACGAGCTTTTCTAGCGGGAAGCATGATCGGAATTATGGCGCCGATATTAGGCGTATATCTCGTGCTGAGAAGACAGGCGCTGATGGCGGATACGCTGTCTCATATTTCATTGTCGGGCGTCGCCATCGGTTTTTTTCTCAGTACCAATATTACGGCGGCGAGCATCGTTGTCGTCACGATCGGAGCGATCGGCATTGAATACATGCGGCGGGCATACCGTACATATTCAGAGGTATCTATCGCAATCTTAATGGCGGCCGGGCTGTCGTTTGCGATGTTTCTGATCAGCCTGTCAAAAGGCGGCGCGTCGATGAGCATCGATCAATATTTATTTGGATCGCTTGTCACGGTCAGCCAGCAGCAAGTCTATATTATCGGAGGCATTACCCTGCTGATTCTGCTTTATTTCATTATATTAAACAGACCGCTCTATCTGCTTACCTTTGACGAGGCGACGGCGAAGACATCAGGCATTAACACAAACCTCCTGTCAATGTCATTCAGCATCGTGACGGGGCTGTCGATTTCGGTCATTATTCCGATTATCGGCGTGCTGCTCGTTTCCGCGCTCCTCGTACTGCCCGCGGCTTTTGCAATCCGTATCGCCAAAGGGTTTAAATGGGTGTTTGCGGCAGCCATTATTATTTCCCTTTTCAGTGTGTTCATGGGGCTGACGTCTTCGTACCAGCTCGGAACGCCTCCGGGGCCGTCAATCACTTTACTGTTAATCATTCTGCTTCTGCTCGGGTTTACGCTGCAGGGGATTTGGAATGCGTTTAAAAAAGGAAAAGAACGAAAAAACCGCCGTTAAGCGGTGCAGCAGTCTCATCTGCTGCTCCGTTTGACGGCTTTTTTTTACAGAAATATATCAGCAAGACGCTTATATGACTCTTTTTTTGCTTCGAAATCAAAGACGTTGCACAGCACCATCATCTCTTTTGTCTGATACCGCTCGGAAAGTTCAAGCAGACGGCGTTTCACTGCGGCAGGAGAGCCGATCACCATCCGCTTCCTGTTTTCTTCTATCTGTTTACGGTCCTCCGGCGAATACGGATAAGCCTTCGCTTCCTCCACACTCGGCACGCGGCTGTCGGCGCCTTTTCCGACACGAAGAAGCCATAAATCCTGGCTTAAGGCGAGTTCTTCCGCTTTCTCATCCGTAGCCGCGCATATGACGAAAATGGCACAGAGCGAGGCGGGAGCGGAAAAATGGGCGGAGGCCCGGAAATGGTCCCGATAGATCTGAAAAGCTTTTTCCCCGCGTTCCGGATTAATGAAATGGCCGAAGACATAGCCCGCACCTTGAAGAGCGGCGCGTCTGGCGCTGTTTTCCCCGAGGCCGAGCACCCAAAGCTGCGGGGCTGTTTCAATCAAGGGCGCTGTTTTTATTCCGGCATAAGCATGGTCCGAGGGAACCGAATCTGTCAGAAAGGATGATAAATCCTGAAGCTGCCTGTTGAACTCGGTCATGCTTTTCTTTACCCCGTCTGTGAGGGCGAGCCGGATTTTCGTCGTGCCGCCCGGTGAGCGTCCGACCCCGAGGTCAATCCGGTTCGGATGCAACGCCTCAAGCTGACGGAAAGTTTCCGCGACTTTATAGGGGCTGTACTGCGGCAGCAGCACGCCGCCTGATCCGACACGGATGGACGTTGTGGCTGCGGCGGTATGAGCGATCATAATTTCCGGCGAAACGCTTGCGAGCCCTCTTGTGCCGTGATGCTCGGCAAACCAGTACCGCTTATAGCCCCATCCTTCACTGAGGCGGGCGAGCTCCGCTGAACGGCGGAGCGTCTCGTGCGGCCCGTTTCCTTTGGATACGGGCGCCTGATCAAGTATGCTTAAATCAATCACTCGTCTGCCCCTTTCCTGACATGTATTGATACAAGGATAGGAAAAATGTTCAGTCTTCGTCAATTTCTTTGTTTTCTCTATTCTCTCCGGAACGAAGGAGAATATAGGAAGTAATTTTTCGCCGTTTTTCGCCAAAAATTCTTATGTTTTATGAAACTTTGATATAATAAAAGACGTATATCTTAATAAACACCGGGATTCTTGTCCCGGAATTTAGTAAAAATGCGCACTTGCGGCGTGCTTAGCGGCACCCTTACAGAATAGGAGTGAATCATATGGCGATCTCTTTACAAAAAGGACAGCGGATTGATTTAACAAAAGGAAAAGCCGGTCTGTCAAAACTGCTGGTCGGACTCGGCTGGGACCCTGTATCATCCGGGGGCTTTTTCGGAAAGCTGTTCGGCGGAGGCGGTGCCAATATCGACTGTGACGCTTCCGTACTGATGCTTGAAAATGATAAAATGACAGACAGCAAAAACGTCATCTATTTCGGCAATCTGAAAAGCCGGTGCGGCGGTGTCGTACATACGGGTGACAACCTGACGGGTGAAGGCGACGGCGATGATGAACAAATTCTCATCGATTTGGCGAAAGTGCCCGCTCAGATTAATAAACTTGTGTTTGTCGTCAATATTTACGACTGCGTCAGACGAAAACAGGACTTCGGCATGATTCAAAACGCGTTCATCCGCGTCGTTGATCAGGCTAATCGCGAAGAACTGGTGACTTACAATTTAAGAGATAACTATTCAGGCAGAACGAGCCTGATCGCGGCTGAAATCTACCGCCAGGACGGCGAGTGGAAATTCGCTGCAGTAGGAGAAGGCACAAACGATACAAAAATCGGCGATATCGTTAACCGATACGCCTAAACGATAAAAAGGAGAGTGCACACATGGCAATTTCATTGGCAAAAGGACAAAAAGTAGATTTGACTAAAACAAATCCGGGTCTTTCTAAAGTCGTTGTCGGCCTTGGCTGGGATACAAACAAATACGACGGTGGACATGATTTTGATTTAGATTCCAGCGTCTTTCTATTAAATGAAGCGGGAAGATGCGCGTCGCCCGATGATTTCATTTTCTATAATCAGCTTGAAGGCGGAAACGGCTCTGTCGCACATTCAGGCGACAACCTGACAGGCCAGGGCGAGGGCGATGACGAAAGCGTAAGAGTCAACCTGAGCGCGGTGCCCGCGGCTATTGACAAAATTTCATTCGTCATCACGATTCATGAAGCGGAAGCGCGCGGCCAAAACTTCGGACAAGTTTCCAACGCGTTCGTGCGCATTGTCAATGAAGAGACAAATGAGGAGCTGATCCGCTATGATCTGGCTGAAGATTTCTCAATTGAAACAGCCATTATCGCAGGGGAGCTTTACAGACATAATGGCGAATGGAAATTTTCCGCGATCGGCTCAGGCTACCAAGGCGGACTGGCTCGTATTGCGACAGATTACGGCCTGCAAATCGGCTGAACCATATCAAACACAGAAGGGAGAGACGGCACATGGCTATTCAATTGGCGAAAGGACAGCGTGTTGATCTGACAAAAACGAACCCCGGCCTTACAAAAGCGGTGATCGGCTTAGGGTGGGATACGAACAAGTACTCCGGAGGGCATGACTTTGACCTTGACGCGTCGGCTTTTCTTGTCGATGCCCATGACAACTGTGTAAATGATCTTGATTTTGTTTTCTACAATAACCTGGAACACCCGAGCGGGGGCGTCATCCATACGGGAGACAACCGGACGGGCGAGGGCGAGGGAGACGATGAACAAATTATCGTCGACTTCTCAAAAATACCCGCAAATATTGAAAAGATCGGCATCACCGTCACGATTCATGATGCGGAAGCGCGCGGCCAAAATTTCGGACAAGTTTCGAACGCGTTCGTGCGCGTCGTCGATGAAAACAGCCAGAATGAACTGCTTCGTTTCGATTTAGGGGAAGACTTCTCGATTGAAACGGCGGTTGTCGTTTGTGAGCTTTACCGCCATGGGGCTGAGTGGAAGTTTAACGCCATCGGCAGCGGGTTTTCCGGCGGTCTGGCATCACTTTGCCGGAATTACGGCTTGCAGGTGTAAGCAGGAAATTACCGTTTTACTAAATAGGAGGAAAAAACTTGGATTTTCTACATCATATTATGTCGACCTACGCTTCCTTTTTTGATTGGAAAATGTGGGGTGAGGTGCTGACTGACCCTGTATCATGGGGGCTGATCGGTTCCTTGGTTCTGCTGGAAGGGCTGCTGTCGGCCGACAATGCGTTAGTGCTTGCGGTTATGGTAAGGCATCTGCCTGAAAAACAGCGGAAGAAAGCATTAACATACGGATTGTTCGGGGCATATATTTTCCGTTTTATCTTTATCGGGATCGGAATGCTGCTCATTAAGTTCTGGTGGATTAAAGTGCTTGGCGCGCTGTACCTGGCTTGGCTCGTCATTAAGCATTTCTGGATCGGAGAAGGTGATGACGATACGGAAGGCATGAAGAAAAATTCATGGATGGTCCGTACGTTCGGAATTTTCTGGGCCACTGTCGTTTCAGTTGAGTTAATGGATCTGGCCTTCTCTGTTGACAGCATTTTGGCCGCGTTTGCGGTATCGGAAAAAGTGTGGGTGCTCTTGATCGGCGGTATGCTTGGCATTCTCATGATGCGTACAGTCGCAAAAGTATTCCTTGTTTTAATTGATAAAATCCCTGAGCTTGAAAATACGGCTTTTGTGCTGATCGGGATTATCGCCGTGAAAATGGCGGCGAGCGCCTTTGATTATGAAATGCCGCACGTGGTGTTCTTCGGAATCATCATCGCTGCGTTTGTGGTAACGTTTATTATCCACTATTTCAACAAACAAAAGCAGGTTCAGGAGCAAACGGCTGCATCTAAAGAAGAATAAAACAAAAAAGGAGGGAGAGTTCATTTCCTTCCTTTTTTGTACCGATCATCATGAAGAGAAAGGAGGAAAATGATGAGGCAGGAAGAATTGGTGATCCAAAAGGCCGAGCCGGAAAACGATGACTGGGAAACGTTTCTGCTGCGGCCGCTGCCGGAACGTCCCGGTTACGATCGGGAAAACGGGCTGGCGTTTACCCGTCTTGCCGTCCGGATTTTGGGCACTCCTTATGATGAAACGGAGTATTACAATAAGCTTTTCGAGCTGTCTTCTCATGAAAACATCCATGTGTTAAGCGAGACGCTGGATAAGACCATCGCGCCTGAAACGTTTCAGGCGCTCCAGCACATTCATTCGGTCAATCAAAAAGAGAAAGGGCTTTCGGTTTCCAGGTTTGTCGCGTTTCTCGATGGGGGCAGGCTGCTTGCCAAACACGCTGATCCGCTTATGCACCGCCGGCTGAGAACCGCGTTTATGACGCTTTTGGAAACCTTTGCGGACCGGCATGAAAACGGGCTGAATCATCCCGATTTCCGGCGTGTGCTCTTGGATGTGTCAAAGTTTTCGCTGAACCACCTGAATCCATGGCTTGAACAAGCCGATATAGAGCGTGAGATGCCGAAGGTGGTGTGGTATGGAGACGCTACCAAAAGCCAGCTCTATTTTCTTTATTATCTCATGCTGATCGGCTGTGACGTCCTATTGTTTCATCCGGCTGCGGAAGATCCGTTCAGCTTGATTGATCCGGATGAGGAACTCAGCTTTGTGATAAAGCTCCCCGCAACAGGCGGCCTTGAGCCATTCCCGAAAGAAAAGCCGGACAGAACGTCCACGACAGCCTACCGGTCAACGAAAGAAATTGAGCATGTGCTGAACCATGAGGAATCTATGATGTATAAGCCTTGGCAGTTCAGGGATCATACCCCGCAGTCCGTGACATTAAAAACGACGTATGATGAGTTATTTCTCATTGCGAAGGAGCGGGCGTTTATCCGGCCGCAATTTAAAGCGGACAGGGAGCGGGTGGCCGTTCCGAACCTTTTTGCGAAAGTGATGGGGGTTTCCAAAGATACGAAAGAATATTGGAATAGACTCCATACCGCCGCAGACTATCAGGAGACACACATGATCCGCAGTTTTCCGTTTACGGAAGAGCTGAAAGCCAACTACCAGTATCACTACAGTCAGGTTTTGAACGAAGAAGGAGCGATTGACGCGGACAGGCTGAAAAGAAGCAACATCTGGCAGTACAAGCATCTCCCGTCAGGCGTGCAGAACGCCATCGCCAATGTGATTTCTGACATGTGCAGAAACCCAGGGCTGAAGGCTTTGCCCGGGGAGCAGGCAAGGGATGCCGCAATCTATTTGTTCCGCCAGGCGACGAACCTGCCCGCTTCGCTGCTGCAATTGATTCAGACGTTTGATTACGCCCAAACCGTTCCGAAACTCGTTTTATATCATACGGAACAAAATGGCGAACTTACACGTTCTGACGCCGCCGCTCTATTGTTTTTAAATAAATTCGGCGTCGATATCATCTTGTATAATCCGCCGGGGCATCAAGATATTGAGCATTATATAGAAGAAAGCCAATTTGATGTCCATTGGCTGGAGGACATGGTATTTCGGCAGGAATATAAGGAGCCGTCACTCGTAAGAAAGCTGTTTAGAACCATTACGCAAAAGCAGGGAGAGTAAATAAACATGACAGAAAATCAAAATCCGCTTGTTCTTGATAAAAATGAAGAGATTTCTGAACAAAAAGCAGATGACATCAGGGTGCAGCTGCGCCAAGACCCTGAGGTGCAGCGCATTTCACAGCAGATTGACGTGAAAAACCAAATGGAGCTGCTTGAGTACGGAAAAGAACCGGCAGTTGAAATCTCGAAGTTCTCCGACCGCATCTTAAATATGATGAAAACAACAAGTGTCACGGATTCAGGCACAATGCTGACGCAGCTCGGAAAAATCATGGACCGTTTTGACAAAAATGATTTCGATGAACCAAAAGGATTTCTCGCTAAAATGTTCAAACGCGGCAACAGCATGATTGAAAAGATTTTTCAAAAGTACCGCACCCTGGGCGGAGAAATTGAAAAAATCCACGTCGAAATTTCAAAATACAAAGATGAAATGGCAAAGACGAACCATACGCTAGAAGAGATGTATGAAAACAACATTAACTACTACATGGAGCTTGAAAAGTATGTCGTTGCCGGGCAGATGAAGCTTGAGGAAATGCAGGCGCTCATTCCTTCTTATGAAGAAAAAGCGGCCGGCGGAAACCAGCTTGCGCAAATGCAGCTTGATACGCTGCGTGACGGGCTTCAGGCGCTTGAGGAACGTGTCTATGATTTAGATATGGCGCGGATGGTAGCGCTGCAAACGGCGCCGCAGATCCGCCTCCTTCAGCGCGGAAATACGAAGCTCATCGGGAAAATCAATTCCGCTTTCGTCATTACAATTCCGATTTTCAAAAACGGCATCATTCAGGCTGTCACAGTCAAACGGCAAAAGCTTGTGGCTGATTCAATGAGCGAGCTGGACCGCCGCACGAATGAAATGCTGAAGCGAAACGCTGAAAATATTTCAAACCAAAGCGTGGAAATTGCCCGTATGGCAGGCCGTCCGAGCATTGACATTGAGACGATTGAAACGTCTTGGAATACGATTGTCAGCGGTATGCAGGAAACGAAACAGATCGAAGAAGAGAACAGACGTATCAGAGAAGACGGCGCGAAACGGATTCAACAGCTTCAGGATAATATTAAAAACGCAGTCTTAAAGAATTAACACACACCCCGCTTGCTTACGGCAAGCGGGATTTTTTTGCGAAAAAAGATAATGACAATGTGTAAAGACAGGTGTAAACTTATACGGTAATCATTTTCGATTTGAGGTGCTGCTTATGAACACACAACCTGCCGTCACCCCGCGAAAACTTCTGGCGATTGCCGGAATGGGCTGGCTGTTTGATGCGATGGATGTCGGAATTTTATCGTTTATTATCGCCGCGCTTCACACTGATTGGAATTTAACACCCGATCAAATGAAATGGATCGGAAGCGTCAATTCCATCGGTATGGCAGCGGGCGCCTTTGTATTCGGAATGCTGGCCGACAGAATCGGCCGGAAAAAAGTGTTTATGATCACGCTGTTATTCTTTTCTGTCGGAAGCGGCATATCCGCTTTCGCAACGGGATTGACGGTTTTTCTCATATTGCGTTTTCTGATCGGAATGGGGCTTGGCGGGGAACTGCCTGTCGCCTCAACGCTCGTGTCAGAAGCGTCCCCTCCCGAAAAGCGGGGACGGATCATCGTGCTGCTTGAGAGCTTTTGGGCCGCGGGCTGGCTTCTTGCGGCGGTGATTTCCTACTTTGTCATACCGTCATTCGGCTGGCAGGCCGCGCTGCTCTTAACGGCGCTGGCCGCGTTTTATGCGCTGTACTTGCGGAGAAGCCTTCCGGAATCACCGGCGCATCAGGCATTGCCGCAGAAAAAAAGCATACGCGGGCAGGCGGGAAGTGTCTGGACGAAACCGTATATCCGGCCGACGGTGCTGCTGTCTGTTGTTTGGTTCTGCGTCGTCTTTTCTTATTACGGCATGTTTTTATGGCTGCCGAGCGTGATGCTGATGAAAGGCTACAGCATGATTGAGAGCTTTGAATACGTCCTTCTGATGACACTTGCCCAGCTTCCCGGATATTTCTCTGCGGCGTGGCTGATCGAAAAAGCGGGGCGGAAGACCATCTTAGTCATCTATTTGCTCGGAACGGCGGGCAGCGCTTATTTCTTCGGTGCCGCGGATTCATTGGCCATGCTGCTCACAGCGGGCATGCTGCTGTCCTTCTTCAATCTCGGTGCATGGGGCGTGCTTTACGCCTATACACCGGAGCAGTACCCTGCGGCGATCCGTGCGACCGGTTCCGGAACAACGGCGGCGGTCGGCAGAATCGGCGGCATTTTCGGTCCGCTTCTCGTCGGATCGCTTGCAGCCCGGAACGTTTCGTTTACAGTGATTTTCGCCGTCTTTTGTGCGGCCATCCTGATTGCCGTCATCACCATTATTATTCTCGGAAAAGAAACGAAACAGACAGAGCTTGCGCAATGAGCACCCTTTTGGGGTGTTTTTTTTAGTGAGCGGTCTGTTGACAGACCTATATTTTTCCTTAATATTCCTTATTTTTAGGAGGGGAAAACTTCTTTTTTCAGGACAATGTCGCGAAAAAATTCTTGTTTTTGTAAAAAAAGGATAGGAAATCAGTTTGCAGCACATTCGATGGAAACGTTCTCAAGCCTGATAAAAGCCCGGTTTCCTTTATAATTTATCCTCAATAAGGAGGATTAGAGAGTATTTAGAAGCATACCAGAGGAAAATAAGACACAGGGATGTTTTTAAAGTAATGATACAAAATAAAAAGGGATTATGATGTTTGTTTGACTTATTACAAACGTGTTACGGTATTAAAGATTGCTTATTATGGAGGGAAAATATGAATTTGGATGAGAAACCAATTAAGATAAAAGTCGAAAATGTATCTAAGGTTTTCGGAAAACAGACAAAAAAAGCCATTCAGATGCTGTCCAGCGGAAAAAACAAAAAAGAGATCCTGAAAGCTACCGGATCAACCGTTGGTGTCAATCAAGCAAACTTTGATGTATATGATGGGGAGATATTTGTCATCATGGGTCTATCGGGGAGCGGTAAATCAACTTTAGTTCGGCTGTTAAACCGGCTTATTGAACCGACTGCCGGGAATATTTATATTGATGGTGACATGATAACAAATATGTCAAAAGACCAGCTCCGGGAAGTGCGCCGGAAAAAAATCAGCATGGTCTTTCAAAAATTTGCACTGTTTCCGCACAGAACGATTCTTGAAAATACGGAATACGGCCTGGAGCTTCAAGGCGTCGACAAAAAAGAGCGTGAGCAAAAAGCGCTTGATTCGCTTAAACTTGTCGGTCTTGAAGGCTTTGAACACCAATTCCCAGATCAGCTCAGCGGAGGAATGCAGCAGCGTGTCGGACTTGCCCGCGCATTGACGAATGATCCTGACATTCTTCTGATGGATGAAGCTTTCAGTGCGCTTGATCCGCTGATCCGCAAAGACATGCAGGATGAGCTTTTAGACCTTCATGACTCTGTCGGCAAGACGATCATCTTCATCACGCATGATCTTGATGAAGCATTGCGCATCGGCGACAGAATCGTGCTGATGAAAGACGGTAACATCGTTCAGATCGGGACGCCTGAAGAAATTCTGATGAGCCCGTCCAATGAATACGTTGAGAAATTCGTTGAGGACGTTGATTTATCCAAAGTTCTGACAGCGGGCCACATCATGAAGCGCGCTGAAACCGTGCGGATTGACAAAGGGCCTCGTGTAGCGCTGCAGCTCATGAAGAATCTCGGTATTTCTTCTATTTACGCCGTTGATAAACAGAAACAGCTTCTCGGCGTCATTCACGCGGCGGATGCGAAAAAAGCGGTGGAATCCGACTTATCGCTTCAGGATATTTTAAATACTGAATTTACGACTGTGCACGAAAGCACATACTTGACGGAAATTTTCGATGTCGTGTCTGATGCGAATATTCCGATCGCCGTCACGGACGATAAGGACCGCATGAAAGGCATTGTCGTAAAAGGCGCATTAATCGGCGCGCTTTCAGGAAATAACGATTATATAAATGTTGAAGATTCTGCTGAACAAGCTCAGGATTCTTCTGTTCAGGGGGTGAAGTAAATGGACAGATTGCCTAGAATTCCGTTAGCAGATATCGTTGACCGGTTTGTTGACTGGCTTACCATGACGTTCGGAGGTTTCTTTGACGGAATCTCAAACGGTTTGGCCGCTTTCGTAAACGCGATTGTGAGCGGTTTGGGTTTCATCCCGTCTATTTTATTGACTGTTATTTTTGCAGCTCTCGCTTGGTGGATCAGTACGAGAGGAATTGCACTCTTTACGTTAATCGGATTCCTTGTTATTGATTATTTGGGCTATTGGTCGCCGATGCTGCAAACGTTGGCGCTTGTCGTCACATCTGTTTTGATTTCCATTATTATCGGAGTTCCGATCGGCATATGGGCGTCTCAGAAAGAAACGGTCCGCCGCATTGTTACACCGATTCTGGATTTAATGCAGACCATGCCGGCTTTCGTATATCTGCTGCCTGCAATTTTCTTCTTTAATATCGGGGTTGTGCCAGGCGTCGTGGCATCTGTTATTTTCGCGATGCCTCCGACGATCCGCATGACGGTTCTCGGTATTAAACAAGTTCCGGCTGATTTGATCGAAGCGACGGAAGCATTCGGTTCAACGACGTCTCAGCGTCTGTTCAAGGTCCAGCTTCCGCTTGCCACAAAAACAATTCTTGCCGGTATTAACCAAAGCATCATGCTTGCTTTATCAATGGTCGTTATCGCGGCCATGGTCGGTGCGCCGGGCCTCGGTTCTGAAGTATACAGCGCCGTGACACAGTTGAAAACCGGTGTCGGAGTGGAAGCGGGTATCGCGATCGTCATCGTAGCGATTACACTCGACCGTATCACGCAAAACATTAAAGTGAAGAAGAAGAGCAGGGGGAATGCCTGATGCTTAAGAAAATCATCGGTGTCGGCGTTACCGCTGCGCTGGCTCTTTCTTTGGCTGCCTGCGGTTCGCAGACTGATGGTAAGGCAACGGCTGCGGACCAGGTGAACAAAACCATTATCGGTATTGATCCGGGATCGGGGATCATGGCCCTGACGGATGAGGCCGTGAAGGATTACGGATTGAAAGACTGGAATGTCGTCACGGCGTCAAGTGCTGCCATGACCGCGACATTGAAGAAATCATATGACCGGAAAAAGCCGATCATCGTAACGGGCTGGACGCCGCACTGGATGTTCTCCAGATACAAGCTGAAGTTCCTTGATGATCCGAAAAAAACGTACGGAACTGCCGAGCAGATTCATACAATTACAAGAACCGGCTTCAGTAAGGAACAGCCTAACGCGGCCAAAGTTCTCAGCCAGTTCAAATGGACGCAGGACGATATGGGAGAAGTCATGATTGCCGTTGAGGAAGGCGAAAAGCCGGCCAAAGCCGCTGCTGAATATGTGAAAAAACATAAAGATCAAGTAGCTCAATGGACAAAAGGCGCTCATAAAGTAAAAGGTGATAAAATCAACCTGGCTTATGTGGCGTGGGACAGTGAAATCGCAAGTACGAACGTGGTCGGAAAAGTATTTCAAGACCTCGGCTATGACGTGAAGCTGACGCAAGTGGAGGCAGGACCGATGTGGACTGCGATTGCGACAGGCAGCGCGGATGCGTCATTGTCTGCTTGGCTTCCGAATACCCATAAGGCATATGCGTCTAAATATAAAGGCAAATATGAAGATGTAGGAACGAGTCTGACAGGCGTCAAGATGGGTCTGGTCGTTCCTCAGTATATGAAAAACGTCAATTCAATTGAAGATTTGAAGAAGTAATGAAGAAAAGCAGCCCTGTAACGGGCTGCTTTTTTTACGCTTCAAACGATTTGAGGACGGCGGCCGTTAATATCTCAACGCCAGTAAAGATGGCGCTTCGGTCAAATGTCATTTGGGGATGGTGAAGTCCCGGCTCCAGACCGCATCCCAGGCCGAGCATCGTCGTTTTCAAGTTCGGCACCTTTAACCCGTAAAAATGAAAATCCTCTCCACCGGTTGTCACAAGAGGTTCATCCACATGTTCTTCTCCGAGAATGCCGCTTATCGCAGATGCCATGATGGCTTCCGCCTCCTTGTTTCGCTCGGCTGCCGGGAGGCTGTGTTCTTTTTGCAGTTCAATTTTTGCGCCGAATGCGGCAGCCGCCGCCTCACAGGCTCTTTCGGTTTCGGCGGTTAATTTCTCCATGGCGGCATTGGTTTGTGCGCGGAGATCAAGGCTGAACGATGCTTTTCCCGGAATGATATTGGAACTCTCTCCGCCTGCCTGAAGCTTTGTCATCTTCACGGAATGCGGGATGCCGGGATCAAGATGAATGAAGCTGAGTTTTTGGACGAGAAGAGCGGCGATTTCGATACTGTTAAGGCCGAGATGCGGTCTCGCGCCGTGGGCTTCTTCTCCGATAATCAGGCCTTCTATATGCTGGCTTGAGCCATGCAGAATGGACGGTGCGCATCGGCCGTTTGCCGTTTCCTGTACGGGGCGCACGTGCACGCCGTATAAGAAATCAACATCATCCAGTACGCCTTTTTCAATCATTTTCAGCGCACCGCCGCCTTTTTCTTCAGCCGGCTGAAAAATAAAGCGGATGGTGCCCTTCGGAAGTTTCGGCTGACTCTTTAAAAGCATCATCGTGCCGAGCGCCATCGTCATATGTGAATCATGTCCGCATGAATGGTTCGCCTGAAAGACACCGTCCACTTCCTGCCACAGCGCGTCAATATCCGCCCGGACAGCCACAACAGGCGAGCCTTCTCCGATTTCGCCGACAACACCGGTACAATCATCAAACGTGCGGGTTCGGCAGCCGGCCTCTTTCAGTTTTTCAGTCAGATATTCAGTTGTTTGATATTCTTTCCAGCTTACTTCGGGATTGGCGTGCAGGTGGTCAAAAATATCCATAATGACTTGCTTTTCATGCGCTGTGAGTCTGTTCATGCCGTAAGTCCTCCTTCAAAAGCTGTCTGTTTTTTATTTTTGATATTGAAAACAGGCAATCGGTCTGTATATAATATAGCACATATCTGTATTTTCTGAATAGTTTATAAATTTAAAGCGGGATGGTGATGTTATGGCTGTGCCGAAGGCCGAACCTGTATTGAAAAAGAAGAAATTGTTTGTGATGCCTGATGCTTATGTGCTGCTGTTCATTGTCGCTTTACTATGCGCGATAGCGTCGTACATCGTTCCCGCGGGGGAATTTGACAGGGTGACAAAGGGCAGTGTGACGTCCGCCGTCCCGGGAAGCTATCATTCTTTAGACCAGTCTCCTGTCAGCCCGATCGCTTTTTTTACCGCGATTCAGGAAGGGATGACAAGTTCCGCGCCGATTATTTTTTTAATCCTGTTTACGGGCGGCACCATTGCGATTTTGGAGAAAACGGGCGCCATCAATGGATTGATCAGTAATGTCATCAGTACGTTCCGCACAAAACAGCTGCTGTTTATTGCGATTGTCGGATCTCTATTTTCGATCCTCGGCACAACCGGCATCGTCGTTAATTCCGTGATCGGTTTTATTCCGATCGGCCTGATCGTCGCCCGCTCGCTGAAATGGGACGCCGTGGCCGGAGCGGCCGTCATTTATATCGGCTGCTATGCCGGGTTTAACGCGACGATTTTATCACCTTCACCGCTCGGGTTATCACAAAGCATCGCGGAGCTGCCGCTGTTTTCCGGCATCGGCCTGCGGATTGCCGTCTACATTTGTTTTCTGCTATCATCTATTTTATATATTTATCGGTATACGAGAAAACTCAGAAAAGCAAAGGAAGCCAGTCTGCTGGGGAACGATTGGTTTCCGGCGGCAGGTTCACTCCCGCAGGTTTCTGAGCCGGAGGACAAGCATGTCCCGTTTACTGTCCGCCATAAACTGATTCTGGCTGTTGCGGCTTTGTCGCTTGCCGGCTTTTTATACGGCGCGCTTACTCTTGGCTGGTCTGATTCAGAGATGGCCGCTGTGTTCATTTTTATCTCAATCGTGTCCGGCCTGATTGCGGGAATGGCGGCAAATGATATCGCAAAAACGTTTATTACAGGCTGTCAGGGGCTCGTTTATGGTGCGCTGATCGTCGGAATGGCGAGAAGCATTTCCGTTATCCTGGAACATGGAAAGCTGCTTGATACGGTAGTCAATGGACTTGCGTCACTGCTGCACGGTTTCAGCCCGATGGCAGGCGCAATCGGAATGTATATTTCCAGCGCTCTGCTTCATTTTCTGATTTCATCGGGCTCAGGGGAGGCGGTCGTATTTATTCCGATCTTGGCGCCGCTTGCCGATCTGATGGGCATCACGAGACAGGTCGCGGTTGAAGCGGTCATGCTCGGAGAAGGTGTTGTAAACTGTGTCAATCCGACTTCCGGCGTGCTGATGGCCGTACTGGCTGCCAGCGGCATTCCGTACGTAAAGTGGCTTCGTTTTATGATTCCGCTGGCGCTGATTTGGTTTGTCATCGGCCTTGTGTTTATTTGCATAGGCGTCCTGATCAATTGGGGTCCTTATTAATATTTTTGTCAATGATATTTCGGTTTATCATTATGAATCGGCAAGATATAATGGGAGTTGTAAGCCATTCTTAATAGTACGGGAGGAAGTCATGAATCAGCGTCGGAACGGACTTTCAAACGTGAATGGAAAGAGTGAGAGTGTGAAAGAGAAAGAACGAATGATTTGGTCAGAAGTCGGAATGCTTGTGGGCACACTGTCTTTGCTTGACATCATCGTACGCGGACTTGTTCTGAACTGTCCGTTTAGGGAATGGGCCGGAAGCTTGGCGGTTTTCTTCATTATAATTGTTTATTATTGCATCAGGGCGGGAGCGTCGGGAATGCTCATGCCGAGAATAGACACCAAAGAAGAACTGAAAAAGCGGGTGAAGCAGCAGCGGATAGATTCAATTGCAGTCACTTTTGCGGCAGCGGCGCTTACGATGTACGACAGGGGGTTTCCCCATACATTCTTTGCTTGGCTGAAAATGATCTTTCTTTTTATCGTCTGCGGAGGCATTCTGTTTCTGCTTCGGTATGTCATTGTGAAGCTGTCTTACAGAAGAGCGATAAAAGAAATAAAAAAGAAATCATGTTGATGGTGGTTTCTTTTTTTGTTTATAAGAGAAAAGTCTTTTTATTTGATAGGAATAAAGATTTGAATTCACTCTGCCGCGTTGCTTTGATAGAGAGTGTGTGATAAGTTCAAATGTAAGCGTTAACAGAATTCTCCAGTCTTCACAATAATTGAAAGGAGGAAGCTGAAGAAAGAGTAAGAGGAATTTTTGACTCCGCAGTCAGTCTTCAAAAATGAAATAAGGAGTGTCAAAAATGTTTGAAAAACGATTCAAAACCTCTTTACTGCCGTTATTCGCCGGATTTTTATTGCTGTTTCATTTGGTTTTGTCAGGCCCGGCGGCTGCAAACGCTGAAACTGCAAACAAATCGAATAAGGTGACCGCGTCATCGGTCAAAAACGGGACCATCCTTCATGCCTGGAATTGGTCGTTCAATACGTTAACACAAAATATGAAAGATATTCGTGATGCGGGCTATGCAGCCATTCAGACGTCTCCGATTAACCAAGTAAAGGAAGGGAACCAAGGAGATAAAAGCATGAGGAACTGGTACTGGCTGTATCAGCCGACATCGTACCAAATCGGCAACCGTTACTTAGGCACTGAACAAGAATTTAAGGACATGTGTGCAGCCGCGGAAAAATATGGCGTAAAAGTCATTGTCGATGCGGTTATCAATCATACCACCAGCGATTATGGCGCGATTTCTGACGAGATTAAGCGTATTCCAAACTGGACCCATGGAAACACACAAATTAAAAATTGGTCGGATCGATGGGACGTCACTCAAAATTCATTGCTTGGGCTGTATGATTGGAATACACAGAATACTGAGGTGCAGGCATATCTGAAACGTTTCTTGGAAAGAGCATTGAATGACGGAGCAGACGGGTTCCGCTATGATGCCGCCAAGCATATAGAGCTTCCGGATGACGGGAATTACGGCAGCCAATTTTGGCCGAATATCACAAATACATCAGCGGAGTTCCAATACGGAGAAATCCTGCAAGACAGCGCGTCCAGAGATACTGCTTATGCGAATTATATGAATGTGACGGCTTCTAACTACGGGCATTCCATCAGATCCGCTTTAAAGAACCGTAATCTGAGTGTGTCGAATATCTCCCATTATGCATCTGACGTGTCTGCGGACAAGTTAGTCACATGGGTGGAATCACATGATACGTATGCCAATGATGATGAAGAGTCCACATGGATGAGTGAGGACGATATTCGTTTAGGCTGGGCAGTGATTGGTTCCCGCTCAGGAAGCACGCCTCTTTTCTTTTCCAGACCTGAGGGCGGAGGAAATGGTGTAAGATTTCCCGGAAAAAGTCAAATAGGAGATCGCGGGAGCGCCTTATTTAAAGATCAGGCGATCACTGCGGTCAATACATTTCACAATGTAATGGCCGGGCAGCCTGAGGAACTCTCGAATCCGAATGGGAACAACCAAATCTTTATGAATCAGCGCGGCTCAAAAGGCGTTGTGCTGGCAAATGCAGGATCGTCTTCTGTCACCATCAATACTTCAACGAAATTACCTGACGGCAGGTATGATAATAGGGCCGGCGCCGGTTCATTTCAAGTAGCGAACGGCAAACTGACAGGTACGATCAATGCCAGATCGGCGGCTGTTCTTTATCCTGATGATATTGGAAATGCGCCTCATGTCTTTCTTGAGAATTACCAAACGGGGGCAGTCCATTCTTTCAATGATCAGCTGACGGTCACCCTGCGTGCAAATGCGAAAACAACAAAAGCCGTTTACCAAATCAATAATGGGCAGCAGACAGCATTTAAGGATGGAGACCGACTAACGATCGGGAAAGGAGATCCAATCGGCACGACATACAACATCAAATTAACCGGAACGAACGGCGAGGGTGCAGCGAGAACCCAAGAATACACGTTTGTTAAAAAAGACCCGTCCCAAACCAACATCATTGGCTATCAAAATCCGGACCATTGGGGCCAGGTAAATGCTTATATTTACAAACATGATGGAGGCAGGGCCATAGAATTAACCGGATCGTGGCCGGGGAAAGCCATGACTAAGAATGCAGATGGAATGTACACGCTGACGCTGCCTGCGAATACGGATACGGCCAATGCCAAAGTGATTTTTAACAATGGCAGCGCCCAAGTGCCCGGACAGAACCATCCCGGCTTTGATTATGTGCAGAATGGTTTATATAACAACTCTGGTTTGAATGGTTATCTTCCGCATTAATGAATAGAGACATCATCACATCAAACCCTTGCTTCTGTTAGGAAATCAATCACGCTGAAAAGATGACAACACCCTAAAACGGTTCCGTTTTAGGGTGTTGTCAACAATCTGGAAACCATCACCGGTATTTTTTTGTCCAAAAATCAAACTTTTCTCTTGCAAAAGTTTGTGAAGTGTTGCACAATATAAATGTGAAATACTTCACAAGATAAAAACAGACACCACGAAACACTGGAGGATGAGCATACATGATGAACGAACGAGTGAACAAAGTAGCATTAATCGGAGCAGGTTTTGTTGGAAGCAGTTATGCATTTGCGTTAATTAACCAAGGGATCACAGATGAGCTTGTGATCATTGATGTAAATAGAGAAAAAGCCATGGGAGATGTCATGGATTTAAATCACGGAAAGGCATTTGCGCCTCATCCGGTCAAAACGTCTTACGGCACATATGAGGATTGTAAGGATGCCGATATCGTGTGCATCTGTGCAGGAGCCAATCAAAAACCGGGTGAAACGAGACTTGAGCTGGTCGAAAAAAATCTCGCCATTTTTAAAAGCATTGTCGGTGAAGTAATGGCAAGCGGATTTGACGGCATCTTCCTCGTTGCCACAAACCCGGTCGACATTCTCACTTATGCGACATGGACATTCAGCGGGCTGCCGAAAGAACGCGTCATCGGAAGCGGCACGACACTGGATTCTGCGCGATTCCGTTATATGCTGAGCGAATACTTCGGAGCCGCTCCGCAAAACGTACACGCCCACATTATCGGCGAGCACGGCGATACCGAGCTTCCTGTATGGAGTCACGCCAATATCGGCGGAGTGCCGGTGCAGCAATTGCTGGAGAAAAATGCAGCTTACAAACAGGACGAGCTGGATCAGATCGTTGACGATGTGAAAAACGCGGCCTACCATATTATCGAGAAAAAAGGCGCGACATATTACGGAGTGGCGATGAGCCTCGCCCGCATCACAAAAGCGATTTTGCGTAATGAAAACAGCATTTTAACCGTCAGCACATATCTGGACGGCCAATACGGTGTAAACGACGTCTTTATCGGCGTTCCGGCCGTCGTCAATCGGAACGGCATCGCAGGTGTGACGGAACTTGAGCTGAATGAAACAGAACAGGCTCAATTCAGCCGCAGCGCAAACGTGCTGAAAGATATTCTCGCTCCGCATTTCGCTGGGTGAAACTTAAACTGAACTATCCAAATATATGTGGTACTAATAACCCCAAGGGGGAGACAAAATAAAACACCTTTATGTTGTAACTAGATATATATCTAAAAGACAACATTGAGGTGTTTTTTTATGGCGAAATGAAAATGCTAATCAAGTGGTATCATAACAGGAAAACCAGCACATTCTTCAGAAAGGCTTTTTCAAACATAAAAGTTTTGTTAAATGAGTAGTAGCATCAGTTTTTTCCATAAGTATAACGCTTGTTTTTAGATGCACTCTATCAATTCCTTCCTCCTTAGACACCAGCGTTCCTCTTAATAATCAGGACAGCAGCTTATATCAATGTGAGATAAACTAAAAAGGCAGACTGTTAACAAGTACCTAAAGAGGAATGCCCATTGTTAATGCCCCCATAGATTCCTTCCACTGATCATTAAAATTTAGATCAATTATCCTTAAAGAAATCTGATGAACACTGTGACCGCATCGTAGAGTAACTTGCCACAATTTTTTGGCTCAATTTGCGTTGAATAATACGTTGTTTGCAATTACTAGTGAGGTAGGAGACATATATCGAAGCGGGCTCGGAAATCTGGTAGCCACAAACATAGCTGATTAGGGTAATCGTAAAACTTATTTTAAGGATAGTTAGAGTCAGTTTGATTCCTGATCATATTCGTATGGACATTTTGGTGCAGGTTAGATTACCGGATAATAGATTTATTATTATTCTGTAATATAAAAAAAGTTAAAAAATGAAATTGTGAAATAGAATATATGCTTAAACAGAGCGGTATAGATGCAACTCTTCTTAAATATGAATTTTTTTATGATAGTTAAATTTAGAATAGTAATTAATAGTTGTTCTTTTTTTTATGAATCAAATTAAATGCATATTAAATAAGGTGAGGACAATAGATTCAATATAAATAGGATAATTTTGATATAAATCTTGACTGGGATAAGTTCAACTGATATTTTAGATTATAATAACATGAAAATAATTGAAATAAATCAAATAAAGTGTATACATACCCATTATTTCCTTTTTTAATTTCTTGGTGTCTGTATTGTGAAGATGAAAAAGGTAAACTTATACTTATTCACATTCTAGGAGGTGATGTGATAAATTAATACGATTATTTATTGAACATCACAGATTTATACATAAGCACAATTAAAAAGAAGAGGAGAATATGGAAAAAATGATGAGCCAAAATGTAAAGGAAAAAGAAGATTCTTTAGACTTAACATCTATTTTAGATGAAATTGAATCAATTGATATTATGGAAGTTTCAGAATCGATGTTGCTTTCTGAAACAGGTGCAACAAGCGGATCAAGTTCCTCAAGCAGTACATCATGCTGCGGTTCTTGTTCGTGTGCTAGCTGCGGTGCTTGTACAAGCTGCGGATAAGTAAATTGTAGGGGAGTGTCCAAAGTTTGAAAACCAAATTAAACGAGCAAAACTCATTAGACCTAACATCTATTCTAAATGAGATAGAATCAATTGATATTATGGAAGTTTCAGAATCGATGTTGCTTTCTGAAACAGGTGCAACAAGCGGATCAAGTTCCTCAAGCAGTACATCATGCTGCGGTTCTTGTTCATGTGCGAGTTGCGGTGGTTGTACAAGTTGCGGATAAATTAAATGAGACAAGGACGAGATCATTCTCGTCCCAGTTCTCTTTTTCGTGATATAAAATTTAATGACGGGGATGGAGAATAAGATGAATGCTTTTCCGTGGTATATCATTAGAAAGAATCCTATATCCGTTGAAGACTTTTCAGGTTTCCGCGATATAAGATGGATAAAACAAATAGAGAAATTTAAAATGGAAGAATCAAGATATGAGCAAGAAAAACAAGATACCATTAAAAGATTGGAGCAAATGTTCAAGAGAGACAAAAAAAACGAAATTATTAATGTGAAACGAAAAGTATACAATAATAAAATCATCAATCCTGATCAATATTCTGAGAGTATCTTAATTGCAACAAAGGATTATCTATTTAGAAAACAACAATTGAGAGATGCTGAAATTAAGCTAACTGCATTTTATGATGAAAAGCATTTGAGCGATCGCAAGTTAATGCAACGATTAATCAGTAATAATCATGAATTGACCAACCCACTCCCTCTTGTCAACTTGAATTTCTTCCATAAAGTAAATAAGTTTTTGGAGATAGATGTAAAGGAACACACAGCAAATATAAGGAAGGTTGATTATCAGTTAAGCAGAATTATATCAAGAGCGGCTTTGAAAACAAGTCCTTTTAGTTCTTTTACAAGTATAGAAATAAAAAAATTCAATGAAACACATACAAATAAACACAAAACAAAGGCTTATCACACGGAGATCAATTTTTTTCTCTTTCAGAAAATATTACATATACTTTCTATGGATAAAGAATATGCAAGAAACTTTCGTTATAAAGTGTCGTCCTTCTATGAAAAAAATGATCATTTAATATTTATTCCGCAAATAGACTTGAACCGAGGTAAAGTCTTTAATAATGTTGAGAAAGAGTTCTCGGTAAAAAATAATATAATGTTCAGAGAAATAATTCAATCTTTTCGTACCAACGAAACTTTGTCTTACGAAGAATTAACGGGTATTTTAAAACATTATATGGATAATAAGACGGTTGAATCATTTATTACTAATGGGCTGCTGAAAAAAGGTTTGCTGTTTGCGGATGTACAAACTGATGAATATTCCGAAAATGTGATAGAAGATTTTAAAAGAAAATTAGAAAAGTTACCGAATAACTCCGGAAAAACGGAAAAAATCATAAATATTGTAAAAGAAGTGTATCAAAAAACGAGGGAGTATGAAACTCAATTCATACAGAACCGTTTTAAAATAATGAGAGAACTAAAAGAAATTATCTCGAAACTGGAAAGTGTACTAAGATATCCTATAGCAAGTGAAGTAATATTTTATGAAGACTATATTATCAATGGATCTAATGATTCTTTTAATATAGTGCAGAATAATTTAGAAGAAATAAATATACTTCAAAAGCTAGCATTAATGATTAATATTCCTATTCAAGTCCAATTTGAATTTGCTGAGGTTTTTAATAAGGAGTATTCTGATAGAGAAATTCCAGTTAATTCCCTGGAGCTGAAAGAAATATTTATGAGTGTAATCAAAAACTTCAGAAATTGGTCAGATTTACTTGCCCCAATTTCAAATTTGAAGTCAAAAAAAGCACTTGAAATGGAAGCGTTGAAAAAAGAAATAAAAAACCATTTTTTATTTCAGAAATCGAGAAAAATAAAAGAAATAAACATAGATAGACAACTAATAGAAGACTGGTATAAAACATTCAAAACAATTTTTACGGAAAAAAGAACTTATTCTTCTACAGCTCTCATACAAAAAAGTGGCAGTTATTATGTCTTAAATAAGCTGTATGCAGGAAGTCTGAGACTCTTTAGCCGTTTTTTTGAATATTTTCCGGAGATTTATGATGATACGGATTTTAGAGACTACACAGGACGGATATTCCCAAAAAATACAATAGAAATCAGAGAAGGATACGGGTTTAATGCGAATCGCCATAGAAAACTTATTCCAAATCGTTTGATACTTCCGAATAGCCGGGGAAGCGATGATGATATCAACAAAATTCCAATTGATAATTTGTACTTTAAATATAATAAACAGACAGAGCTTGTAGAGATTTTTTCAGGTGTTAACAATAAGAAAGTAGAAATTGAATGTCTAGGGAGCTTAGTGGATTATATGCTCCCAAATTCAGTGCGGATGCTTTTAAATTCAGTTGTCCCTCGCTTAGATACTGACTTTATTAATTTATGGGAACATGAAGGTTCTGGGGATTCTTTTGTCATAGATCATATACCATCTATAAGATTGGGAGATATCATAATTTCCAGGGAGAAATGGCTTGTAAACACAGCTTTCTTTAAAAGAAGTTTAAGTGCAGCTAAAGATGCAAAAAATCTCTCTGAATTTTTTATTAAGCATGGTCTTCCTATGGAGTTTTTCGCGAAAAAATACCTAGGCGAGGAAAATTATCAACATGCTACCGCAAAAAAAACAGATATGAAACCGCAATATTTTAATTTATACTCTCCTATTTTTATTAAGGATTTCAAAAAGTTTCTAGAAAGTAACAGGATGATTATAATAGAAGAAATTAAACCGATTCCTCAAAATAGAGGTTTTAATAAAGAATATCAGATAGAAGTTTTGCTGGAGGATGAATAATTGGCTGATTATATAGAAGTAAAAGCATTTTTCTTTGGAAATGAGGCCGAAAAAGAACAAGTATATCTTAATTTTATTTTACCGTTTTTTTCCCCGATCCTTGGTCGTTTTCATGCAGAGCGGGGATGGACCGGAGGACCGCACTTTCGAATTATATTGTCAAAAAGTGATACAAGTATAATTGAAACATTTCCAAGTGAATTTAAGCGATACTGCACAACACATTTTCCTGAATTAACACAGGTCGAGATAGAAAACAATTTGTCCCCTTATTTGACTCATCAAGATATTATACCGAATATGGAAAGAAGAGAAAGCATTCCAATTTTGATTGAGAATCATTTAAGCGTTCTAATCGGACCCTACAATGAAGAATATATGTATAACACTTTTAATTCTTACGCTCATTTTGTAGCGCATACCAGAGCCCTTTTTATGATGCAAGAGTTTATTTCTGTTAATATTTATAAATTCAAAGAAATAAGCCCAGAAACACAGCTCAAAACTTTGACAAGAATGCTTTATGATGTTTTAGCATTTTCCAGTTATACGGACAAATTCTCTGTGCTAGTTTATGTTTCAAATACGGAAGGCGTTTTTTCAATAGCTGATAGTCTAAATAAAAAAAGGTCATTTGAAGACTCATTCTTAAAAATGTACAAAGCTTTAGAAATCCCTGCCTATTTTACAAATCAATCATACAATCTATCTATCGGTTCAAGCTGGTTTGATACTGTTTCAAAAATCGTAGATTATACAAAAAAAAATTTAGATGCTTTAGCAGATTCAGAAGATGGATTTTATTCGATTGAAAAACAGAAAGAAGATTTAGTAAAGAATATTGAAAGTATTGATAGCCCTTTTCATAAGAATCTCTTAAATCAAATTGATTCATTACTTAATCATAATGAGCATAAAATGTTCAAGTTTTTAATCAATATCATTTATAAGTCAGTTCATATGTTGGGGTTTACTTTTGTTAAGAAAAATTTTGCTTGCTTTGCTGTTTCCAAATATGTATTAGATAAGCATCATACAACATGGGAAGAGATTTTAAAAGAAAGAGAGCGAGTATAATGATATTAAAAACGCGTTCGAATTTTTCTATCATGCGTATAGATCAATCGATTCTCATAAAGAAAATAAATGGACAGCACCAAGCTGTTTTGTCTGATGAAGACTATAAAACTTTCATTGACATATTGGCGGAATACCGTAATCCAAAGATGTTATCTTTAGTCAACCAAAGCAATGACTATTTGAAGCTGTTTAAGTTTGCTCTCAAGAGCGGTTTGCTCATAGAAGTGAAGGGAAAAACAAATCACCTTACAACGTTAATTACACAGAATATTGAGAACCGTTTTGAAGATTATGAAACAATTTTGGAAGATTTAGATGAGAAATCTATAGAATTAAAAGGTGCACCAGAACAGGTCATTTCTTTTTTTATGAATAATGGGATTCTTGATGATGAACGTGAGCAAAAATCCATAATTTATTTTAATGATAATATTAGAGAAGCTCCCCTAAAAAGTATATGTATAGAAATAAATGAAAGCGGGCGCAGTTTTCTGTTTAAGAAAAAAAGTAAGGAGCAATATGATTTCTTAAAAAGATATGCTAATCAATATCCAAAAGCAGATGGTGAACTTGCCAGAAGAATTTTACCTTTTTTAGTATACGTTTATGTCACCTCTGATCTATATGAGAGTGAACGCCAGGTGCAAGATACTTTGTTACTTGAGGATGGAACAATAATTTCGATTCCTGAAAAGGATATTACCGGAGTAATTGACAATTATGAGCGAAAGTTACCGAATGTGAATGATGATGAATTAACCATTATTCAAAAACTTGAATCTGCTTTTGTAAACTGTCCGTTGTTTAAGTGTGAGTTTAACTCAACTGAGACATCCAGAATAAATCAATTTATGGCAGCTCATTATCAAATTGATATTAACAATGATTTTAAATATATGAGTACACATATTAATTATAAAAAAGCTGCATTACATACTTTAATGCACAGCATAGAAAAATTCTTAACTTACGAATCTGAGAGAAATAAAGAAAATACTTTATGGATAGCAGATCTTGATAAAGATCGTTTTTATATAAGAGGGATTGCCTCATTTATAAAGAAAGAAAGCTCCATTCATCTTATTGAACGAATTGATATTACAGCAAAAAAATTGCTTCAAACGATTTATCATATGACTGAAATTAAAGAAGTATTAATTGGAATCGACTATTTGTTTAAAAAGGATGTCGGCATTGTTTATCTCATTGATGAAGATCATTATATCCTTTATAAAAGCGAAGTAACGACAGATTTTAATGAATCAATAATCCGGGGATTAACAGAGATCATAAGCAACAAGGCAAATGGTTTGCTTAAAAAAGGTGAATCGGTTGAATTATCCAGCTTTCAAGTCCGAGATATCGGTCGGAAAAGACCAAACTCACTAATATTGGCTGAGATGCTTGAAGTTTTTTCCGATTATGATATTAAAGAAAAACCATGGATATACCAACCACTATTTGAGTCCAGTAATTTATTAATAGGAAGTTTTCAATTAACCGGGGAGAATTTATCATGATGTACTCTATAAATAAAGATTACCAAAAAGTTAAAAAAGAAGATATTCATGGTAAAGTCAACTATTATGAAACTTCTTCTTATATTTTTATCGGTCCGTATGTAAATGATATAGAAGATCCATGCTTTAACTGCTTTAAAGAAGCGGTTAAAGCAAATGGGAGCAGATATTATTGGTGCATAGAGCAGGAACGAACTGAGTTAACTAGCTTTAACCTATTTGCGGATGATGATAAATGTACGGAAGAATTAAGGGGCGCAGTACTAATTTTTAATAAAAATACAGGAAGCATTGAAAAGAAAGAAATTTACAAAAATGCTTTTTGTGAAAATTGCAGTTCTGATTTCTTTGAGAACAAAATACTGAAAGATAATCATAATGAAAAATTAAATAAAGAGGGTAGAGTCGTTTCATTTACTAATGTTATTAATAAGCTGAAGAAGCATGAAAAACTCTTAATTGATCAGGATACAGGAATAGGAAGAATGCTGTTCAGAGATGCAGAATCAGATGTTATCCCTATGTATGGTATTGAAGCGTATATCGGACAAAGGCAATATCATTCATATGGCCGGGCAGAGAGTCTAAGTGCCTCTAAGTATTCCGCAATACTTGAAATGATTGAGCGCCATGCGAGTATGATTCCCCAATTCACTAAACCGCTGCGTGCTTCTTATCATCAACTGAAGCAAAAGAAAATGGATGTAATTAATCCTGAATCTTTTATTTTGCATAAAAGTGTTGAAGGAGAACATTTATATTCTCATGATAAGGAAATTTATTGGACAGCGTGCCGACGTTTAGATAACAATAAAGAAGTTTTAATTCCAGAGCAGTTAATTTATTTTGATAACCAAATCATACGTGGAGAAAATCGATTTATATATGAGACATCAAATGGGGCAGCTCTTGGGAACAGTATGAAAGAAGCAGTTATGTACGGATTGTTTGAGGTAATTGAACGAGATTGTTTTTTGGTTCATTGGTATTGCAAAAAAACACCTAAAAGAATAGACGTTTCATCATCAAATAATTTACAAATCAAACTTGTTTTAAAACAACTTGACGATTTGGGCTATGACGTGCACCTTTTTGATATTACTCTAGAAACTGATATCCCCGCTGTATGGGTTCTTGCAGTAAACCGTAAGGATGGTGCGAATTTAAAGTATTACAATGCAGCAGGAGCTCACTACAATCCAGAAAAAGCTATTTTTTCTGGTTTAGTAGAGGTAGCCACATCTGCTTTAATTTATGAAAAAAAACTTGATAAGGAGAAATCCCATTTAAATTACTTAATACAAAATCCAAGTGGCGTAAAAAAGATGGAGGACCATGTTAATTATTATTCCTTTGAAGAAAATGGCAAAGCTTTTGATTTTCTTCTGAATAATCTGGAGCAAATGGAGCTAATAGAAGTGCATAAAATGACTCCAGCATTTCCATTTACGTATGATGCACTTAAAAGAGCGGTATTAGATAAGCACCCTGATATTTACATAGCTGATTTAACTCAATATTTAACTGAAAAATTAGATTTTCACGCTGTGAAAATTCTTATCCCAAGTTTGCAACCGATGACTTTTGGACTTCAAAATGAGCGTCTGAATTTGGAAAGACTTAATCAATATTGCGAAGATCTATCGCTTTTAAAAAATAAGGAAAGAGAGCCGCATCCATTCCCATGAGTATTACTCTTAATGACCTTACTTTTAATAGATATGAAAAGAACCGTAAATCTTTGTCTTTTCAATTTGTTTCACCAAGAGGCACTTCATTTAAATATGAAAAGGACCAGAAAAGAAACTCTCATCAAAATAAACCTTTCCGAAAACTGGCCCTATTTGTTGAAGAGTTGTTTCGATTTCAGAGTTATGAATACCAAAGTCCTTACTCATTTCATAAATATGCCCCCTCAGCTAGAGGAATCTATTGTTTATACCCTTATGTCATCTGTATGGGATATGTATGGCTTTATGATGCTCTGGACCATAGATGGGTGTGTATTGGATATGTCCCTTCTAAAGTTCAAGCTGTCGAGATTATCATCTCTTGTGATTTCTGGAGGTTATGCTCTGTTTATGGAAGTTTTGGGCTTGCACTAGGATTGTTAGAACTTGGACATATGACAGCAGATATTAAAATGGATTCCGAAGATCATGGTTTTCCTGTTAAAAAGGTTGGCTACATGTTTAACCGTTGGCATTATTCAAAAATACTGAAGGCTCCTGAAGATATTCTTCTTGGATGTCTAATAGAGTTTGAGCAGTCAAAGCCGATTGATCAGCCTGACGTACGCCACAATATTTATAAGTATAAAAAGACTTATAACTATCAAAAAGAACTTCTTCAAATTGGCATTATGGACTACATAAATGCTTTGACTAAAATGGATGAAAGTCTTAAAAATAATGATTGGTTTTACGAGGAGTCTTCAAAAGGTAATAAAGCTCACAGACATTCAGGTAACCATGTATTTGGCTTACTGGATATTAGCTCTGCTTATTGTAACAAGACTTTTTTAGCACTCGTTTTATTTTTGCAAAATACTAAAGGAAGAATGAATAGGTCTAATCAGTTTTCAATTTATATTGCTGTTCAGAATATAGAAGATTGGAAAAAAGGTATTTATTATATAACTGAAAACGGGTGCAAATTAATATCATCTGATTTTGAAATAAAAAAATTCTTTTATGATACATACGATTTCTTTGAAATAGAAAGATCTCCTTTCACACTATTTGTTACATATACTGGTGATGGAGAAACAAATCAAGAAAGTATATATTATGCACATGTGGGAGCAGCTGGCCTTATTCAGTATGTTGCTAGGTATATGGCAGATGGGAAGGCTTATACAAGGCCCATTAAAAATATAAATGATTTATACTGCCACGAGAAATTTAAAACCGAACCTAATGAACAGGTCATTTATGCTATGCTTTTCGGTTACAACAATACAGGTATGAGGAAAGTTGAGGGGAGAGATTTCGTATGAATTGGCATTCTTACCATCTGTTTATTCATGATCAAGCATGTCATGATCTTTTTCTGAAAGAGTATTTAAAAAAGTTTTTAGACAAGGAAAAGGGTTTAATAAGTAAATTTTTTTTTATAAGATATTGGCAAGGAGGGCCGCATATTAGGTTTCGGTTTCAAAGCCACAATCCTGAGAAGGTACTAAGAAAATTAAAAATTGTATTTGCTGATTTTTTAAAAAACTACAACCCTTCCTATAGGTTAAAAAAGGAACAATATTATCATAATCATACATTTGACGGAGAGCTGCCTGATGAAGAGGATATGTATTGGGTGGAAGATGGTCAGATAGTTTCTATTCCTTACAAGCCTGAGTACGAAAGATACGGAGGCTTTGATATTATGGAGGTTTCTGAGACAATTTTTCATCATTCAAGCCAATTAGCCTTGCAGGTTATTGAACAAATAAATGATCCTAATGTGTTAACAAAGATTATCTTGGCTTGTGATTTTTTTATGTTGGCTGAAAGTCAGTTAGCATATAGCCAGCGCAAGATATTAAATGAAAGATATCATTCGTTTTGGCTGCACTTTGCAGGTGAAAGTGAAACACCCATTGAAGAGAACCTTTCAAAAATAAAAAATGCATATAAAGCGAGGGTAAAAAAAACAGCCCCATTAGATCTCGATATATACCATACCTTTAAAAAAGTTTTAGAGGAACAGATTCGACATGCTACAGCCATAAAACCAGATGTAAATATAAATCATTTGATTTTTTCACATATTCATATGTATAACAATCGTATTGGGTTGCCACCTTATTATGAAAATCAGATTCCTGTTATTATTTCATAGACTGGAGTGATGTAAAAAATGAAATGGAACTTCAATCAATCAATTACTTATGAAAATACACTTTACAGAAAATATCATCTGCAATCAAACCATGCCCCCCATATTCAGATGATAAATGCCCCAAGAAGGGAATATGCTATTCATTCCTTAGACAGTGTTGGTGCAAAAGTGAAATATAAGTTAAAAAGTATAGAGAATTTGCCTTCTTTAGAAGTGGAATTATCAGAAGTGCTAAAAAAAAGAAGATCTTCCTGGGTATTTTCTGAACTGGATTTAACTTTTGAAATGTTAGAGCAGTTATTGACATATAGCTTTGGTATTAGTAATATTAGGGAAAAAAAGCGGACATATCCTTCTGGTGGTCAATTTTACCCCATAGAAGTCTATTTTGTGCCGACAGCAAGAAGTGTAGATAGCAATTTGTTAGAGGAGAAAGTGTATAAATATAACATAGATCATCAAGAGATTGTGGAAATCTGCGATTTTAATATTGATGATTTAAAAGCTTTTAGTGCATCTACTGATGTGGGTTTTTTTTCTATTGATGGATGTCAAATTGTTTTATTTTTGGTAGCTGAAGACAAGGATATATTTGCAAAATATCTTGAGTTTACATATAGAATTATTCATTTAGATGCTGGGCATATGGCTCAAAATTTTTTACTTACCAGTGCTGCTCTTGGACTTTCAAGTATTCCTATAGGAGGCTTTTATGAAAAAACAGTAAAACAAATACTCGGTTTAGATAATACGTCAAAAATGATTATTTATACACTCTTAGGGGGATAATCTGTATGTCTGAGAAGCTCATAAAACTTAAAGAAAACTATCAAATCATACGAAATCCGCAAAATCCAAGTCAAGTATTTGTTTATGATAAAAATAAAGAAATGGTTTTTTTGAAATTTAGCATGAGTTCATTGGAAAAACTAGAGAAAGTAGATTTTAATCGCTGGGGGCAGCATTTTCAATCACTTCAAATATTAAAATCCTCTATTGAAGGTAATATAATCATTTCATTATATAACAGATATCCAGATTTGTTTATCAGTACTAATAATAGCGAAGATTTAATGATTGATGCAAAAATACTGGAGAGAGAAAACATTATTAATTATAATCACTTTTATAGTACATATCAATTATCCAACCACCAATATGATTCATCTCGAATTTTTTTGTGGGGAGCATCCCAAACAAATCTACTTGTTTTTCATCAGCTCATGAATCTCTCAATAGATGTCACACTTATTGTATCGTTAAAGGAAAAATTAACTCCATATGAAAATATTCTTTCAGGCAGAAGTCCATTTCAGCAAGTGCCGGACTTTATAAATAGTGTGAAAGACCATTATAACCTGGAAGACAAAAAAGCAAAGATTTTAATTTTTGAAAAAATATATGATTTTAAAACATTAGCAGGAAAAAACGTGATTCATATTGTTGACAACAAGATACTAGATAAATATGTTTTGCCAGAGCTATTTAATAGAATCGAATCCTCAAGAAATAAAGGTATTCTATATTATGGTTCTTATGAAAATGAGTTAGTGATCGGTCCCTTAGTATTCTCAGGTGAAACTGTTTCTTATTCCGATTTTCTTTTTAACTACGATAAAGAAACAAAGGCGCCATCTTCAGTTTTAAATTTCTTATCTGCAGGAATGATTCAACGGGTTATCTCATATCTTAATGCTGATTCATTAAAGTATCTGTCTGAAGATGCTCAGCTTCCCTTAAATTCTGTATTTTGCATTGATAAGTTTTCTCTTAACTCTAGGATAATCCAATTAAAGAGAGAGGTTTTAAAATGAAAGTTATTACTCAAGGTTTGAACAAATCATATAAAGATAAAAAAGTTCTGCAGGATATTAGCTTCACTATTGAAAATAACGAGATTGTGGCAGTAATAGGCCCTAATGGGGTTGGGAAAACAACCATGTTAGAAATTTTAATGACATTGAAAAAATACGATTCAGGTGATGTTCAAATATTAGGTCATAACTTACATAAAGAATCTAATATTCAAAAAGTGCGTTCAAAGATCGGAGTTGTTTTTCAGGAGGGGGGGATGTATGCATACCTAAAAACAAAAGAAGTGTTAGACTTATTCGCCTCGTTTTATGATATATCTAATGATAGAATCAATGAAGTTGTTAACTTATTCTCGCTTACAAAACATATGAATACAAAGTATGAGAAACTATCGGGGGGTTGGAAGAAAAGAGTTTTGTTAGCTACTGCATTTTTAAACCAGCCTGAATTACTTTTTCTGGACGAGCCTACAACGGGACTTGATCCTAAAGCGACAAAAGATTTATGGGATGCTATTAAGTTGGCGAAAAATAACGGAACAACAATCTTATTGTCTTCTCATTCTATGGAAGAAGTGGATATGTACGCAGACCGCTCTCTTATTCTAAAAGATGGCAAAATTGCAGAATTCGATTCTCCAACAGTGTTAAAAGAAAAGTATCAATGTACGTATTTTAAAGAAGTGTATTTTGCTATTTTAGAAAGGGAGTCTTCACATAATGAGTAAATCTTTATTTAAATTATGTAAATATGATTTTGTTGTTTTTTTACGTGAACCTTTTTTCGCTTTACCAATTCTTATACTGCCTGGGATTTTCTTTTTTGTCTTTATGTCTATTTTCAAAGAGCAGATTGGAGGAGCTGAAAACTTTGGTCCGTATATTCCAATTTACAGCTTATTAATCTCATTTCTCGTATTGTTTTTTAATATTGGTCTTCAATATGTAACAGAAAAAGAAAGAGGAATTCATAAACGTTTAATTATGTCTTCTATTACAATATATCATGTAATTCTTACATATATTATTAGAGGGGTTCTTATCTCGTTAATTGGTTTTATTGAGATATTGCTTGTTGGTAAACTTGTTTTCCATACTATTTTGACAGATCATATGTTTTTATTCATTCTAACTTTCCTGATTGTAATCGGTATAACCTTGTTGTTTAGTTTATCTACTCATAATCTCTTTAAAAATTCAAGGCAAGTTCTTCCTTATACAATAGTCATGTTTCAATATGTATTATTTGGATCCGGACTTATGTTTCCTATTGAGTCTGTTCCTGAATTTGTTAAGTATATTGTTTATATAAACCCATTTTATCACATGAAAAATTTGTTGTTATCTGTGTGGAATTGGCAACAGATAATCAACTGGCAAGGGATAGCATATTTGGTATTGGTTATTTTCGTATGTATATGCTTAATCTATATAAAATCGCGTTCTAAGGAATACTAAATTAAAGAATTGTGTATTGGCTGTTTTAGCGGCTTAAAATTTACACTATAAAAAAGCAGGATTGTTTAGAGGTATTATACTCCCCTTAGACAGGCAGATGTTATCCTAATCTGCCTGCCTAAGGGGAGTATTTTCGATAACTATTATCTATAAATTCAAAGCCCGACAAATTTGCTTAGTGGACATTATTCTCAATTAGAAATGATATACGAGTGTCTAATATCCAGTTCGTCAATGTCAGGAAAATCGATGAAAAAGGATAGTCATAAAGCAGCCATGAACGAATGGTTGCCCTATGACAAAGGGTAGTTCAACAATTTGCTTACTATAAGTTAAATAGCATTTCTTCCCTTATAAAGTTTAAGTATAGAAATGTTGATTGCATAAGTATCAGGCATTTAATGAACTCACCTATAAGTGGGTAAATACTATACTATTCCATCTCTACTTGATAGGGGATAATTAAGTTTCACTAAACCCGATCTTCTTCGTTAATTCGCTTTTTTCGCCATTTCCTGAGAGGTTTTTACTCTCGCTTTTCCCATAAACAAAATGGTAACGGCCGCAATGACGATCGGCGCCAGCGCAAGCGTAAATACATATGTGATGCTTTGCGACATGGCGTCAATAATGCGATCCAGAATGTGCGGCGGAATATGAGCGCGCGTGCCGGCCTGGAAAATCTCCTGCGGATTTCCGATGTTCTGCATCGCGCCGCCCGCTCCTTTCATGCCGCTGAATGAATCTGTGAGCTTGTTAGTAAACACATTCGTCTGGATGGTTCCGAAAATCGTCACACCGAGCGTCATACCGAATGATCTCAAAAACGAGTTTGTTGAGTTGGCGCTTCCGCGGTAACGCGGCTCCAGATCGTTCATGGACGCAGCCGGCAGCAGTGAGAAGTTGAAGCCGACGCCGAATCCGGAGATCAGCATGAATACCGTCAGCATCGTACGCGCCGTATCCGGTGTCATATTGGAAAGCAGCAGCATTCCGATAAAGAAAGCGACCACGGAAATCAGCATTAAAGTGCGGAACCGCACTTTCGTCTGGAAAATTCCGCCGATCATACTTCCGATAACAGAACCGATCATCATCGGCGTCAAAATAAAGCCCGCGCTTGTCGCGGTGCTTCCGTACACAGCCTGAACGAAGATCGGGATAAACACCGCTAAAATGACGAACGTGGCTCCGTAAAGGAACGCCAGAATCTGTGCCGTAGCAAATAAACGGTTTTTAAACATCCAAAATGAGATAATCGGTTCTTCCGCTTTTCTTTCCACAATAAAAAAGGCGATAAAGAACACGGCGAACACAGCGAACAGACCGATGATCTGCACGGAGTTCCAATCATACGTTTTTCCGCCGAGCTCAAGAGCGAACATCAGACCGACAATGGAAACCACCAGCGTGATTGCGCCGGCCCAGTCGATTTTCTGCTTCTTGTGTTCAAGGGATTCTTTATAATAACGAAGAATGAAAAACAATGATAAAATACCGATCGGCACGTTGATGTAAAACACCCAGTGCCAGCTGATGGAGTCGGTAATGAGCGCGCCTAAAAGCGGCCCGAGAACGCTGGACAGGCCGAAAACGGCACCGAACATGCCCGACATTTTTCCGCGTTTTTCCGGCGGAAATAAATCAAAAATGATCGTGAAGGCGATCGGCATCAGCGCGCCTCCGCCGATTCCCTGAATGACGCGGTAAATAATGAGCTGATCCATTGTTTGGGCGATTCCGCATAACGCGGATCCGATTAAGAAAAGAATAAGACCGAATAAAAAGAAACGTTTGCGTCCGTACATATCGGACAGTTTTCCGTAAATCGGCATACCGGCCATAACGGCTACCATGTATGATGCCGTCACCCACGCGAACTTATCGAAACTTCCGAGGTCCGCCACGATATTTCCCATCGCAGTGGCAACGATTGTATTATCCATAGCCGACATTAAAATGCCCAGCAAAAGACCGATGACGACAAACTTCGTCGAGGCGTCCTTCGCGGCTGTTTGTTCCATGCTTTTTCCTCCCATACTTACTTTTGATCATTAAATTTGCTATGATCATATTAGATTTGCCGAAAATTATCTTGATCGTCAAGATAAATTGATTTTATAGGGAGGCCTGTCAGTTGTCAACAAGAAATACCAGAAGCGAGACGGAGGAAACCGCGATACAGTTATTCCGAAAGATGGCCACAAGGACGATCCTTTTTCATCAGGCGGCCGCTCAATCTCTCGGTCTGTTTCCGACCGATTTGAAATCAGCTGATATCTTAAATGAAGCAGGCCCGATGACCGCAGGCGAGCTTGGGAAAAAAACCGGCCTCAGCACAGGTTCGGTAACGGCGCTCATTGACCGGCTCGAAAAAGCGGGATATGTCATGAGGAAAAAAGACCCCGAAGACAAACGTCGGGTGATCATCGTGCCGCTGACAGCCGGAAAAGCGAATGTGAAGCAATTGTTCAGCTCCTTATCCCAGTCCACGATCAGCCTTTGCCGGCAATATAAAGAAGAAGAACTGCGGCTGATATTCGATTTTTTAGGAAAAGCGACGGACATGATGGAAGACGAGCTTGAGAAATTAAAATAATATATCATAGCACGGCCCATTCATGAATAACTTGTACAAGTTGCATGAATGAGGGGGAAGCCAATGAACATCTTTTTAAGCTACATCGTTCTCGGGCTGTCATTGTCAGCACCTGTCGGACCGGTCAATGCGGCGCAAATTGACAAAGGCATCAAAAACGGCTTTTGGCATGCATGGATTTTCGGTCTTGGCGCCATGGCCGCGGACGGGCTGTATATGATTCTGATCTATTTCGGGCTGTCTCAATTTTTGACCGCTCCTTTTGTAAAAACGTTTTTGTGGCTCTTCGGTTTTTTCGTGCTGACCTATACGGGAGTCGAAACGCTAAAAAATATAAGGGAAGCCATGAATGTCAGAAGCGGAAAAGGAAAACCGGCTTTTTACAAAACATTCGGCGCGGGATTTTTTATTTCTCTTTCCAATCCGCTGAGCATTTTATTCTGGCTCGGCATATACGGGAGCATCCTCGCCAAAACCGCTGAATCCTTCGATGCAAATCAGCTTTTGATTTACAGCTCCGGCATTCTTCTCGGCATTTTGATCTGGGATTTTTGCATGGCGGTCGCTGCGAGCACTTTCAGAAATCTTCTTCATGAAACAGCGCTTCGCTGGCTGACGGGAGCGGCGGGTGTGTCTTTGATCGTTTTCGGATTTTATTTCGGCTGGCAGGGGATTCAAATGCTCATCTCATAAATAGAAGGACTGTCACCCATCGCCTGTCTCCATCATAACGTATCCTGACGATACTGGAGGTGGGCTGATGGCAAGCGAGCTGTACACAAAAAGTTGCCTTGAGGAAAAGTTGTTGGATCTGCCAAATTGGCAGAGAGTCGCTTTTGAGCTTCTATCAGAAAAAGTAGGTGATAAAGCGGACGCGTTTCCGTGCATTCCGGGACGTCAGGGATTTTTGACAGATCAGCTCCGGATATCCTTTGCGGGTGATCCCCGCGAAGAGGGAACCCCGGAGGAAGTGGGGATGCTGCTGTCCGAGTACGGAAAGATCTCAAGGAATACCGGAAAATACGCGTCGCTGCTTGTGATTTTTGATACGCCTGAGGATTTAGCTGAGCATTATTCCGTTGAGGCGTATGAAGAACTGTTCTGGTCTTTTTTAAACCGGCTGAGCGGCTGCGACCCGAAAGACTGGCCGGAAGACATACCGGAGGACCCTGAACATTATAAATGGGAGTTCTGCTTTGACGGCGAGCCGTATTTTATTCTGTGCGCGACGCCTGCGCATGAAGCGAGACAAAGCAGAAGCTTCCCGTTTTTTATGCTGGCGTTTCAGCCGAGATGGGTTTTCGAAGGATTAAATGATTCAACCGCCTTCGGACGAAACATGAGCCGGCTGATCAGAAAACGCTTAGAGGCGTATGATGAAGCCCCTCTTCATCCCCGATTGGGGTGGTACGGAGGAAAAGACAATTTAGAATGGAAGCAATATTTCCTCCGTGATGATGAGACGCAAGTGTCAAAGTGTCCCTTTTCTTATTTGAAGAGACTGTTTAAACCGACGAAATAAGCTATGATCCGGCAGGGCTGTGTCCCTGCTTTTTTTGTACGATCCATGTCACGATCGCAATGACGGCGAGAAAACAAAGGCTGACCAGAAAACCGGGCCGGCTCGATTTCTCAAACAGCGTCCCGGAGACGGCCGCAACAATCAGCACAAGGGCGATAACAATCTGAACGGTTCCCATCTTTGTCGTTTCAAGCAGTTTCTTGCCCGAGAACAAAATGAACAGCCACGTATAAAGAAGCATCAGGCCCGCCGCGGTTGTCATGTGTTCATATATATTTTTCGGCAGCACCAATGACAGGATGATGGAGACGATGAGTCCGGCAAACGTCAATCCGAGCGCAGGCCAGCAGATTTTTTTGTTTTCCTTTAATCTGAAGCATTTCGGCGCATCCCCGTCATCGGCCATCGTACAAAGCAATGTCGTCACGGCAAACAGCGAGGCGACGAGCGTGGAAAATCCCGCAATAATAAAAATCCCGTTAAAAATATCAAGAATGATATCTAAATGAAAACCCTTCAGCGATGTAATAAACGGGCTGTCCTGTTCGGTGAATTTGCCCAGCGGCACTAACAGCAGCGCCAGGCCGAGAGAAATGACGTAAATCACCGCAAGAACGGCAAGCATCAGCCGGCCTGATTTTGAGGCTTCCTCCGGCTTTTTCAAATGCACGGTCATCAGCCCCAAGACTTCAATTCCTCCAAAGGCGTAAAATGCATAAATCAATCCCGTCCATAACCCCATCGCTCCGTGCGGGAACAAATCCTTTGATTCGTTCGGCACCTGCACATCCGGTTTATGAGAAAATATACCGCACAGCGCCAATATGGCGATCACGATAAACATAAAAATCGCCGCTGTCTTGACAACAGCGAGCACATTTTCCGTTTTTTGAAAAACGGACAGCCCCGTAAATATAATCAAAAGACCGAGCACCGCATAGATGGAGGCGAAAATCCACAGCGGCACATTCGGAAACCAATGCTTTGTAAACAGCGAGATCGCTGTCAGCTGGCTTCCAGTGATCAGCATCTCGGACGACCAGTACACCCATCCGTTGCTGAAACCGGCCCAAGTGCCGAAAGCCTTTCTCGCATAAGCGCAAAAAGACCCCTTTTCGGGCTGTTTGGCCGAGAGCTTCGCGAGCTGCTCAAAGACAAAATAGGTGCCAAGCCCGGCAATAAGAAATGAGATCAGCGCGGAATATCCGCTTTTGACAATAGCGATGCTGGACCCGAGAAAAAAGCCCGTCCCGATTGTGCAGCCGACGCCGATTAAGGAGAGCTGCCACCAAGCGAGATTCCCTTTAGGCTGGTCCTGTGATTTACTCATGAAGTTCAACCCCTTTATCAAAGCTTAGATTGCGGCCGTCAGAAGGGGAATATACATCCAATAAATTGCTTTACATGAAACAAACGGCCGAAGTTCATAATAGAAGAAAAAAAGGAGCAGTCTGATGACACAGCAATTTATTGTACCGCCGAAAAAAGGGCTCGGCCTGAAGGTTCACAAAGGGCAGATTATAAAAGTAGTCGATGTGGAAGGGCAGCAGGTGGCTGATTTTACGGCGTATCATGCCAAGGACTTTTATGAACATCTTGATCAGGGCGCGACGATTGATGCCAACCAGTCCATTCAAGTAAAAACGGGTGATCATATTTATTCGAATTTATACAAGCCGATGCTGACGCTGATTGAGGATACAGTCGGCAAGCATGACCTGCTGCTTCCCGCCTGCCGTCCGGATATGAACAGGCTTTTATACGGAAAGCATAAAGACGAGCTCCAGGATACGTGCTATGACAATATGAGCGGGGCGCTTGAACCGTTCGGGGTGCCGCGGCCGCATATGCATTACCCATTTGCCATCTTTATGAACACGGTGCTCGATGAGAAGGGGAACTTATCAGTCGAAACGCCTCTTTCTGACGCGGGTGATTATGTACGGCTCCGTGCGGAAATGGATCTCGTCGTGGCGTTTTCATCCTGTCCGATTGAAAAAGGAAAATGCAACGGAGACAGCATCACGGCGCTGCGGGTGGAAATCAGCTGATCCCGGTGTATTTGATTCACTTAAAATCTGCACCTGTGCTATATTTAACAGAGAGTCGTACATAGTGGCATGATTCATTTTCAGCATGAACGGGAAATGGATCATAAAGAAACAATGCAGGAGGAGTGATTGGGATGAGCATCCAGAAACAAATTATGAATGATCTCCATGTAAAGCCCTCAATTGATCCGAAACAAGAAATTGAGGACAGAGTGAACTTTCTGAAACAATATTTGAAAAAAACAGGTGCCAAAGGCTTTGTGCTCGGCATCAGCGGGGGGCAGGATTCCACGCTTGCGGGACGCCTCGCCCAATTGGCGGCTGAAAGCATCAGAGAAGAAGGCGGAAACGCTGAATTTATCGCCGTCCGTCTTCCGCACGGCACACAGCAGGATGAGGATGACGCCCAATTGGCGCTCAAATTCATTAAACCTGATAAATCATGGACATTTGATATTAAGTCCGCTGTCAGCGCGTTCGCTGATCAGTATAAAAAAGACACGGGCGATCAGCTGTCTGACTTTAACAAAGGAAATGTAAAAGCCAGAATGAGAATGATCGCTCAATATGCCATCGGCGGACAAGAGGGGCTGCTTGTCATCGGAACCGACCATGCGGCCGAGGCGGTGACCGGTTTCTTCACGAAATACGGTGACGGCGGAGCTGATCTGCTGCCGCTGACCGGATTAACGAAACGCCAGGGCAGACGTTTATTAGAAGAGCTCGGCGCGCCGGAACGCCTGTATTTGAAATTACCGACGGCCGATCTGCTTGATGAAAAACCGCAGCAGACTGATGAGACCGAACTCGGCATCACATACAATGACATTGATGATTATTTAGAAGGCAAGGATGTTTCTTCCGAAGTGATTGAAGCGCTGGAAAAACGCTACCTCAGTACGGAGCATAAGCGCCAGGTGCCGGCATCAATGTTTGATGATTGGTGGAAATAGAATGAAAAAAACCTCCCTTTTGAAAGGGAGGTTTTTTGTTTATTTCATTTTTATTTATCTACACTTTCATAAATCCCTACCCAATACCCTTTGCTGCTGTCATAGTATTTGCTTTTGAAAATCCATTTTGTTCCATCTAAAACGAAAGAAGCAGCGAAATTGCCGTTAGGGCTTTGAACGAGTTTGATGGCATTAATGCCGGCATCTGCTTTCGTTGAGATTGGGCTATTTTCCGCGGATGCGGATGCTGTTGGTGATGCGGCAAAGGCAGGAGCGGCAGACATCAGTAAGGCAAGAGACAGCGCAGAACCGGTTAACACTTTTTTGAATTTCATTTCGAGCACTCCCTTTTCAAATGAAATGTGTTACGATGTTAATAATTAGATAATTATCCATAAAATACCTTCTGTATTTCTAAATTTTTTTTCTTAATTTGAAAAAACATCCCTTCAGAGGGGATGTTTTTTATTTCTTAAAGCAGTGCCTGATCTCATTCAGGGATTCTTTCATATGCGCTTCAGCATGATGACCGAAGTATTCGAGTGATACGAATCCGCCGTATTGCCTGTTCAACAGTTCTTTCAGAAAGGGTTCCTGCTGTAAATCGCCTTGCAGAACAGACACCGGCTTGCTGAGATACCAGTTGTCAAAATTCCAGTGATAGTTTTTCAGATGAATGTGGCTGACGGTATGATACAGTTTTTCCAAAGCGGACATTTGGTCAACGTGATTGACGTGTAGGTTGGAGCCGTCAAAAATGGTGCGGACCCGCGGATGTCCGACATCCTCCAAAAATGCCAGCGCCGCCTCCGGTGTATCCGCGTACGTATCGTAATGAATCTCAAGCCCGATATCGACTTCATAGTCATCTGCGAGCCGTGCCGCCTGCTGAAATTGATCAACCGCACGTTGCCACTTTTCCGGTGACGTCCGGTGCGAAGGAAGATTGCCGGCAAAGACTCTGATCAAGGGACTGTGCAGCTGTCGTGCCGCGCTTAATGCCCTTTGAACATCCTTTAACGCCTGCCTTTCATCCTGAGTGGCGAAGTCAGTGTACAAACTGACGGCAGGCACCCCGATGCCTTCCTCCTGAAGCTGCTGATAAAGCCTGTCGAGCGGGCCGATTTCCTCTATATATTGTTTAGCGTGTCCGTACCACAGTTCGATTCCCTCAAAGGAGTGCTCCTTCGCGAAAGAAATGATGTCGAAAATATGCTTTTTCTTAAATCCTGTCGTGCAAAAACTCAGTTTCATCGATAATCCTCCCGTAACTGTCTATCATATGTGTACTTTTTCCCCGGGTGCGATACGGATAAACAGGTGAAAAGGGCAGACACTTTTTTATAAGCGGGGTGTGTCTGCATCAGGTCAGTGCGGCACACAAATTGTTTAACGCTTTTTTGCGTCAAAGTATTAAATAATTAACCGAAGTGTTGTACAATTAATTTCATTCGAGTAAGGGGGGAGAAGCCATTGAAAAAAGAAACGGAGCTGAGGGCCTTCAGTCCCGTCCGCAATAAACCGACTCGCGCTCGTTATGTGATATTGGTTCTTTTGTTTTTTATCACTGCGATTAATTATATAGACCGAGCCAGTGTATCTATTGTCGGCCCATCCATTCAACATTCGCTGAACCTAAGCCCCGCGCTTTTGGGCATCGTTTTTTCTGCGTTCAGCTGGACCTATACGGGGATGCAGATTCCAGGCGGGCTCATTTTGGATAAATTCGGGTCAAAACGGACATACGGAATTTCTTTATTTGTGTGGTCGGTTTTTACCGGAGTACAAGCTTTTGCGACAAGTTTCGGGTTTCTATTCGGCTGCCGCCTGCTCATCGGCATAGCTGAATCGCCGGCGTTTCCGGCAAACAACCGGATTGTCACGACATGGTTTCCAAGGCGGGAACGCGCCTTTGCGACGGGTGTTTATACGGCGGGGGAATATGTCGGGCTGGCGTTTGCCACACCGGTTTTATTCTGGGTGTTAACGGCATTTGACTGGCGCGCCGTATTTATTTCCTCAGGGGTGCTCGGAATTATTTTCTCCATTTTCTGGTTTAAAATGTATCACGAGCCGAACGGGTATCGGAAAGTGAATCGTGAGGAGCTTGATTATATTAAAGAAGGCGGCGGACTGACTGAGGTGTCTGATGCAGCCGGCAGGATATCGTGGGCGGATTTCGTCCAGCTTCTAAAATACCGCAAGCTTGTCGGATTGTATATCGGCCAATTCGCCGTAGCCTCCACGCTGTTCTTCTTTTTGACATGGTTTCCGACTTATCTGGCGGAGGCAAAGCACATGGCTTTCTTAAAAGTCGGCTTCGCCGCATCAATCCCGTATATCGCCGCTTTTTTCGGCGTATTGTTCGGCGGGTATTGGTCTGACGGCATGATGAAACGGGGGGTGTCGGTGAACGTTGCCCGGAAAACGCCCGTCATCCTCGGTCTTCTGCTGACAGGCTCCATCGTGCTCGCGAATGTTACGGATTCTGCTCCCGCGGTTTTGACGATCTTATCCATTGCTTCTTTTGCGCAGGGCATGTCCAATATATCCTGGACGATGCTGAGTGAGGTCGCGCCAAGCGAAACAATCGGATTGGCAGGGGGCGTCTTTAGCTTTTTCGCCAATATGGCCGGCATTATCACCCCGCTTCTCATCGGGTTTATCGTTTCTGCGACCGGTTCATATAACGGAGCGATTCTGTTTGTCGGCGCTGTCGCATTTATCGGGGCATTTTCTTATATTTTCATTGTCGGAAAGGTGGAACGCATTAAGCTCCGATAGAAAGAAAAACTCATCTCTGCTTATAAAGGATGGGTTTTCTTTTATTGCATTATCTCTATATTTCAATATTGAGTTATCATATAATAAACATAACTTTTTCATTTCTTAGGAGGATTTCGCCGAAGATGAACGCAAAACGTGCCATTCCCGTAAGAGAAAGAAATATCGTACTGATCGGATTCATGGGTGTCGGAAAGACAACAATCGGCCAGCTGGTCGCTAAGAAACTATACAGAGACTTTATTGATATTGATTTGCAGATTGAGAAAGATTTCAATATGTCCATCCCTGAAATGTTTGAGCAGAAGGGTGAAGCCTTTTTCCGTCAGACCGAAAAGGATTATATATTAGATATTTGCCGTAATACGAAATTCAAGATCGTGTCGCTTGGGGGCGGTTCGTTTAAACAAGAGGAAATCAGACAGTGCTGCCTTGAAAACTGTCTCGTGCTCCATCTTGATTTATCATGGGAGAATTGGAAGCAGCGGGCTGATCTGCTGATTGAAAGCCGTCCCGTTCTGCATAACCGTTCCATGGATGAAATGCAGCAGCTCTTTAACGAGCGCCAAAGCATCTATGATAAACATAATTCAAAAGTGGCGACGGATAATCTGGAACCAGAAGAAATCGCCGATTATATCGTAGAAACGTTAAAAATCGGCTGGGACCTGTATCAGCCGATGTAAAAAGAGCCGTGACGCTGTGAGCGCACGGCTTTTTTGTTTTTAAACAAACGTTTATTAAAATGTTTAGAAAATGAGTGTAAAATCGTGTTAAGATAGAGTCAGAAAATTAAATCTTATAAAACAAAGGAGAATAATCGGATATGCAATTATACGACTTGCCGCTCGACCAACTGCAAACCTATAAACCAAATAAAACCGCTCCTCATGACTTTTCGGATTTTTGGGCATCATCATTACATGAGCTTGCAAAGGAAGAGGCAAAGCCTGAATTGACAGCTGAAAGCTACCCGGCTGACGGCGTGAAAGTATTCCGGCTGACATACCGAAGCTTCGGCAAGGCGGAAATTGAGGGATGGTACGCCGTTCCCGACCGGCAAGGACCGCATCCGGCCATCGTGAAATATCACGGCTATAACGCGAGCTATGACGGGGATATACATGACATCGTAAATTGGGCGCTTCACGGATATGCCGCGTTCGGCATGCTTGTCCGCGGCCAGCACAGCAGCACAGATACAAGCGTCTCACCGCACGGACACGTTCCCGGCTGGATGACGAAAGGGATTTTAGATAAAGATACATATTATTACCGCGGCGTGTACTTAGACGCCGTCCGGGCTTTGGAAGTCATCAGCGGCTTTGATGAAGTGGATGAAACGAGGATCGCCGTCATCGGCGGGAGCCAGGGAGGCGGACTTTCAATCGCCGCGGCGGCACTATCTGACATTCCGAGAGCGGTTGCGGCCGATTATCCTTATTTAAGCAATTTTGAGCGGGCCATTGATGTCGCTCTTGATGAGCCGTATCTTGAGATTAACTCCTTTTTCAGAAAGAACGGCAGCCCCGAAACGGAGAAGGCCGCGATGAATACACTGGCCTATTTTGATATCATGAATCTGGCGGACCGCGTAAAAGTTCCGGTGCTCATGTCCATCGGGCTGATTGACCGTGTGACCCCGCCGTCGACGGTATTTGCCGCGTACAATCATCTGGAAACGGAAAAAGAATTGAAGGTTTACCGGTATTTCGGACATGAATACATACCTTCTTTCCATACGGAAAAGCTGGCCTTTCTGAAAGCGCATCTGAAAGGCTGACGATAGCGAAAAGCCCAAGTACTTGGGCTTTTTTCAGGAATGATCACGGAAAAGGACGGATACAGATGGAACAAAGGATCATCGAAGAATTAAAACGAATTGAAGCACAGCACGGCGTCAAGGTGCTTTACGCCGTAGAATCAGGGAGCCGCGCATGGGGATTTCCGTCAAGCGACAGCGACTACGATGTACGGTTTCTCTATGTGCCGAAAAAAGAATGGTACTTTTCGATCGAACCGCATAGGGATGTCATAGAAGAGCCGATTCATGACATGCTTGACATCAGCGGCTGGGAACTGAGAAAAGCGCTGCGGCTTTTTAAAAAATCAAATCCGCCTCTTTTGGAATGGCTCTCTTCTGAGATGATCTATTATGAAGCTTTCTCAGCGGCTGAAAAGCTTCGAAAACTGAAAATCCGCGCCTTTTCGCCTGAAGCCGGCATCTATCATTATCTCAATATGGCAAAACGGAATGAAAAAACGGAATTGCGGGGCAGTGAAGTGAAGATTAAAAAGTATTTTTATGTTCTGCGTCCTCTCCTTGCCTGCAGATGGATTGAAACGTTCGGCTCCGTACCGCCGATGTCATTTCCCGTACTGGCCGATGCCTTATTGACGGATGAAGCGCTCATTTCTGAAATCAATACACTGCTTACAAGGAAAAAAAGCGGTCAGGAGCTGGCTCCGGAACCCAGAAATACGATCATTCATGCATTTATAGAAGAAGAAATAGAACGCATCGGGCACTATGTCAAAACGATCAAAACGCCGAAACCTGACATAACGGAGGAACTGAATCGGCTATTGATTCAGACCGTCGAAGAGGCGTGGGGGGAAAAAGGCGGAAATTGACGATTGCCGTCATTTCCGTCCGCCTTTTTTCGGCATAATCCGCCTGCTATCTAAGAAGCTGATTGTGGTAAAACCACAAAAATTTATCAGAATCTTTGTATTTTTAGAATATTGTGAGAGGATGTTTTGTCCATTTACAATAGACTCATACAAATACTTCTTAGATTGCGGGGTGTTAAGGTTGGAAGTGATTACAAGAGATTTTTTCTTATTTTTATCCAAGAGCAGCTTTCTCAATAAGATGGCGCGAAGCTGGGGAAGCCGTGTGGCAGCCGGCAAAATCATCGGAGGAATGGATTTCCGCAGTTCTATCCCGACAATCCGACATTTGAACAGCCAGGGGCTGTCAGTTACTGTCGATCATTTGGGGGAATTTGTCAACAGCGGTGATGTCGCGAAAGAACGCACCGAGGAGTGCATGCAGACCATCGCCTTAATCGCTGATGAACAGCTGAATTCCCAAGTGTCATTAAAAATGACGTCTTTAGGTCTTGATATAGATCTCGATCTCGTCTATGAAAATATGACGAAAATCCTCCAGACGGCTGAAAAACATAAAGTCATGGTGACGATTGACATGGAAGATGAAACGAGATGCCAGAAAACGCTGGATATCTTTAAAGACTTCCGGAGCCGGTATGAATATGTAAGCACCGTGGTGCAGGCCTATCTGTACAGAACGGAGAAGGATCTTGATGACCTCAGCCCGCTGAATCCGTTTCTGCGGCTTGTCAAAGGGGCCTATAAAGAATCGGAAAAGGTGGCCTATCCTGAAAAAAGCGACGTCGATGAAAATTATAAAAGACTCATCCGCAAACAGCTTTTAAAAGGACATTATACGGCAGTTGCCACGCATGATGACAAAATGATCGAGTTTACAAAACAGCTTGCCAAAGAGCACGGCATTCCAAACGACCGTTTTGAGTTTCAGATGCTGTACGGCATGCGCTCGCAAACCCAGCTCAGCCTGGTGGAAGAAGGATACCGCATGAGAGTCTACCTGCCTTACGGGGATGACTGGTACGGCTATTTCATGAGACGGCTCGCCGAACGCCCCTCAAACATCGCATTCGCCTTTAAAGGGATGACTAAGAAGTAAAAAAGGGAGAGATGACAATGACTACACCTTATAAACACGAACCATTCACGAATTTCCAAGATCAATCGAACGTTGAAGAATTTAAGAAAGCGCTTGCGACGGTAAATGAGTATCTGGGAAAAGATTATCCGCTCGTCATCAACGGTGAAAAGGTAGAGACGGAAGCGAAAATCGTTTCAATCAATCCAGCTGATAAAGAAGAAGTCGTCGGAAAAGTGTCAAAGGCGTCCCAGGAGCACGCTGAGCAAGCGATTGAAGCTGCTGCGAAAGCGTTCGAAGAGTGGAGATACACATCCCCTGAAGAAAGAGCGGCCGTTTTGTTCCGCGCAGCTGCCAAAGTCCGCCGCAGAAAGCACGAATTCTCCGCCCTGCTCGTCAAGGAAGCGGGAAAACCTTGGAACGAAGCTGATGCAGATACGGCTGAAGCGATTGACTTCATGGAGTATTATGCACGCCAAATGATCGAACTGGCAAAAGGCAAACCGGTCAACAGCCGTGAGGGCGAGAAAAACCAATATGTGTACACGCCGACCGGCGTAACGGTCGTCATTCCGCCATGGAACTTCCTCTTTGCGATTATGGCGGGAACGACGGTGGCACCGATCGTAACGGGCAACACGGTCGTTCTTAAACCGGCAAGCGCGACACCGGTCATCGCGGCGAAATTCGTAGAAGTGCTTGAGGAATCAGGTCTTCCGAAGGGCGTTGTCAACTTTGTGCCGGGAAGCGGAGCGGAAGTGGGAGACTACCTCGTCGATCACCCGAAAACAAGCATCATTACGTTTACGGGATCACGTGAAGTCGGTACGAGAATTTTCGAACGCGCGGCGAAAGTGCAGCCGGGACAGCAGCATTTGAAACGCGTCATTGCAGAAATGGGCGGTAAAGATACGGTTGTCGTTGACGAAGATGCGGACATTGAATTGGCGGCTCAATCCATCTTTACATCAGCATTCGGCTTCGCGGGACAAAAATGTTCTGCAGGTTCACGTGCAGTTGTCCATGAAAAAGTGTATGATCAAGTATTAGAGCGCGTCATCGAAATCACTGAATCAAAAGTGACGGCAAGCCCTGACAGCGCTGACGTGTATATGGGACCTGTCATCGACCAAGGTTCTTACGACAAGATCATGAGCTACATTGAAATCGGAAAAGAAGAAGGCCGTTTAGTAAGCGGCGGCACCGGAGATGATTCAAAAGGCTACTTTATTAAGCCGACGATCTTCGCTGACCTTGATCCGAAAGCCAGACTCATGCAGGAAGAAATTTTCGGGCCTGTCGTTGCATTTTCTAAAGTGTCAAACTTTGATGAAGCTTTAGAAGTGGCAAATAATACTGAATATGGTCTGACAGGCGCGGTCATTACAAACAACCGCAAACATATTGAACGGGCGAAACAGGAATTCCATGTCGGCAACCTATACTTCAACCGCAATTGTACGGGAGCGATTGTCGGCTATCATCCGTTCGGAGGCTTCAAAATGTCCGGCACTGATTCAAAAGCGGGCGGCCCGGATTATTTGGCCCTCCACATGCAGGCGAAAACAATCAGTGAAATGTTTTAAGAGGGACTGAATGGGCATCCTCCTCGCGGGGGCTGTCCATTTCACCATAAACATATAAAGCGGAGGAGGAAATGCCATAGCAAACATTCAGTTGATTATTTCCATTTGTATTTATATGGCGGGCATGCTGTTTATCGGTTATTTCGCCTACAGACGGACGTCAAATCTGACGGATTACATGCTCGGGGGGCGTTCTTTAGGCCCTGCCGTCACAGCGCTCAGCGCGGGAGCGGCGGATATGAGCGGATGGCTCTTGATGGGGCTTCCGGGCGCCATGTTCTCGACAGGATTAAGCGGCGCTTGGATTGTGATCGGGCTTGTGCTCGGGGCATGGGCGAACTGGCTTTTCGTGGCGCCGAGGCTGAGAACGTATACTGAAAAAGCGGGGAATTCCATCACCATTCCGGGTTTCCTTGAAAACCGTTTCGGTGATCATACGAAGCTTCTCAGACTGTTTTCGGGTCTTGTCATTCTCGTCTTTTTCACATTTTACGTATCATCCGGCATGGTATCCGGAGGCGTCTTATTCAACAGCATTTTAGGGTTGAATTACCACACGGGACTGTGGGTCGTGACAGGCGTCGTTGTCGCCTACACCTTGTTCGGGGGCTTTTTGGCGGTAAGCTGGACGGACTTTGTCCAAGGGATCATTATGTTTGCGGCGCTTATTCTCGTGCCGATTGTGACGATTTTTCATACGGGCGGACCGGGGGAAACCGTTGCCGATATCCGTTCCGTCAACCCGGAACTGTTTAATATGTTCAAAGGGACGACCGTCCTTGGCATTATTTCTTTATTTGCGTGGGGGCTCGGCTATTTCGGGCAGCCGCATATTATTGTGCGCTTTATGGCGATCACGTCTGTGAAAGAAATCAAACGAGCCAGACGGATCGGAATGGGATGGATGATTTTGTCTGCACTAGGCGCGCTGTTTACGGGTCTTGCGGGAATCGCGTATTACCACCAGAACGGACTGAAGCTGGCTGATCCGGAAACCATTTTTATTCAGCTCGGCAACATTCTGTTCCACCCGATTATTACGGGATTTCTCATTTCTGCGATTTTAGCGGCCATTATGAGTACGATTTCGTCTCAGCTGCTCGTTACGTCCAGTTCTTTAGTGGAGGACTTGTATAAGTCCATGTTCAGGCGTTCGGCTTCTGATAAGGAACTCGTATTTCTGGGGAGAATGGCAGTGCTTGCGGTGTCAATCATCGCTTTGGTGCTCGCTTGGGAGAAAAACAACACGATACTTGGTCTTGTCAGCTATGCATGGGCGGGATTCGGCGCTTCATTCGGGCCGGTCGTACTGCTCAGTTTATTTTGGAAACGGATGACGAAATGGGGGGCACTCGCCGGCATGATTGCGGGAGCGATTACCGTAATCATTTGGGCGAATGCCGGTCTTTCAGACTTTTTGTACGAAATCATTCCGGGCTTTGCTGTAAGCCTTGCCGCTGTATTTGTCGTCAGCTTATTGACACAGGCTCCGTCAAAAGATGTCACAGATCAGTTTCATGACTACCGTGATACACTTTCTCAATAAAAGCAAGGAACGAGAGGAAGAAGGGACCGCCCTTTTTCCTCTTTTCACGATACAGGCTTTCGGATCATTCCGTTTTGGGAGTATATGAATTTTTTTCTATACAAAAAGTCACCCCTCAGAGTATGATAAAGATAAAAAGAGCATAGGAGAAATAGGTATGGAAGAGCTTTTAGAGAGAGTTTTTTCATTTACGGACATTGATAAATTAATTGATTTCATCAGTTATGAATTGCAGAAGCCCGTTATTCTGGAAAGCGCGGATTTCTTTTTGCTTGCCTATAATTCTTATTACATTAATCACTTCGACTCCGCCAACCAGCAGACGATATTTTCAAAAAAATGCCCCGTGCAGATTTTTGAAAGGTTTCTGAAGGACGGGGTGATCGAAAAGCTGAAAACCGTTCCTGAACCGTTCCGTGTCGAAAAAATAGACAGTATCGGACTGAATCAGAGAGTGGTTGTAAGCGCAAAACATAAAGGCGAAGTGATGGGCTACATCTGGATTCAGGAGCTCGACCGAAACTTGACGGACGAGGAGCTCGATTTTTTATATGAAACTTCATTCCATGTCGGAAAAATCATCTATAAAACGAACCGGCTGAAACAGGAAAAAGAAGAGAGAGCGGAAGACCTGGTGAAACGGGCGATCTTTCAGCAATTCTCCTCTGAAAAGGAGTTCAGGCGGGAAGCGGAAAAGATGAACGCCGTGCTGCCGTCGGTTTTTTCGGTAGTCGTCCTGCACGCCGCAAATGGGGATGGGGAGGCAGTCGAAGATGTGAAGGAAAACATCAAATCGTACTTGAATTTGCGGGATAAAGTCAGTCACGTCTTAACCATTGATTCCAATATTGTCATCGTCGTCGCAAGCTTCTCGCAAAAAAGCTCCGGCACTTCGGCAGCATCTGAATTTATCCACAAACTGCTGACTCATTTTCACTTTCAGAAGATCCCCACTCCCATCTATATCGGAATCGGCAATGAATACAGCAGCATCCTGAAGCTTGGCAAAAGTTATATAGAGGCCCTTGAAGTCATAAAGGCCGCCGAAATTACCGGAAACCAGGAAAATATCCCGTACGAATACAGTAAGCTCGGGATTTACCGCTATCTTGAAAGCATCGAAGAAAAAAACGCCTCACTGGAATATGTAAACGATGATTTAGCGTTATTAAAAGCCAAAGACAGAGAAAGCAGTACCGAACTGCTGAAAACGTTAGAAATCTATCTCCTCAATAACTGCAAAACAAAACCAGCCGCAGAACAGCTTTTTATTCATCAAAACACATTGAACTACCGTATCAAACAGATTCTTGACATGACATCAATTAATTTAAACGACTTCAGGACAAGGTGCCAGCTGTATCTCGATATCATGCTGATGAAAAAGAGATAAAAAAGAAACCAGTCGCCGTACTGGTTTCAGTTTTAATACCTTCCCGCTTATCAATCTCAGAACCTCACTTCTGAATCACTCCTTTTCCGCAAGAGAGAAATGAATAAACACTGCTCCTCAATATGTGTTATACTTTCATTGATATTGATTCTCAATTAAAAATGTTTGAAGTATAGATATAAACGGGAGGCAGAACGATGGCGGAAAATCATGAGGTGTATGACGTCACGATTATAGGCGGAGGCCCGGTCGGCCTGTTTGCGGCTTTTTATTGCGGGATGCGCGAGCTGAAAACGAAAGTGATCGAGTTTTTGCCGCGGCTCGGAGGGAAAGTGTCTATGTTTTTCCCTGAAAAAATCATCCGTGATATCGGCGGAATACCCGGGATTGCCGGAGAACAGCTGATTACGCAGCTGAAGGAACAGGCGGCGACATTTGAGCCGGATATCGTGTTGAATCAGCGGGTGACCGGATTTGAACGGCTGGAAGACGGAACCATTGTGCTGGAAAGTTCCAAAGGGGAAAAGCACTATACACGCACGGTGATTTTGGCTGTCGGCATGGGGACGCTTGAGGTCAATGAACTTGACAGCGCGGATGCGAGCCGGTATTCAGGAAAGAACCTTCATTATAAGGTGGAGAAGCTTGATGCGTTTCAGGGGAAGCATGTCGTGATTTCAGGAGGGGGAGATACCGCGGTTGACTGGGCGAATGAGCTGGAACCGATTGCGGCGTCTGTTACCGTCTTGCACCGCAGGGAGGAGTTCGGCGGTTTGGAAAGCAGCGTGGCGAAAATGAAGCGGTCTTCCGTGCGGGTGCTTGCGCCGTATCGTCTGAAGCATCTCAATGGCACAGGGGAACGGGTCGAGAGCGTCACCGTTTGCCAAACTGAGTCCGGACTTTCTGAAGTCATCAAGCTTGATGAGCTCATTATCAACCACGGGTTTAAAATTGATCTCGGTCCGATGAAGGACTGGGGGCTTGAGATAGAAGAAGGCAGGATTAAAGCTGACAGACATATGCGGACGAATCTTCCGGGCGTGTTTGTCGCCGGTGACGCCGCCTATTATGAAAGCAAGCTCAGATTGATTGCCGGCGGTTTCACGGAGGGGCCGACCGCCGTGAACAGCGCCAAAGCCTATTTGGACCCGCAGGCGGATCAGATGGCGATGTATTCGACTCATCATAAAAAATTGGTGACACAATAAAAAAGGGCTGACCCCCGATGTTGAGTCCGGGGGTCAGAAATTCCGGCGTATCAGCTGTGAACGAGCATGTCTTTCATTTCATTTCGTATAAACGCAAATAACTGTTCCTGATTTTTCACGGCGGTAAACCCGCAGCCGGCGGGGACGTCTTCGCCCATGCAGATGACGGGAGGGCGGTTTGCTGACGGATCCGGTGATATGCCGATTTGTTTTCCGGCGCTGATCAAATGCTGAGCGGATTCTTTGCCCGTACAGATAATCATTTGCAGAGGAGACTCGCTGATCGTGCGTTCGATCATGGAAGTGTACCGCTCATCTGCGATATGTTCATGGGTGATATAAAACGGGCATGATTTTGAGTCTGACAAGTTTTCTGCTGCTTGACGGCTTCCTACAATGAGTGAATGCGGAGAATCAATTTGACATTCGGATAGGAGAAAGCCCCGTTTTGTCAGTTCCGTCTTTGCGGCCTTAGTCGCTGCATTCAGGCTTGCGGTCACCCGGCGGATGTCGATCTGCTTGAAAGCCAGTGCGTCAAAGAATTCGCATACCGCAAGGCGTGATGTGAAAAATAGTTGTTCAAAGGTGCTGATCTGTTTCAGGATGTTTTCGTTTGCGGGCATTTTTTTAACGATCCGCTTCGGCCATTCAATAACATCGGCGCCATACTCGCGCAGCTTGTCTGTCAATGTATGTTCTTCATCGCCATGAGTGACAACCATGATATGCCGCCCGATGAACGGCTTGCTTTCAAACCAGCTGTGTGTTTGAAAATTGACAATATCACCGATGACGATAATGGCAGGGTTGGTGATGTTTTGGCTTTGAACTTTTTCATGGATATCCTGAAGCGTTCCTTTAACGCTCCGCTGCCGCCCCCACGTCCCCCATTGAATGACGAGTACGGGGACGGAAGGGGATTTTCCGTACTCCGTAAGCTTACGGCATATAAATGACAGATTTTTAACGCCCATATAAAACACAAGCGTTTGAACGCTTCGGGCAAGCCCTTCCCAGTCGAGATTCGGCCTGCCGTGCAATGATGTATCATGAGCGGTGATCATCGCGAAGGACGAAGCGAAATCACGATGGGTGACGGGGACTCCCGCATACAGCGGCGCTGCGATTCCCGAGGTGATGCCAGGCACCATTTCGTAGCGGATGCCGTACTGATGAAGCGCCTCTGCTTCTTCGCCGACTCTGCCGAACACACTTGGGTCTCCGCCTTTCAAGCGGACAACGGTGAAGCCCTCCGCCGCTTTTTCAATCAGCAGGGCATTTATCTCAGATTGTTTCATAAAATGGCGGTCGGGCAGCTTTCCGCAATAAATGAACCGGCAGTCCGGTGAGGCATATTCAAGAAACTTTGGGTTTGCGAGCCGGTCATACAAAATAATATCCGCTTTCTCCAGAGCCTGTTTTCCTTTTACGGTGATCAGCCCCGGGTCTCCTGGTCCGGCACCGACAAAATATACGATTCCGTTTTTCATGATGGCGTCATCCCTTCAGCAATTTAAAAAATGAAGGACCACTTGAAAAAGTGATCCGGTCTGATCAATACAGGAGGTATACATTCTCTCCTTCAATCAGTGTTTCGTATGTTTTGACACAGCCATGATCCGGCTCTTGGACTTTTCCGTCTTCTAAGGAGATTTTCCAGTCATGCATCGGGCAGAAGACGTATTCTCCGCTGACGATGCCTTCAGCCAAGACGCCCCCTTTATGGGGACAGCGGTTTTCGACGGCGCGGACGCTCCCGTCAGAAAGCTTAAATACGGCAAGCTCTTTATCCTCTATATATACGGTTTTTCCTAACTCCTCGGGTAATTCGTTTACTTTGCCTATACAAATCTTTGTCATATCTTTATTCACCATGTCCGTTCCCCCTTACTGTTTTATGAAGTCGTGACGACATTTTCGAATAGATCTTTAGATGCTTTTTTATCTTTAAGGAAGTATTGCCACGGATCTTTGTGGACAGAGAGTGTCTCATTCATTCTGTCGTTGAGCTCCTGCCGTTTTTCCGGATCGTTTAATACGGATTGGACATGAGATAAACCGACGCGCTCAAGCCATGCGGATGTCCGCTCCAGATAGTTTGCCGTTTCTCTGTAGTACTGAAGGTAAGCCCCCGCATATTCTAAGACTTCTTCATTCGTTTTTACTTTCATCAGCAAATCACCGGCGCGCAAATGGGTTCCGCCGTTTCCGCCGACATAAAGCTCCCAGCCTCCGTCGATGCCGACAACGCCAAGGTCCTTAATGCCTGATTCCGCACAGTTCCGCGGGCAGGCGGACACGGCCATTTTGACCTTATGAGGCGTATTGAGCCCTTCGAATTTTTTCTCAAGCGCAATGCCCAGTGCCATGGAGTCTTGCGTGCCGAAGCGGCAGAATTGTTCGCCTACGCACGTTTTTACCGTGCGGAGTGTTTTTCCGTACGCGTAGCCTGACGGCATATCAAGCTCGGCCCATACTTTCGGCAGGTCTTCTTTTTTGACGCCGATGAGATCAATTCGCTGGCCGCCTGTCATTTTAACGAGCGGGATCTCATATTTGTCGACGACATCGGCGATCTTGCGGAGATCCTGAGAGTTGGTCACGCCGCCGTACATCCGGGGAACGACTGAGTATGTTCCGTCTTTTTGAATATTGGCGTGCATCCGTTCGTTCACAAAACGGGATGTTCTGTCATCCTCGTATGTAGCCGGATTAATCATGCCTAAGTAGTAGTTGAGGGCAGGACGGCATTTGGAGCAGCCCTCCGGCGTTTTCCAGCCGAGCACGTTCATGATTTCTCTTGTATGGGACAGCCCTTTGGCTTTGATTTCTTCTACGACTTCATCTCTCGACAGTGATGTGCAGCTGCAAATCGCTTCTTTTTGCGCGGACGCGTCAAATTCGGAGCCCAGTGTATATTGAAGAATGTCTTCCACGAGCGGTTTACAGCCTCCGCAGGAACGGGATGCCCCGGTGCATGCTTTGATTTCGTCCGTAGATGTGCAGCCTTTTTCCTGAATGGCTTGAATAATCGCGCCTTTTGATACGCCGTTGCATCCGCAGATGATTTCATCGTCGCTCATCGCCGCGGTCATGCTTGCGCCTGCTTCCTGATCAAGAGGCTGTAAGATTGATATTTTGGAGGTTTCAGAGATATCGGCTTCTTTTTGAATCATTGAAAACAGGCGGCCGCCCTCGCTGCTGTCGCCGAACAAAACAGCGCCGACAATTTGATTGCCCCTCAGGACGATTTTTTTATAAATGCCGTCCTGCTCATCGAACACTTTAATTGCTTTTTTGTCCTCTGATTCGTTAAAGTCACCGGCAGAGAAGACTTCGACGCCTGATACCTTTAATTGAGTGGAGAGAACGGAGCCTTCATACGGTTTTGTTTCAATGCCGCAAATATGTTTGGCCAGCACTTTTGCCTGTTCATAGAGCGGCGCCACAAGACCGTATGCGATTCCGCGGTGCTCGGCACATTCACCGACCGCGTAAATGTGCGGAATGTCAGTCTGCATATAATCGTTGACAATGATTCCGCGGTTTACCGGAATGCCGCTTTCTGTGCCAAGCTGTGTATTCGGGCGGATGCCGACCGCCATGACGACCAGGTCAGCTTCGATGCTTGTGCCGTCTTTGAAGCGTACGCCTTCGACACGGTCAGTACCGAGAATTTCTTCGGTTTGTTTTTCAAGGAAAAAGGTCATGCCTTGTTTTTCTAATTCGTTTTGCAGCAGGCGTCCCGCCGCTGCGTCAAGCTGGCGCTCCATCAGGAATGGGGCGAGGTGGATGACAGACACGTCCATTCCGAGATTCAGCAGTCCGCGAGCTGCTTCCAAACCAAGCAGTCCTCCGCCGATGACGGCTGCTTTTTTATATTGTTTTGACGCGGCGAGCATCGTGTCGGTATCTTTTATGTCCCGGAATGCCGTGACGCCTTGTTTGTCTGCGCCCGGAATCGGAAGGATAAAAGGGACAGAGCCTGTCGCCAGGATGAGTTCATCGTAAGGCTGGATTCTGTCTGCATCGGTGATGACGGTTTTGTTTTCCGTGTCGACTTTGATGACTGTTTCACCGGTATACAGCTGAATGTTGTTTTCTTTGTACCAGTTCCAATCGTTTAACGTAATGTCTTGAATGTCGGTATCGCCTTGCAGCACTTTTGACAGAAGGATTCGGTTATAGTTGGGATGAGGTTCGGCCCCGAATATTGTAATCTCGAATTCGTCTTTTGAAACACGCAGTATTTCTTCAATCGCTCTTACCCCGGCCATTCCATTTCCAACAAGAACTAGCTGTTTTTTTCCCATCAGATGATCCGCTCCTTATCTTTGTTTTTTTTAGCGTAGCACAGCAAAAACAAATATTTAAGATGCATGTTATGAAATGTAACAAAAAATACTAAAAAATCTAAAAATTTTATGAAAAATTATATAGGGCTGATTCGTACCGCACACATCTTAAAACCGGGCATTTTACAGTCCGGATCCAAGGCTTCACCAATTAAGTCGTTGACGTTTTGCGTGTCAGACCAATGGATGGGGACAAACAATGTGTCTTTTCGCACTTTCTCCGACCATCTGCTCCGGACCGTAATGCTGCCCCGGGGGGATTCTATTTTCACGAGAACACGGTCTTCGATATGATAGTCGGCCGCCGTTTTTGGGTGGATTTCCACAAAGGATTCGAAATGTCTTGCAGCCAAGGCAGAGCTTTTTCTCGTTTGGACACCCGTTAAGTAATGAGACATCACCCTTCCTGTGATTAAATAAAGCGGATAGCCGGCGCTCGGTTTCTCTTTCGGGACGGCCGGTTCATTTGGAATCACGCTTAATTCAGCTCTGTGATCGGGATGGGCAAATGAGTGCTCAAACAATCGCCCGGTTCCGGGGTGATCCGCTTCAGGACATGGCCACTGAATGCCGCCTTCCCGCCTGAGCCTGTCATAGGTGATGCCAGAGTAATCAGCAATTCCGCCGCGGCTCGCTTCTCTCAGTTCGTTAAAGATTTCTTCCGCCGACGTATAGGGAAAATAATGCCCTTTACCAAGAGCCGAGGCAATGTCACAGATGATCTGCCAATCATGTTTCGCTTCTCCGGGACAGGTGCGGCTCGCTTCTCTTAATGTCACGCGGCCTTCTACATTTGTCATCGTGCCTTCGTCTTCCAAATAAGAGGAGGCGGGTAAAATCACATCCGCGAATGCCGCGGTCTCAGAAATAAATAAGTCAACTGCGACAAAAAATCTCAGTTTCTTGATTGCCTGCTTGACGAAATTCGCATTTGGGCCGGAAACAGCCGGATTGGAACACATGAGAAACAGTCCTTTGATGTCGCCGCTATCTATTTTTTCTATCATTTCATAGGCTGAGACCCCTTTTCGCGGCAGCTCATCCTGATGAATCCCCCACACCTTCGCAATGTGCGCCCGGTGTTCTTCAATTTCGATAGAACGGTAGCCCGGAAGCTGATCCGCTTTTTGGCCGTGTTCTCTCGCGCCTTGTCCGTTGCCTTGACCGGTAATCGCCCCGTAACCTGAGAAGGGCTTGCCGATTTTTCCGGTGATCAGCACCATATTTAAGAAAGCTTTCACTGCCGCGGTACCGTCAGTCTGCTGTTCGATCCCCCGCGCTGTAAACAGCATGCCGGATGTTTCCTTGGCAAACTTCACGGCGGCCTTTCGTATATGCTCCAAAGGAACACTTGTCTGCTCGGAGATCTCTTTCAGATCCAAAGCGTCGGTATGCCGTTTGAGCTTATCGAATCCGTTTGTGCGTGTGCGGATAAAGTCTTTGTCTGTAAGCTGTTCGTCAATGCAGATTTTGACGAGTCCGTTTGCCAAGGCGGCGTCTGTACCGGGCTTGATTTTCAGGTGAAGATCGGCTATTTTGGTCGTCGCCGTTTCCCGGGGATCAATGGCGATAATGTAAGCCCCGTTTTCTTTCGCTTTATCAAAATACGGCATGATCGTCGGCTGGCATTCGGCGATATTGGTGCCTGCCAGGATGATGACACGTGTATGCGGGATGTCCGATAATGGATTCGTCAGGCCCCTGTCCGCGCCGAATGTCTGGCCGGCCGCCGTTGCTGCGGCAGACATACAGAGCCGCCCGTTGTAATCGATGTATTTTGTCTGTAAGCCGACCCGTGCGAACTTTCCAAGCAGATAGGCTTCTTCATTTGTAATTGAGGCGCTCCCATAGACGGCCATCGCATCATTGCCGTGTTCGGTTTGGATCAGATTGATTTGTTCCTTAATGCGATTCAGTGCTTCAGCCCAAGAGACAGGCACAAATTCACCGTTTTTTTTAAGCAGGGGGCGTGTAATGCGGGAAGAGTGTACGGCATGCTGATGGGCATTCATGCCTTTTGTACATAAACGGCCATGTGTCGTCGGATTATCAATGCCGATTGCAGTGTATTTCTTCCGTGCCGCGAAGGTTTGTTCCGTAAGCTGCATTTTGCATTGCATGCTGCAGAACGGGCATTGCGTCTCATATGTTTTTTCCGATTGGACATCTTGCAGTTTGTCACGGAAATAACGGAGCATCGGTTCAGTCAAAAAGCTTCATCCTTTCGTATGGCGTTTTCCCGGCAGACAGGTTTTGCAGCAGGGATATGTCTGAACGGAGATTTTTCAGAAGCTGTGTCCGCATATCTTCTTCAAACAGCATTTCTCTGATATGGACGAGGCCGAGTCTGTCAGCCCATTGATAAATCGCTTCGTTGTAGTGAGCCGTTTCGCGATAATATTGAATAAGGCCTTTCATCATAGCGGCGGTACTGTCTTCGTTATCCGTCACACAAAAAAGGCTGCCGGCGCGGGCTTGTTTTCCGCGGAAGCCCCCGATATAAATCTCCCAGCAAGTTTGTGTCTGAAGCGCGCCGATATCTTGAATGTAAGCATCGGTGCAATTGTTTTCACATGACAAGCTGACGGATACATAAGCGGGTACGGCAAGTGTGTCGGTATCTCGTTCAATCCTGCTTGCCAGCTCTTGAAAGGAGCGATGCTGTCCGCACGTACATGCTCTGATTTGAATCGTCCAGCGGTGCCGGGGGGAGAAAACCGGCATGTTCAGTGCTTTTCTGATGCTTGCAAGGTCATTTGGCCTGATTCCGGAAAGCCTCAGCCGGTGACTGTCAGTCATCGAAACCTCGGGGATGCCGTATGCTTCGATGACGTCTGCGATGTTTTTGAGCTCTGCCGCACTTGTCAGTCCGCCGTACATTTGCGGAATCAGGGTGCATGTCTCTTCTGCCGATATTTCATTGAACTGCATAAAATCAGGCCGCGTCCTTTCCAAGTAATAGTGAAGCGCCGGAATACAAATGCGGCAGCCGTTTTCTGTTTTCCAGCCGATCACTTCCATCACCTCGGCGGCATCAGTGAACGGACGGCGCCGAAGTTCGGCGATGACTTCTTCTTCTGTCAAATCGGTGCAGCCGCAAAACGAAGGCTGGCGGGAGGGTTTTGTGTAATCATCGCTTGCCATATACTTCAGCAAGTCTTCAACGAGCGGCCTGCATCCTCCGCAAGATCCGGACGCTTTTGTCATGTGCTTCACTTCCTCCGCGGTTTTTAAGCCATATTTGTTCACCGCTTCTTCAATGGAGCCCTTGGTCACTGAGCTGCATTGGCAAATGGTTTCATGGGGAGGCATGGATTTAAAGGATATACCGCCCTGATCCGGTTCCATGAGCTGTTTTTTCACGATGGAAATATCTCTTTGCTTCACAAGACTGTCGAGAAGCCGCTGTTTACCGCGCGTGTCCCCGAATAAAATAAAGCCGGCCGGTTTATCGTCCTCAAAGAGCGCTTTTTTGTAGATGCCTGCATGCTCATCATGGAACAATATGCCGGCTGTGTGCTCATCCTCGTGCACCTTTCCTGCCGACCATACATCAATACCGGCTATTTTTAAGGCCGCAGATTGTGCAAAGCCTTGAAACCCTTCGCACGGAACACCGCATAGATGCTGTGCGAGCACTTTTCCCTGTTCATAAAGCGGTGCCGCCAATCCGTATACAATCCCGTCATGCTCCGCGCATTCACCGACGGCATACACATTCGGTTTGTTCGTCTGCATGAATTGATTGACGATGATTCCTCGGTTCACTGAAAGTCCGGCAGATGCAGCCAATCGGATATTGGGCCTCACACCGGCGGCCATGACAATCAGGTCTGCTTCTATGGAAGAACCGTCTTTGAAACGGATGCCTTCCGCCCGTGAGTTTCCTGTAATGGATGCCGTGTCTTTCTCTAAAAGAAAGACTAAGCCTTTTCGTTCCAGCTCTTTCTGCAGCAGGCGGGATGCCGTTGGATCAAGCTGTTTTTGCATAATGGCGGAAGAGTGGTGAATGACGCTGACGTCCATGCCGAGCTGCCGTAAGCCGACGGCCGCTTCAAGACCTAATAAACCGGCGCCGATGACCGCCGCCTTTTGATACCAACCGGCCGCATTGATAAGAGATTGGCAGTCTTCTATTGTCCGAAAGCCGTACACACCTTCTTTATCTGCTCCGGGTATGGGGAGAATATAAGGAGAGGAGCCCGTTGCAAGGATGATTTGATCGTAAGTCATGCTGCGCTTCCGATCCGTTGTGACAACCTGCCGTTCTGTATCAATGTGTACAACCGTTTCTCCCGTGTAAAGCGTAATTCCGTTTTTTTCGTACCATTCGCGGCTATTCAGCGTAATGTCATCAAGCGAAACCTCACCTTGTAAAACGGAGGATAAGAGAATGCGATTGTAATTGGGATGAGGTTCGCTTCCGAAAATGACAATCTCAAACATGTCACGGTTCATCTTTAAAATGTGTTCAATACAGCGAATTCCTGCCATTCCGTTCCCTGCTGCAATTAATCGTTGTTTCTTCATTCGCCAAACCTCCTTTGCAGCTGCCTGTAAGATTGCTTCTCTATGAGAAATTATGGCACATTGCCTGATTAACGCATTAAATGTGTCGCATTATCTTACACATGTCTTTTCCGGTGAATGCCGGTCATATATTCTTGATTCAGCAATTTGAAATGATAGAAGACCGGAAAGGAGAATGTTATGAAGCTGTCGGAATTAAAAACAAGCGGTCATCCGCTCACTCTGCTCTGTTCCTTCTTATATTTTGATGTGAGTTTTATGATTTGGGTAATGCTGGGGGCGCTCGGCGTTTATATTTCTCAGGATTTCGGGTTATCTTCTTTTGAAAAAGGGTTTGTCGTGGCTCTGCCGATCTTATCAGGATCTGTGTTTCGGATCATTTTAGGTGTGTTAACGGACAGGATCGGGCCGAAGAAAACAGCCGTGATCGGGATGCTGATCACGATGATCCCGCTGCTTTGGGGGGCATTCGGCGGCCGTTCTTTGACTGAGCTGTATGCGATCGGCATTCTGCTGGGCGTAGCGGGCGCAAGTTTTGCTGTTGCGCTTCCGATGGCGAGCCGGTGGTATCCGCCTCACTTGCAGGGGCTTGCGATGGGGATAGCAGGTGCCGGCAACAGCGGCACTTTGTTTGCGACATTGTTCGGCCCCCGCCTTGCGGAACAGTTTGGGTGGCACAGTGTAATGGGAATTGCGCTTCTTCCGTTGATGATCGTTTTTATACTGTTTATCGTCATGGCGAAGGACTCTCCTGCACAGCCCGCACCGCAGCCGCTTAAAAACTACCTTCACGTGTTCAGGCAGAAGGAAACATGGTGTTTCTGTCTTCTGTACGGCGTCACTTTCGGAGGTTTTGTGGGATTATCAAGTTTTTTGGCGATTTTTTTCGTTGATCAATATCAATTGTCAAAAATCCATGCCGGTGATTTCGTCACAATATGTGTCGCAGCGGGCAGTTTTTTTCGCCCTGCAGGAGGCTGGATTTCAGATCGGGCGGGAGGTGCGAAAGTTCTGGCTGTACTGTTTGTCATCGCGGCTCTGTGTATGGCGGGAGTCAGCAGCCTGCCTCCGCTTTCAACGGTGATCGTTCTGCTGTTTATCGGAATGATGGCGCTCGGTATGGGCAACGGAGCGGTATTTCAGCTTGTCCCTCAGCACTTTGCAAAAGAAATCGGAATGGTGACGGGAATCGTCGGAGCAGCCGGCGGCATAGGGGGTTTTTTCCTTCCGAATATTTTAGGATCATTGAAGCAGATGACAGGAACGTATGCGATCGGTTTTATCTCTTTCTCATGTATCGCATTGCTCGCATTTGTGCTTGTTCTGGCCGCAGGCTATTTTTGGAGAAAAAGCTATGGCACTGAAAACAGTCCTGCGGATGTTTAAGTTTGGGCGGAAGACACGTATGACAGCGTGTCTTTTTTATGATTGATTATTTTTCACTTGATTTTAAACGGAGAATATATCAGAATAAATAGTAACGATTACGATTTATAATAATGTATATCATGATGAAAAAAGGGCAGGTGCGGAATGTAAATCGTAATCATTCTATTTTGTCAGGAGGCTATTTTATGAAAAAAATTCCGGTTACAGTATTGAGCGGCTATCTTGGTGCCGGAAAGACGACCGTTTTGAATCATATTTTACAAAACCGCAGCGGTTTAAAAATTGCCGTCATCGTCAATGACATGAGCGAAGTAAATATAGACGCGGGCTTGGTGAAGCAGGGAGGCGGCTTGTCAAGGACGGATGAGAAACTCGTGGAATTATCCAACGGCTGTATCTGCTGCACGCTGCGTGAAGATTTATTAGTCGAAGTTGAGAAACTCGCGAAAGACGGCAGATTTGATTATATTGTGATTGAATCAACAGGGATCAGCGAACCGATTCCCGTTGCCCAGACATTTTCTTATATAGATGAAGAAATGGGCATTGATCTGACAACATTCTGCAGGCTGGACACAATGGTGACCGTGGTGGATGCAAACCGCTTCTGGCATGATTTCCAGTCCGGTGACAGCCTTCTTGACCGGAAGGAAGCGGCGGGAGAAGAGGATGAACGGGTGATTGCCGATTTATTAATTGACCAAATCGAGTTTTGTGATGTGCTCATTTTAAATAAATGCGACATGGTGGGCGAAAAAGAGCTTGAACAGCTGGAAACGGTCCTTCGCGCATTACAGCCCCGCGCCAGACTGATCCGGTCCGTCCGCGGAGAAGTGCCCGCCGAATCCATATTGAATACCGGTTTATTTGAGTTTGAGGAAGCGAGTTCATCAGCAGGATGGATAAAGGAGCTGACGGCAGGTCATGAAGCGCACACTCCCGAAACGGAAGAGTACGGTATCACTTCGTTTGTGTACTCGCGGCGTTTGCCGTTTCATGCCGTTCGTTTTGACAGCTGGCTGCATCAATCAATGCCTGACAACATTGTGCGCGCAAAAGGAATTGCTTGGTGCGCAACCCGCAACAGCCTTGCGCTGCTGATGTCTCAGGCGGGTCCGGCGGTTTCGATTGAGCCTGTTTCTTATTGGGTGGCGGCAATGCCGAAACTTGAGCAGGAGCAGATCAAACAGCAGGAACCGGAGATTCTGGAAGATTGGGACGACCAATTCGGAGATCGTCATACGAACTTGGTGTTTATCGGAACAGATTTAGATGAAGCCGCCATTACAAAGGAATTGGATCAGTGCCTGCTCACGCCGTCTGAGTTCGATTCTGATTGGTCGCAGCTTGAAGATCCTTTTCAATGGGATATTCAGCGGGCCGAATAACATACCGGCCAAGTTTAGAAGCAGGTGAAAAGGGAAGGAGTGATGAAAAAGGAGCTGACCAAGTGTGAAAGCATTGACATACCAAGGAAAAGAACATATGGAAGTGAAAGAAGTCCCGGCACCCGCCATTCAAGATGAGAGAGATGTCATCGTTCGAATCACCGCAACCGGGATATGCGGTTCAGACCTTCATTTATATAAAAACGGAATACCCGCCGATCCGGGTTATATTGTCGGGCATGAGCCGATGGGAATCGTGGAAGAAACGGGCAGTCAAGTCAAAAAGCTGAAAAAAGGCGACCGGGTCGTGATTCCTTTTAACATCGGCTGCGGAGAATGTCATTACTGCAAGCACCAGATGGAAAGCCAGTGTGATGAATCTAATCCAAATCCTCATACAGATGCCGGCGGCTTATTCGGTTTTTCGGAGTTTAACGGTAATTATCCCGGCGGGCAGGCTGAATATTTACGTGTTCCTTATGCTGATTTCTCTTCTTTTCTGGTTCCGGCAGACAGTGAGCTTGAAGATGAGCAGGTGCTGCTTCTGTCAGATGTCATGCCGACCGCCTTTTGGAGCGTCCAGCACAGCGGAGTGAAAAAAGGAGATACAGTCGTGATTCTGGGATCAGGTCCGATCGGCTTAATGGCGCAAAAATTCGCGTGGAAAAAAGGAGCTAAACGGGTTATCGCAGTTGATCAAGTCCCGCACCGCCTTGAACATGCGAGACGCATAAACGGAGCAGAGACCTTCAATTTTTCAGAACATGATGAGATCGGGAAACTGCTGCATGAACAAACGTCAGGGGGCGCGGATGTAGTGATTGATTGTGTCGGAATGGACGGCACGCCGCTTTCAAAAGAAAAAGCAGAGCAAAAACCGAATCAGTTCGGAACGATCAGTCCGATTCTTACAGCATCAGAAGCCGTTAAGAAGTTCGGAACCGTGCAGCTCACGGGCGCATACATTTCTGAAGCGGACGGCTTTCCGCTCGGTGATTTTTTCACACGCAACGTTTCTTTAAAAATGGGCCAGGCACCCGTTATTCATCTGATGCCGATGCTGTATCAAATGATCGAACAAAATGAAATTGATCCGACGGATATCATTACACACAAAATGAGTCTTGCGGAAGCTCCTGCTGCATATGATATATTTGACAAAAAAGAAGATGGCAACATTAAAGTGATTTTAAAGCCATAGCGAGGAGAAACACGATGAATATTTACAGACCGGCGGGATTTTGGATCAGATTGGGAGCCGTGGTACTCGACTATTTAATTACTTCAGTGCCTTTGGCGATTATTTTTATGCTGGCAACAGGAAAAGATCCGAATGAGAGCACAATGATCAGCATCATTTTGACTCTTTATGCTATTTTGCTCCCTGTATACTGGAACGGTTATGTTATCGGCAAAAAGATCTGCGGTATCCGCATCGTCAAAAAAGACGGCACTCAGGTAGGCTTTCTCACTATGATTTTGAGAGTGCTTGTGGGCGGCCTGATATATGGCGTGACGTTTGGAATCGGTGTGATCGTGAGCGCATTCATGGTCGGAATGAGAGAAGACAGACGGTCAATCCACGATTTTGTAGCGGGAACGTATGTCACATACGCGCTGCCGGACGAATCGATTGAAAAGAGCGAATAATTTCGCTCTTTTTTTGCATAAAAAATGGATGAGGGAGCAACATATAACAAACGTTAAAGGAGGAAAGAGTCATGAAAAAAGCTGCATTGTTTTTAGCTGCGTTTTTCATTACAGCAATGGTTTTCACAATGCCGGCACACGCCGCCGGAACAAAAATGCCTTCAACCATGTCACTCACGGAACAGCAGAAAAAAGAAATTGAATCACTTGAAAAAGAAGTGCTCGAAAAACGAAAACATGTCATATCCAAATATGTTGAGTACGGAGTCCTGCCGAAAGAAAAAGCAGAACATATTAAACAGCATATGGACAGGCGCTTTAACATGATGAAACGAAATGGGTTTGTCCCGAAGCCTCCGCCTCATAAATTGGAAAAACGGCATCATCATTCTTAAGCATCCGGCAAGCCGGATGCTTTTTTTGTTTTTATCGGGATTGCTCTGAAACGCGTTTCATAACGTATGATATCAATATCATACGCATCAGGAGGATGAAACACATGTTACATAAAAAACAGGGCCTGTTCCCTGATACATTTCTATGGGGGTCAGCCTCGGCTGCCTATCAGGTTGAAGGAGCCTGGAATAAAGACGGTAAAGGACCTTCAGTATGGGACTTATTCACGAAAATACCGGGTAAAACGTTTAAAGGCTCAAATGGCGATACAGCAGTCGGCCATTATGAGCGTTATAAAGAAGATATCGCCTTGATGGCAGAAATGGGTTTGAAAGCTTACCGCTTTTCTGTCAGCTGGCCGAGAATTTTTCCGAATGGCAGAGGGGAAATCAACGAATCAGGGATCGCATTTTACGAAGACCTGATCGATGAATTGATTTCTAACGATATTGAGCCGGTGCTGACTCTTTATCATTGGGACTTGCCTCAGGCGCTGATGGATGAATACGGCGGCTTTGAATCAAGAAAAATTATTGATGATTTTAATGATTACTGCATTGCGTTATACAAAAGATTTGCCGGCAAGGTGAAATACTGGGTCACGTTAAACGAGCAGAATTATAATTTTCATAACGGGTTTATTACAGCTGCACATCCGCCCGGCGTAAAGGACAGAAAACGATTTTATGAAGCGAATCATATCGCATTTTTAGCTAATGCCAAAGCGATTGAATCCTTCAGACAATATGTTCCTGACGGTTTGATCGGCCCGAGCTTCGCTTATTCACCGGCTTATCCGCTTACAAGTCATCCTGAAGACATAACTGCATTTGAAAACGCAGAGGAATTTATGAACCATTGGTGGCTTGATATGTATTGCCGGGGGACTTATCCGCAAATTCCTTTCAATTATTTAAAGGAAAAGGGCTGGGCGCCCGCCATTGAAGCCGGGGATATGGAATTGCTTGCAAAAGGCAAGCCGGATTTTATCGGTGTTAATTATTATCAGACGATTACGTACGAAAGAAATCCTCTTGACGGTGTATCGGAGGGGAAAATGAACACGACTGGTCAGAAAGGGACAAACCAGGATACCGGTATACCGGGGCTGTTTAAAACGAAAAAGAATCCTAACCTCGTGACAAGTAATTGGGATTGGACGATTGACCCGATAGGTCTGCGCATCGGCCTCCGGCGTATAACGAGCCGCTATGAGCTGCCGGTTTTTATAACAGAAAACGGGCTGGGGGAATTCGATAAAATAGAAGAAGACGGCTCAATTCAGGATGACTACAGAATTGACTATTTACGCTCCCATCTTGAACAGTGCAGAGAGGCCATTAGTGACGGAGTTCATCTCATCGGCTACTGCAGCTGGTCATTCACGGATCTGTTAAGCTGGCTGAATGGCTATCAAAAACGCTACGGTTTTGTGTATATCAATCGAGATGAAGAAGATGAAAAGGATTTAAAACGGATCAGGAAAAAAAGTTTTTATTGGTACCAGAATGTAATTGAAACAAACGGTAAAAGTTTATAAAAGTTCCCTGAGAGAAATATGATTCTCTCAGGGCTTTCTTTTACATTGCGGCTGCATCAATAATATACGTATCCGCATGAAGATCGGATATTTCGGCAGGCACTGAATAACAGGTAAGGCTGTATCGGCCTTTCGGAATATTAAAAGAAAGCCGCTTTGACATCACGCTTTCAATCTCAATTCCATCTTTTACAGCCTCAAAGGGAACAGTCGCTTTTTTCTCATAGGATGGTACCGGTTCACTTGTGTTAAGCCTGAGGACGATAAATGCCCTCGTATTTCTCCTTGCCTCAAATGAAACAGCTCCGTCAGCTTCCGCATATCCTTTTTCAATGGCTTCATCGGTCCAATCGATAACAGGCGGTTCTGAATCTTTTTGGAAGATTGTAAATTGATGATAAGAAATGGCCAGTTCTTGCGGTTTCCATGATTTATTCAATGCGCTGTTCCTCCTGTTTTTTACTTGATTTTAAATAATACTCTCGTTCCGTCGGGATCATTGGTAAGCTGGTGTCCGACCCAAGAGCCGGCTCCGCGGTTGTCTGCCGGAGAAATATATTCTACGGAGGCATTATTTCCGCCCTGTTTACAAACCGCCATCGGCCATTCATCTCTATCGTATCCCGTTTTGACGGGCACATGTTTAAGAGATTGCTCACGCCGCTTATGTACTCCGTCTCTGTCAATGGTGCATATGCTGGAATGTCCTTCTTTTATCGCGTCCTTAATATGCTTTGCTGTTTCCGGATATCGATCGGACGGAAATAAGATTACTTTGTCGTAATCACTCTTCTGAACGGTCTGCTCGTTATCTGAGAAAAGATCACCCTTGATCAGGGCCGCGACTGCTCCGGCAATGATGATAAGAATAAGCAGCAGTGCTTTTAATGTTTTCAAGAGTATCAATCACCTCCAGTTTTAATTGCTGTAAAGCTGGTCCAAGAATAAAGCAGAATCGGCCGGCTGTAAAGCTGTTAAAATATATTTCTCAGCCGAAATTCAGCTGAATATCTGTAAAACCATCCGCACAAATCAACTTTATTCATTAAAAATTCGATCAGAAAGTGTTTTTTGCCGTTTCCCTATTCAGAAATGAATAGTTGCGGGTGTATCGTCAATTGACTTATTATAGCGATAAGCTCACCGCAGGATATCTTTGTCTGCGAGTGTCCGACCCGAAAAACTTGGCCGTCTTGTCACCGTGCGCAACAGGACGATAAAAAGACGGCCATCTGATAAGAAGGCCGTCAGCAAATCATTCCAGATTCGCATGCTTTGTAAACATGTCTGCTGAATTCAATTCTTTTTTCTCCATGATTTTTAGAATAACCGCATCGTAAAACAGCAGAAGAGTTTGTTCGAATAAAGAACCCATCGGCTGAATCGTCTTTCTGTCTCCGCCGGTCTCTTCCTTAGGAGAGCCGGGAATCGTTATTGTAAGATCCGCAAGTTTGCCGAGACTTGAGTCGGGGTTAATCGTTAATGCAGTGATGATGCCGTTAAGGCTTTTGGCTTTTTCAGCCGTATGAAGCAGACTTTTTGTTTCGCCTGAGCCTGAGCCGATGATGACGAGACCGCCTTCTTGGAGGGGAGGGGTAAGCGTCTCACCGACGATGTAAGCGTTCAGACCGATGTGCATCATCCTCATGGCGAACGCTTTAGCCATAAAGCCGGAACGTCCCGCTCCGGACGTGAAGATTTGATCTGCCGATAAAATCTGATCCGCAAGCTTGTCAGCTTCACTGTCGGATATTAATGCTGCGGTGCGGGATATTTCATTTAGTATTTCATGTAAGTATTCAGTCGTTTTCATGATCCTTGTGTGATCAGCTGTTTCATTTTAGCAGCAGCATCCGCTTTATTGTCAGCTCCCGTAATGCCTCCGCCGACAATGATTAAATCTGGGTTTTGTTTGATGGCTTCAGGAAGCGTATCAAGTTTAATGCCTCCGGCAATTGCGGTTTTAGCGCTCTTGACCGCTTTTTTAATCGCCGTCAGTTCCTCGAATGAATTTTTTCCTTCTGCTTGAAGATCATAACCTGTGTGAACACAAATATAATCAACACCGAGCTGGTCAATTTCTTTTGCCCGTGTTTCAAGGTTTTTTACGTTAATCATGTCGACGAGAATTTTTTTCTGCTGTTTTTTTGCTTCGGCAACCGCCCCTTTGATTGTTGAGTCGTCTGTCGCTCCTAAAACGGTGATGATGTCGGCTCCCGCTTCTGCCGCTTTCATAATCTCGTAACCGCCTGCATCCATGATTTTAAGATCGGCAAGCACTTTCAAGTGAGGAAAGGCTGATTTCATTTCCTGCACGGCTTTCAGTCCTTCATTAATGACAACGGGAGTGCCGATTTCTACAACATCTATATATTGTTCGACCTCTTTCACAAGTTCAATTGCTTCCGGGATATTCACTAAGTCTAATGCCAGCTGTAATTCCACTTTATATCCACTCCTCTTTTTTATGTATTTCCATTCTATAGAGTGCCCCGCATGTTGAGAAGTACGCACTTTGAAGTCTAATAGTTACTTTTAGGATACTGTCCCCGCAGGCAATGCGCTTTGTTTCAGCAAAACTGCGTGGTAGTATAAACTGATGAAAGTTGTGTAAAAAAGTAAGCGTGTATGAATAGATGATCAACGTACAAAAAGTAAGAGGAAGGAGAATGGCCCGTGAGCCGAATGGATGAGAAAACGTTTAATTGCGAAAAGGAATTGACGCTTGCCGTGATAGGCGGGAAGTGGAAAATGCTGATTATGTGGCACTTGGGAAAAGAAGGGACGAAGCGGTTTAATGAGCTGAAAGCTTTAATTCCGGATATTACGCATAAAATTCTTGTGAATCAGCTCAGGGAGCTGGAGCAGGATCTGATCGTTCACAGGGAAGTTTACCCTGTCGTCCCTCCGAAAGTGGAGTATTCTTTAACGGCGCAAGGAGAAAGCCTTATGCCGATTTTGGACGCCATGTATAAGTGGGGAAAAGATTATATGGAATTAATCAACATTGATAAAACTGCAATAAAGGAATCTTTTTGAAGTGCTCTATGTAAAATAGAGTGCTTTTTTTGCGGTTTAATGAAATCATATTGCGAACGTTCGGACCGTCTGTTTCGGTTCTTGCGCTGTTTTTTCCGGGTCAGCTTACGTACGTAAATTTTTCTCATTCTGCCATAACTGGATATTTGACAGATTTTCATTATAGTTTAAAGATTTTTAATTTTACGTAAATAATATTTTTGAAAATAAATTGCGGGATGCCGCAAAATACCCTCTGGATTTGTCGGATTTTTTTTCGGTGTGCCGCATGAAACTTTTCACCCATTTTTCGGTGATAAAAACAATATTTTCATATAAAGTGAACGTAAGTAGATATATAGAAATACATGCAGAAATAGGTAAACCTTTCGTGCTTACAATCAATGGCTTTTTGTCTTGATTTCTCATAAATTTGATGCCGCATTTCGGACTGCGCGGGTGAACGGATGACGGATTTCGGCGGTGATTGAATCGGGATCGTTTTTGGAGGTAAGTGGTTCTTTTGGCTTGAGAATGAGTTAGGGACATAGAGGGAGGCTGTTTCTAAGGGAGAATTGACAACTTTATCTTAAAAAGGGGAGGCGCACACATATGGAAATAACTTTTTATCCTTTAACAAATGCTCAAAAACGTATCTGGTATACAGAAAAATTCTATCCGAACACAAGTATTTCAAATCTTGCCGGGTTCGGGAAACTCATTTCTGAAGACGGCGTACAGGCTCATTACGTTGAGAAAGCGATACAGGAATTCGTCCGGCGGTATGAGTCGATGAGAATCCGTCTGCGGCTTGATGATGAGGGGGAGCCCGTTCAATATGTGAGCGAATACCGTCCGCTCTCTATCGGGCACACAGATATCAGGCAAGCCGGCTGCTCTGCGGACGAGCTGTCAAAATGGGGGCGTGAAGAAGCTGGCAAGCCTCTGGCGTTATATGATCAGGATTTATTCCGTTTTTCCGTGCACACGATCAGTGAAAATGAGGTCTGGTTTTACGCTAATGTGCATCACATTATTTCAGACGGGATTTCCATGACGATTCTGGGCAATGCGATTACTGATATTTATTTGGAGCTTTCAGGCGGGACAAGTGAGGAACAGACGGAGATTCCTTCTTTTATCGAGCACGTGCTGACAGAGCAGGAATATGTGCAATCGAAGCGGTTTAAAAAGGATCGGGATTTTTGGAACGGGCAGTTTGAGACCGTGCCGGAGCTTGTGTCCCTGAAACGGAGCCAGGCAGATGCGGGTCTTGATGCGAAACGGTTTTCTCAAGAAATTCCTCACGACTTATATGGCCGCATTCATTCATTCTGCGAGGAGCATAAAGTCAGCGTACTGTCTCTGTTCCAGTCAGCTCTGATCACTTATCTCTACAAAGTGACCGGCCGGGATGACGTTGTCACGGGTACGTTTATGGGAAACCGGACGAATGCGAAAGAAAAGCAGATGCTCGGGATGTTCGTATCTACGGTGCCTGTGCGGACAAGCGTTGACGGAGGACAGTCGTTCTTGGAATTCGTTAAAGGCCGGATGAAGGATCTGATGAAAATTCTCCGCCACCAAAAGTATCCGTATAACCTGCTTGTCAATGATTTGCGCGCTTCGAAAAGTTCACTGAGCAGATTGTTTACGGTGGCTCTGGAGTACCAGGTGATGCAGTGGCAGAAAAAAGAGAATCTGTCCTTCCTGACAGACCCTATTTTCAGCGGAAGCGGTACAAATGATATTTCAATTCATGTGAAGGAACGATGGGACACCGGGAAATTGACAATTGATTTTGACTATCGCAGCGACATTTTCAAGGGGGAAGAGATTGAATCTGTTTCTGAACGTTTGATCACGCTGATTGAAGATGCGATTTCATCTCCTGATCGCATAATTGATGAACTTACTCTTCTTTCTGAATCCGAGAAAGAGCGGCTGTTGAAACGGGCCTCCGGCAATCCGGTGAATTACCGCGGAGAGATGACGATACCGGGGCTGTTTGAAGAGAAAGTGAAGTCACTGTCTGACAAACCCGCGGTTGTGTATGAAGGCCGAACATTGTCCTATCGCACATTGCATGAACAGTCAGGCCGTATTGCCGGACGCCTTCTTCAAGCCGGGATATCAGCCGATTCTCCTGTCGCGGTTCTGCTTGGCCGTTCTGAGCGTGTCATTGCGGCAATATTGGGAATTTTGAAAGCGGGCGGCGCCTATGTGCCGATAGATCCTGACTTTCCGGCGGATCGGATTCAGTACATTTTGGAGGACAGCGGAGCGAAGGCTGTTCTGACGGAGGCCGGAATACAGGCGCCCGCAGCGGATGCCGAACGGATTGATTTTAACGAGGCTGTTCAGTATGAGACGGCTGCGGACGGTGTCAGCACACAATCAGACCGGCTGGCTTACATCATCTACACGTCAGGTACAACGGGGCGGCCGAAAGGCGTGATGATTGAGCACCGGCAAGTTCATCATCTGGTGCAATCACTGCAGCAGGAGATTTATCAATGCGGTGAGCAGACCTTAAGAATGGCGCTTTTGGCTCCGTTTCATTTTGATGCGTCCGTCAAACAGATTTTTGCCTCGCTTCTTTTGGGACAGACGCTTTATATCGTGCCGAAAACGACTGTAACGAATGGCTCGGCACTGCTGGACTATTATCGTCAAAACCGGATTGAAGCCACTGACGGAACGCCTGCGCATCTGCAGATGATGGTTGCGGCGGGAGATGTCAGCGGAATTGAATTGCGCCACATGCTCATTGGGGGAGAGGGCTTGTCCGCGGCTGTTGCTGAACAGCTGATGACGCTCTTTCATCAATCGGGCAGGACGCCGCGTCTGACGAATGTCTACGGGCCGACAGAAACGTGCGTAGATGCGTCCGTGCATCAGATGTCAGCGGATAACGGAATGAATCAACAGGCGGCGTACGTTCCGATCGGAAAACCGCTCGGCAACGCCCGTCTGTATATATTGGATAAGCACCAGCGGCTTCAGCCCGACGGCACGGCCGGTGAGCTGTATATCGCGGGTGACGGTGTAGGCCGCGGCTATTTAAATCTTCCGGATTTGACCGCAGAGAAGTTTTTGCAGGATCCGTTTAACGGAAACGGCCGCATGTACCGCACGGGTGATATGGCGCGCTGGCTGCCGGATGGGACGATCGAATATATCGGCCGTGAAGATGATCAGGTGAAAGTCCGCGGCTACCGCATTGAGCTGGGAGAAATTGAAACGGTGCTCAGAAAAGCTCCGGGCGCGGCGCAGGCCGTCGTGCTGGCACGGCCGGATCAGCAGGGCAGCTTAGATGTCTGCGCATATATCGTTCAGGAAAAAGGAACCGAGTTTCACCCTGCCGAGTACAGGGAGTATGTGTCCAAGCACCTTCCTGATTACATGGTGCCCGCTTACTTTACAAAAACGGACGAAATTCCGCTCACGCCGAGCGGGAAGGCGGACCGCAAAAAGCTGTTTGCGCTTGATGTGCAGGCTGTCAGCTCATCCGAATATGCCGCGCCGAGAAATGAAACGGAGGAAATGCTCACCGTCATCTGGCAGGAAGTCCTCGGAATGGACAAGGCGGGCATTTATGATCATTTCTTCGAGTCAGGCGGTCATTCATTAAAGGCAATGACGCTTCTGACGAAAATTCATAAGCAAATGGGCGTTGAAATTCCGCTGCAATACTTGTTTGAGCATCCGACGATTGCGGCGCTTGCCGATTATGCGGAAAACCGAAACGAAGGACCGGCATTCAATGCAATTGAGCCGGCTGAGAAGCAGGCGAGCTATCCGCTTTCGCTCGCTCAGCAGCGGACTTATATCGCAAGCCAATTTGAAGACGCGGGAGTCGGATATAACATGCCGGCTGCGGCCATGATTGAGGGCGCTTTAGACCGTGAAAAGCTTGAGCGTGCATTTTCTGCCTTAATCAGCAGGCATGAAGCGCTCAGAACATCGTTTCAATCAGAGGACGGCACGCCGAGACAAGTGATTGGCGAGCATGTTCCGTTTCATATTGAAATGATCGAAGCGCGCGGAAGAACGAATGAACAGGTCATGAAGGACTTTGTGCGCCGTTTTGATTTATCTGAGGCGCCGCTGTTCAGAATCGGCCTGCAAACGCTCGGTCACAATCGCCATCTGCTGCTGTTTGATATGCATCACCTGATTTCTGACGGGGTGTCTATTTCCATCATGCTGAAGGAACTGGCTGACATCTACGGCGGAAATCAGCTGCCTGAATTGCGCATTCAATATAAAGATTATGCCGTATGGCAGGCGGAACGGGCGAAAGAAGGCTACAAGAAGGAGCGGGCGTACTGGAAAGAAGTCTTCAGCGGGGAACTGCCGGTGCTTCAGCTGCTCCCTGATTATCCGCGGCCGCAGGTGCAAAGCTTTGAAGGTGACCGCGTGTCCGCCAAGCTGCCGAAAATGCTGCGGGAACGGCTGCAGAAGCTTGCCGAGAAAAACGGAGCCACCCTTTACATGGTGCTGTTATCAGCATACTATACGCTGCTTTCTAAGTATTCGGGACAGGAAGACATCATCGTGGGAACACCGTCAGCGGGAAGAAATCACTCCGATACCGAGGGGCTTATCGGGATGTTTGTCAACACGCTTGCGCTGCGAAGCTCCGTGAAGCAGGATCAGACATTTGCCGGCTTGTTAGGTCATGTGCGCAAGCAGGTGCTGGATGCGTTTTCTCATCAGGATTATCCGTTTGAGTGGCTGACCGAGGAGCTGAACGTGCCCCGGGACATGAGCAGGCATCCGATATTTGACACGATGTTCAGTCTGCAAAACGCCTCCGACGGAATTCCGGAGATCGGTAATCTGACGCTGTCTCTTCATGAAACAAACTTCAATATCGCCAAATTCGACCTGACCATGCAGGCTCGGGAAACAGCGGAAGGCATTGCGCTTGATTTGGATTATTGCACGAAGCTGTTTAAGCGCTCAACTGCGGATCGCATGCTTGCGCACTATGTCCGTCTGCTGGAAAGCGCGGCAGCTCAGCCGGATGCGAAAATCAGCGAATATGATCTGCTTTCTGAACGGGAGGCTTTGAATCAATTACAGCGGTTCAACCCGGAACGCACGGTATACCCGAAAGATCAAACGATCGTGCAGATCTTTGAAGAACAAGTCCGAAAGAACCCTGACCGGACGGCTCTACAGTTCGAAGGGGAAACCCTGTCGTATCAGCAGCTGAATGAACGCGCCAACAGGCTTGCGCGGCATATTCTTTCGGTCGGAGGCGGCGGAAAAACCGCGGCTGTTCTGTGTGAACGGTCAATGGATATGATTGTTTCCATTATGGCTGTGTTAAAAGCGGGGTCCGCCTATGTGCCGATTGATCCTGAGCATCCGGTTCAGCGGATTCAGCATTTCTTCCGCGACAGCGGGGCGAATGTGCTCCTGACTCAGCAAAGCCTCAAGCCGCTTGCGGAAAAGGCCGGTTTTCAAGGCGTCGTTGTGCTTGCTGATGATGAGGCGAGCTATGAAAAGGACTCTCGCAATCCAGCATTGCCGTTTGATTCCAAAACGATTGCCAATCTCACTTATACATCAGGCACGACGGGAACGCCGAAAGGAAACATCGTCACACATGCCAACATTTTGCGGACGGTAAAAAACACGAACTATTTGACTGTTTCTGAAGAGGACACAGTGCTCGGTCTGTCAAACTACGTTTTTGACGCTTTTATGTTTGATATGTTCGGTTCGCTGTTAAACGGTGCAAAGCTTGTGATCGTCCCGAAAGATACGGTGCTGGATATGTCACGCCTGTCCCGTGTGATCAAACGGGAGAACGTCAGCATTCTGATGATTACGACGGCCCTGTTCCACCTGCTTGTTGATATGGAGCCGTCCTGTCTGACGATGCTTCGGAAAATCATGTTCGGGGGCGAAAGAGCGTCTGTAGAACATGTCAAAAAGGCGCTTGCGGCAGTCGGAAAAGGAAGACTGCTTCATATGTACGGCCCGTCGGAAAGCACGGTGTTTGCGACATACCATCCGGTGGATGTCATTGAAGAGGATACGCTCTCCGTTCCGATCGGGAAACCGGTCAGCAATACGGAAGTCTTCATCATGAACTCAGCCGGACGCATTCAGCCGGCGGGTATCGCGGGAGAGCTGTGCGTCAGCGGTGAAGGTCTCGTAGAAGGCTACTACAACCGTCCTGAACTGACGGAAGAAAAATTTGTAAAGCATCCGTTTAAGGAAGGTGAACGGATGTATAAAACGGGCGACTTGGCCAGATGGCTTCCGAATGGCGATATCGAGTTTATCGGACGTATCGACCATCAGGTGAAAATCCGCGGTCAGCGGATTGAGCTTGGCGAAATTGAGCATCAGCTCCAAAGTCATGACCAGATTCAGGAATGTATTGTGCTCGCTGTGGATCAGGGTGCGGGTGACAAACTTCTTTGCGCGTATGTTGTCGGCCTCAGGGAAATCTCTTCCCGGGAGCTGAGGGAGCATACGGCGAAGGATCTTCCGGCTTATATGATTCCGTCCGTCTTTATTCAATTGGATGAACTGCCTCTTACAGGGAACGGAAAAATCGACAGGCGGGCGCTGCCGATGCCGGATGTGACCGCAGCGAATGCCGTGTCATATACGGCGCCGCGCAATGAAACAGAACAAAAACTGGCGGATAGTTGGGCTGAGGTGCTGCAAATGGAACGTGTCGGCGTCCATGATCAGTTCTTTGAGATCGGGGGCCACTCGTTAGCGGGGATGAAACTGCTGGCCCTTATCCAGAAGACATTCGGCGTGCAGCTTACCTTAAAGGATCTGTTCACTTCTCCGACGGCCGCGGGGCTGGCGCAGCTGATTGAAGGGGCTGAGCGGAAGGCGGCTGAGAGCATCGCACCGGCGGCCGAGCGGGAAACGTATCCGGTTTCTTCACCGCAGAAGCGGATGTTCGTGCTTCAGCAGCTGGAAGGCGCTGAAACAAGCTATAACATGCCGTCTGTGCTCCGCTTAAAAGGAAAGCTTGATGCAGAAAAGCTGAAATCCGTCATGAAACAGCTGACAGAACGCCATGAAGCCTTCAGAACGACATTTGACATAAAGGATGGGGAAACGGTTCAGCGCATATGGACGGAAGCTGATATCGACATGGAATATTATGAAGCCTCTGAAGAAGATGCTGAACGGATTATTCAGAGCTTTATCCGGCCGTTCCGCCTGGATCAGCTTCCTCTCGTCAGAACGGGACTGGTCAAGCTGGCTGAACATGACCACCTGCTGCTGTTTGACATGCACCATATCATTTCGGACGGCGCTTCAGTCGGCGTGCTGATAGATGAACTGTCCCGCTTGTATGGCGGCGAAACGCTTGAGCCGCTGCGGATTCATTATAAAGACTATGCGGTATGGCAGCAGAAATTTATTCAATCAGAGCAGTACCGCAAGCAGGAGGAGCATTGGCTTCGGGAGCTTGACGGCGAGCTTCCGGTATTGACGCTGCCGGCTGATTACAGCCGTCCGGCCGTGCAAACCTTTGAAGGAGACAAGCTGGTCTTTTCTCTGACTGAGGAACAGACGTCAGCTCTTCGCAGTCTTGCGAAACAAACGGATTCTACCATGTACATGGTGCTGCTGGCGTCATACAGCGCCTTTCTCTCAAAACTGAGCGGACAGCATGACATCATTGTGGGCTCGCCGGTTGCGGGACGGTCACATGCGGATCTCGCAAACGTCATCGGTGTTTTTGTGAATACACTCGCGCTTCGTACGTATCCGGAAGCGGACAAAACGTTCACGGACTATCTTAAAGAAGTAAAACAAACCGCTTTACATGCATTTGACGCGCAGGATTATCCGCTTGAAGACCTTCTGCAAAAGGTTGAGGTGCAGCGTGATACGAGCAGAAATCCGCTGTTTGATGCGGTATTCTCAATGCAAAATGCAAATGCGGAAGATCTGGTCATGGAAGGAATTGAGCTGAAGCACCATCCGTTTGACAGAAAAACAGCCAAGTTTGACCTGACAATGACGGCTGAGGACACAGACGAAGCTTTAACGTTTGTGCTTGAATATAACACCGCGCTGTTTAAACCGGAAACGGCAGAGACATGGAAGCATTACTGGCTTCAACTGTTAGAAGCCGCAGCGGAAAATCCGGCTGCGAAGCTTTCTGAGCTTTCATTGGTGAATAAAACAGAAAAACAAGCTCTCCTCAACGCATGGAAGGGAAAAACACTTTCTGTGCCGCGGGACAAAACGGTTCACCGTCTCTTTGAAGATACGGCCGCCCGCTACGCGAACCGGCCGGCCGCGGCATATAACGGCGCGAAATGGACGTACGGCGAGCTGAACGCAAGGGCGAACCGGATCGCGCGCATTCTCATGGACTGCGGCGTCACGGCTGACGAACGTGTCGGCATTTTGACGAAACCGTCCTTGGAAAT
>NZ_JAAMNL010000009.1:0-144873 GCF_011066015.1 Bacillus sp. EKM206B
AATGCGATTTTCATGTCGATCAGATCAAGCCAGCTGTCTGTGACGCCGGCGTGGTCTTGGAAAAAGGCTTTGATGTTATTTGCGCCCCGGCCTGAGAAATCATTGTCACCGAGATCAGCCATACCTTGAAACGCTTTTTTTAAGTTGACCATCTGGCCGCGCAGTTCTTTGTATTCACTCGCGCGCTGTTTGGCGGCGGCCAGCAGGGTGGTTGCTTCGAAAACTTTCATTACCATAATCCTTTCATTCGAAATACTTCAACAAGATATTACCATGGAAGAATGAAGGGAAAGACAAATAAGAATTTTGAAAGTGCAAAATGATTAATTTGTTCTGGGTAAATTTACTTATTTTATGATCGGGATGGGGAAGAGTTAGCTTTAAGTTGAATCGGTTGTTAGAACATCGTGTGACGCACCTCCTTTAAAAAGCATACACACATATTAGAGGGCTGAAATTTACCCATATGAATTGGATACGGCGGTCCAAACGGCTTTTCGCATGGAACCCATGCGGCAACTGGTCAACAGCTTTAGAAACTTCATCTTAACAGGGAAGTGCGGCAAGCATTGGGAATATAAAGGAATATAGGCTTACAGCTATGCAGGATGGATGAATATCCGTCAGACGGCGAAGGGAAGGCAATCTCCATGTATTGTGACGGTTTGAATGCGGGTGCATGGAACTTCCCATTCATCTGCTGTTACGTCAGAGGGACGAAAAGACTTTTATGGAGGAGGAAGCGGAATGATTGAATTTACACGGCCATCACCTATGAAGAAAACATGCACGATGCACCCGGAAAAGGAATCTGTCAGAGCGGTTTCGTTTACTGATTTTAACGGCAATTCTGTAACAGTAACCCTTTGTCAAATGTGTCTGGCTGAATTAAAAATGAAAGCCGCGACTGAATACAGGAGCATGACTGAGGAGCGGGCTAAACTGAATCGTTTCAAGATTGGTGATCATGTGTATTTAGAGCATTTGGGAGTAGTCAGCGAGATAAAAAACATGGAAGGCGTTCAAGTGGCAAACAGGACAGACACAGACGGAGTCCGAAAGGCTACCCCTAAGGAAATCGCAGAATATAAAAAGCAGGGGAAGCAATGACGGTGAAAAAACGATTCAGTCAATCATTTATCAGTTGTGTTACTTACAGGAGCGGCGGCCGGATGTTTACGGATGCGCGACTTACACGGCCGGAGCCTCCACGGTGAAGTGAAGGAAAATTCAAACCAAGAATGTGAATTGATCAAACGCAGTTTCATGAATCTCCGAAGGCTTTCATCCGAAATTTGGGTGCAGTATGGAAAAAAATTTATGGAAACTTGACATAATGCTGTCAGGTCCCTATTGTATGATTAAATGAATGGCCAGTAAAATGATAGGAGGCGTTCAATATGAAATTGCTGCAAATTAGACTATTGGTTAATGACTTTAAGAAAAGCGTCGAGTTTTATAAAGATTCATTAGGACTTCCAATCAGTTGGTTAGAGAAGGAAATGGAATATGCACTCTTCGATAATGGAGAAACGAAAATAGAGCTTTTATCTCGAGAAAATATGGCTGAAATAGTTGGAGAAGAAAGAAAATCTTTAGACGGAGATGAGCAATCAAGATTTTTGCTTCAGTTTAAGGTAGAAGATGTTGATAAAACGTATGACTATCTGCACAAGCAAGGGATTAAATGCGTCAATGAACCACATGATCGTCAGGAATGGCGTGCACGAGTGGCTCATTTTAGAGATCCAGATAATAATCTTATTGAAATATATAAAATGATATAATTTTTTGACTGGCAGGATTAAGGTAATGCGTTTGTTAACTTACTTATGATTTTTATAGTCTGCAAGAGAAACATATATAGGTCCAAGACGGAAAGCCTGCGGACACCAATCACAGCTCACTGTGCTGTGATTGGTGTCCGTTTTTATTTGCACGGAGGGATAACAAATAGATGATGAACACGAAGCGGACATGCAAACATTCAGACGCGGCGAGGGCGGCGCATTTAATAAGGGGAATCAGAATGCAGGATTTAATCATCACACAGGAATTATATTGACTTTCATCCTGTTTGTAATGTTAATTAGAAGATGTATACAAAATCATTATAATGAGGAGGTCTGGATGTGAAAAATAAAGCGAGAATACAAGTTGGAATATGCATTGGACTTTTATGTTTAAGCTTTACCGGTTTCAACCCTTTATTCGGCTCAGCGCATGCAGAAGCGAAGTCTATAGAAAACACAAAAATGACAAGCTGTATAACGAATCAAAAATTTGTTCAGCTTGAGAAAAAATTTGATGCCAGGCTCGGCGTTTATGCGATTGATACAGGTTCAAACAAGACAATCGCCTATCGGCCGAATGAACGGTTTGCTTACGCATCAACCTATAAAGTTTTGGCCGCAGCTGCTGTTCTGAAGACAAGCTCAAATGAAAAACTTAATGACATCATCCGCTACACCAAAGATGATCTTGTTACATATTCTCCAATCACAGAAAAACACCTGGATACAGGCATGAGCCTGAAAGAAATCTCAGAAGCCGCTGTCCGTTACAGCGATAATACCGCCGGGAACCTATTGCTGCAGCAGCTTGGCGGCCCCAAAGGTTTTGAAAAGTCATTGAAACAGATCGGGGATCATGTAACGAAAGCTGATCGATTCGAGACGGATCTAAACTCGGCGATTCCCGGGGATCGTCGTGACACAAGCACCGCAAAAGCACTGGCAACTGACCTTAAGACTTTCGCTTTGGGTAACACTCTCACGGCTGACAAGCGCACGATTTTAACAGATTGGATGCGGGGCAACGCTACCGGCGACGAACTGATTCGGGCAGGCGCTCCTGCAGGATGGGAAGTCGGCGATAAATCCGGAGCCGGAAGCTACGGCACACGAAACGACATTGCGATCGTTTGGCCGCCTGACAGAGCCCCAATTGTTTTGGCAATCCTGTCAAACCGGTTTACGGAAGATGCCAATTATAATAATGCTCTTATCGCTGAGGCTGCAAAAGTCGCTCTAAATGCTCTTAAATAAACATTGCCGTTCATTTTTTATGGACGGTTTTTTTATATGTTGAGAATGCGGTATGCCGGTTTCGTTTTTCGATACATGTTATAATGTAAAGCCATAAAGAGATGGGAAGAGGGGGAATTTCGATGCATTACATAACGGCATGCTTAAAAATCATCAGTGATAAAGACCTTAATGAAATAATGAAAGAGTTCAAAAAACTTGAGGAAGAAACGAACAAAGAAGAAGGCTGTATTCAATTCCATGCTTATCCGCTCGAACCATCAGAGCGCAAAATCATGCTTTGGGAGATTTGGGAAAACGAAGAAGCTGTTAAAGTCCATTTTACGAAAAAACATACAAAAGACGTTCAAAAACAAGAATTAACGGAAGTAGAATGGTTAATGAAAAGCAATGTGAATGAGTAAAAGGCTTTGTCTATTGTTGGCTGCCTTTGCCGACAATCATCATCAGTTTCGTTCACTAAAACCCTTGCTGCGCAAGGGTTTTTTACTTTAAAAAGTTCTTTATATCGCAGTCTTTTTATGGGTAAGGAACAGACTTGGAATGAAGATGGCGGCAAGGATGATGACGGATACTAAGAATCCGGCATGGTAGCCTTTTAAACTGTTCGGAATCGTCGGCTGCAATCCTTGTATGACAGTTGCGGTAACGGTTGCGATCACAGATGACCCAAAGCTGGAACCGAGGTTTTCAATCATATGAATACCGACACCCGCTTCCGGAAGCTGTTTGCTGTCAAGACCTGTATAAGCGTCACTCATCAATGGGAGCATAATTCCTCCAAAACTGGTGCCGCGGATAAATAATACGACGGAAATCCAAATCATACTTGTGTTATCGGTGATAAAAATAAGCGGGATAGATCCGATCAGCGAAAGAACAAGACTGACCGTAACCACGTATTTCGCACCGATCTTATCAATCATTTTTCCGATCAGCGGACGAGTCACGAGCATTCCGACTCCTTGAGGGATTAAAGCGAGTGCTGCTCCGACTGCCGTGAAATGACGAATGTTTTGAAAAAACAGCGGAAGTATTAACATCGGCCCCATGATGGCAACATTCGCTAAGAACAACCCGATCGAAGATGCTAAGAAGCTCTTGTTTGCAAACAAATTCATAGGCAGCACGGTTTGGTTTTTCTTGATCTGATTATATACAAGATAAATAGCTGCTGAAACAAGACCGATGCCCGTCCATAAAATGGTGTCGCTATTGTTAAATGATGCATGATCCGCCGCTTTTGTAATACCGTACATCAATGCCGCGCTCATTAATGACAAATTGATAATCCCGAAAATATCGAGTTTACGATCTTTGTTGAATGGTTCAAAGTCTGGAATGGTTTTCATCATAAGCGGTGCAGCAATCAAAACGATGAACACGTTGATGTAAAAAATCCAATGCCATGAAGCGCCTTGGACGATGAAGCCTCCAATGACAGGTCCTAAGATCGGGCCGAAGATCATAGGGGTGCTGACGATTGCCATCACTTTTCCCAGGTTTTCCGGACCTGCCGTTTTAACCAAGAGTGTTGACATAAGCGGAGTCATAATGCCGGCGCTGAATCCTTGAAGCAAACGGAAGAAGATGAAGCTGGAAACGTCACGGCTCATTCCCGCAAAAACAGAAATGACACCAAAGGCGATGACTGAGCCGATGAAGATTTTCTTACCGTTATATTTATTCATAAGCCAGCCGGATACGGGTACTGCAATCGCAAGTGCTAAGACATAGCCTGTAACGGACCACTGAATGGTATCCAATGTCGTGTTGAAGTCTTTGGTCAGTTTGTCGATGGCGATGTTTACCATCGTAGAGTCAAGCATTGGAGCGATTGCTCCCAGTGCAATAGCCCAGGCGGCTGTGAGAACTTCTTTTGGCACCCGAAGTTCCTTTCTTTTATGTGTTGACATATTACTCTCCTCTCAAAATTGCTGTCTTTGTTTCCTTGTCAACAAAATAATAGAGTGATTTTGTTTCTTTGTCAACAATAAGAGGGATATAAAAAGGCAGCCTGTTTTCATGGAGAAGGGCTGCCTATGGTTTTATTCATATTTATTCCGATTTCATGTCTGCACCAAGTTTCTTTATTTCTGAATCCAAATGCCTGCTGTATGTTTCCACGAAGTTCAGCATCGTGTCAAATTGTTCATCAGTTACTTGTTCAAACACGATTTTGTCCCGTTCTTGAAACTCTTTGTGCAATTCCTCGTGAATTTTATAAATGACTTTTCCTTGCTCAGTAAGCCTGAAATAGATTTCTTTCTTGTTAAGCGGCTTCTGATAGCTTTCGATAAGGCCTTTATTGATAAGCTTCTTCGTTAATTTACTTATGGCGCCTCTTGTCATATAAAGGGACTCCGCAAGTTTTGTCACATTGGCGTCTTCAATTTTTTCGATGAATTCGATGCAATGCACTTCAGAAGGTTTATGCCCCTTAAGGCTTTCTTCCATCTTCAGCCTATTCAGCCACACCATCTTGTTAAAAAAGTCCCTGAAATCCGTGAGGAGCTGTTCTTTTTTGTCCATGTCTCGTCCTCCTGCTCGGTGGTGCTTACACAATATTATAAAATGTTTGTTTCTTTTTCAACAATCGTAAAGTTATTATTTAGGAACTGAGAGATAGTGCGCAGAAATAAGAAGGAGGGGGAACAGAAGAAGTATTCTATTTAAAAAGCGGCTTTTTAACCGAAACGTGGGTTTTCGGGTATTTTTCTTTCCGTATTCGTTACTTGCTCTGTTACATAACAGGCCAACACTACAGCCTTATAAAAAAGCAGGCTGCGCAATGAGCCTGCTTGAGATTCGCATCAATCATTTTCCTGTTGCGGCATCATGAAAAGCGTCGATTGCGGTTGTGTATTTCAAGACGTTTTTAGACACTTTGGCGGTTGCGCCTAATGGATACGCGTCTGACAGAACGCTGGAGTGAGCTTCGGGTTCCCAGTAAAATACGCCGGTTCCTTTTCCGTTCGGAACCGCTTTCACCAGTTTTATGGTGTCTTTTATGGTCCAGTAGGAATCTTTCGGATTATTTTCATCTCCGCCTAGTTCAACCACCATGACTTCCTTGTTGTAGCGTGAGGCGATATCATTCAAATTAGATGATAAATGGCCGGTGAGCTCCCAGTACGGCTTGCCTTCCCAATAGGGATAGAATGAAACGCCGATGATGTCGGTTTTTCCTCCATTTTTAAAGAATTGATCAAACCACCATCTGAATAGGCTGTTGTCCGTGCCGTGTGCCAAATGGCTGATGACCTTGGTGGCCGGGCTGACGGATTTCACGGCGTCATAGCCTTTGTTCAGTAAGGCGGTCAATTTGCTGAAATCGTTCGTGCTGCCGTCGGGCAGTAAAATTCCTGAATTCATTTCATTCCCTACTTGCACCCAATCAGGGGAGATGCCGTGATTTTTAAGTTCTTTCATGACATCGTACGTATGGTTATAAACGGCTGCCTGCAGCTGGCTGTTTGAATAGCCGTTCCATTGGTTCGGCTTGATCTGGTGGCCGGGATCAGCGAACACATCACTGTAATGGAAGTCAACCATTACCTTCATTCCTAACGCTTTTGCCCTATTGGCCGCCGCAAGTACGCCCGTTTTGTCACTATAGCCGAGCATTGTCCATGTTGTGCCGTCTTTCAGCCAATAATAGCTGCTTGGCGGATTCACAAACACTCTCAGTCTCACGGCATTTATTCCGTGATCTTTAAGAATCTGCAAGGCATCTTTCTGTTTTCCGCCGTCATCCAGCCAGCGCACACCTTCGTCCTCCATTTGTTTCAGCCATCCTATATCAGCGCCATAGGCAAACGGGGCTTCCGCTTTTGCTTTAGGAGACTTCTCAAAGAATGTAAAAGCAGTGAAAATGAGAGAAAGACAGATTGCGTTTACAAATACACGTTTCAATCGGTTTTTGAACATCATAATACCTCCTGATAAAAAGATTGTTGATTGATTTCACTCTGAATGTTTCAGCTGCCATTCTCCAATAACGTCGTGAAACGCTGAAACGCCTGAATTCCTTCGGGTGTCATTTTAAAAACGCCTGCATCGGTCAGCGCGCGTAAAAATACATTCGCGGTTTCTTTTTGTAAAACAGCGGCTGCATTCTCCGATGTCACGTCTTTATCCGCTTTGATGTTTTCAGCCCACGGAAGATGAATATCTTTGATGTCATGAGGTTCATTCAGTAAATACTTTTTCACTTCTGCCAGCTCATCTTTCAGGCGGGGAGGTAAAACGGCGAGTCCCATCACTTCAATCAGACCGATATTTTCTTTTTTGATGTGATGGACATCTTGATGCGGGTGAAAAATGCCATCCGGATAATCTTCGGAGGTGCGGTTGTTTCTGAGAGCGAGATCCATTTCGAAGTCCGTTCCCCTGCGTCTGGCAATTGGAGTGACGGTATTATGGGGTTCATTTGTCTTTGCGATGATGCTGACGGTTTCGTCTGAATATTCCCGCCACTTTTCAAAAACATACGCAGCGGCATCTGTCAGCAAATCCGGATCTTTTGCGCGAAGGCGGATCACTGATACCGGCCACTTCACGGCTTCGGCCTGAACGTCTGGAAAATGACGCATATGAAAAGGGTAGAGGGAACCCGCTTTTGCCATCGGAAACTCATGGGCGCCGCCTTGATAATGATCGTGTGAAAGAATGGAACCTCCTACGATCGGCAAGTCTGCGTTTGATCCCGCAAAATAATGCGGGAAGATTTCCGTAATGGCCAGAAGCCTTCTGAAGCTGTCACGGCTGATGTTCATCGGCTTGTGCACGCTTGAAAGAAAGATGGCGTGCTCGCTGTAATACGCATAAGGAGAGTATTGAAACCCCCACTGTTCTCCCGCTAAGTCAAGCCTGATGATGCGATGATTTGAACGGGCGGGGTGATGCGGTGTTCCGGCATACCCCTCGTTTTCCATACAGAGCAGGCATGTCGGATACCGGTTTTCCGGACTGTTTTTTACCGCGGCGATGTCTTTAGGGTCTTTTTCGGGCTTTGATAAATTAATGGTGATGTCCAATTCTCCAAAAGGTGTTGATGAGCGGTACACGATATTTTTTCGAATGGCCCGCGTCTTAATATAGTCGTTGTTTTGGCTCAGTCTATAAAAATAATCTGTTGCTTTTTTCGGGCAATCTGATAACAATTCGCTGAACGCGGCATTGATCAGAGAAGGGGCCGGTGTGATCACGTCCATGATTCTGCTTCCCAGCATGTCTCTTTCAGCCGGCGTATCGTTTATGATTGACCGTTTTACCGCGTCTTTCACCATTTCGTCCAAATAGTAAAGCCTGTTTTGTTTCTTGATATGCTTCGGTTCTGCATAATCCGTCAGTCCGAGCAGATCGAGAAGTCTGTTTCTTGTGTAAATCACATCTGTTTCATTTATGTCGCCTAAGACAGTGCTTTCTTTCAGAAACCCTGCCACTGATTCAAAAACTTCAATGACCGCCGCCTCCATTTCATTTGTCCTTGTATCCGTTTGGATGTTGCCGATGCCAATTCCATGCTGACGCAATGATTTCCGATATGTCCGTTTGTTTCGGATTCCAGCCCAGAATGTTCCGCGCTTTATCGCTGGAAGCGATGAGGGTGCTTGGATCACCGGGTCTTCTTGCGGCCGCTCTTACTTTTATGTCTCTTTCGGTCACTTGCCGGGCCGCTTCCGCCATTTCTGATACGGAAAACCCGCTGCTTGATCCTAAATTGAAAATGCCGCTGTCTCCGCCGTTTTGCAAATATTCCAGAGCGAGAATATGGGCATCGATTAAATCGGAAACATGGACATAATCGCGGATGCACGTGCCGTCTTTTGTATCATAGTCAGTGCCGAATATCAAAACTTCCTCGCGCAGACCGAGCGCGGTTTGTAAAAGGATAGGGATAAGGTGGGTTTCCGGATGATGATCTTCTCCGATGGAACCGTCCGTTTTCGCGCCGGCAACGTTAAAATACCGAAGCGAGACATATTTTATGCCGCAGGCGGTTTCACACCACTTCAGCATTTTTTCTGCCATGAGTTTTGATTCGCCGTATGCGCTTTCCGGCTTTTCCGGCATGTCTTCTGTGATGGGCACTTTTTCAGGTTCGCCGTATACAGCGGCGGATGAAGAAAACACAATGTGTTTCACCCCGAATTCCTGCATGACCTCCAGTGTAATTTGCGTACCGTACACATTATTATTGAAATATGAAAGAGGGTCTTTCATTGATTCGCCGACAAGGGATTGAGCGGCAAAATGGAGAACGCCTGTTACGTTCTCCTTCGCAAACACAGAGCGAAGAAACGGTTTGTCACGGATATCTCCATGGTAAAAAACTGCTTTTTCATGAACAGCTTTCCGGTGGCCTGTCTGCAGATGATCCACAGCTATCGTTTTAAATCCTTTGTTTAATAATTGATCAACCGCATGAGAACCGATATAGCCGGCTCCGCCGAGAACGAGAATCGCCATGATTTATTTTTCCCTCCATTCAGCCGCGCCATCGCTTATATCCGCGATGTAGAAAGAAGCTTCAAGACCTGTCCTGCTGCGGTAGTGAGATGAAACGGCCCGGATAAAGCCGGCGGTTTCTTCACTTTCCACAATGGCTATGGCGCAGCCGCCGAACCCCGCGCCCGTCATCCGCGCTCCGAGTGCTCCTTCTTTCCAGGCTGCTTCAGCGAGCGCGTCTAATTCGTCACCGGTCACTTCATAATCATCGCGTAACGAACGGTGGGACGCATTCATCAGCTCGCCGAACGTTTTCAAATCATTCGATTTGAGAGCTTCCGCGGCTGAGAGGGTCCGCTCGTTTTCATTGACCGCGTGCCGGGCTCTTTTACGCAAAGTTTCACAGGAGAGAAGGGATTCGAGTTCGTTGAATTCTTCTGACGTCAATTCTGCAAGTGATGCGATATTCCGATATTGCCGCAGTTCCGAGAGAGCTGCGTCGCATTCGCTGCGGCGTTCATTATATTTTGAAGCGGCCAGCTCACGGCGCTTGTTCGTATTCATAATGACGATTTTATATCCGTTAAAAGCAGCCGGAATCATTTCGTGCTCAAGCTTATCGCAGTTTAACAGAATGGCCATGTTCTTTTTGCCTTTTTGCACTGCGAATTGATCCATAATGCCTGAATTCACGCCGATAAATTCATTTTCGACTCTTTTTCCGATAAGCGCCAGTTCAGTATCGGAAACATCCAGGCTGAATAACTTTCTTAAAATGGAACCTGTTAACATTTCAATGGAAGCGGAGGAGCTTAAACCGGCTCCGTTTGGAATCGTACCGTGAAAAAGAATATCCATTCCGCTGTCTATTTGGCCGCCGGCTTTAAGAAGGTAATGGATCATCCCCTTCGGATAATTGGCCCAGCCGTCTTCTTTTTTGTATGCTGTGGCGGAAAGATCAAGGCAGACAATGCCGCTGTCAGGAAAGTTTTCTGAGTATAACCGGATCTGGTGATCTCCGCGTTTTGCGCATACGGCATAAGTTCCGATCGTGATCGCGCATGGAAGAACGTGGCCGCCTATATAATCCGTATGTTCCCCGATCAGGTTGATCCGGCCGGGTGCGAAAAACAGTTCTCCGTTACTTCTCTTGAAAATGTCTTCGAATCTTGATTTTAAAAGTTTTGCATCCATGATAAACCCCCGATTCTATTTTGAGGTATGCTCCAGTATGAACTGAATGGCTTTTTGTGAATTTCTGGTGAGGCTGATATATTCTGCTCCTTTCGTTGCGATGAGTTTCACTTGCAGGCGGTCCGCATCTTCTTTAATGTCATCATAATAAGAGCCGACCTGCGGAGCCAAAATGATCATATCGAAGTCTTTCATGATGTCGTAATGGGATCCGTAGGCGCCTGCTGAGGCGGTAATCGGCACGTTATATTCTTCGGCTCCTTCTGTCAGTGCGTTCGCAAGCATGGCGCTCGTTCCCGCTCCGGCGCACAGCACTAACACATTGGTGCTGTGTTCCAAGGCGGATGAGGATTCCTGAAGATTTGTGCTGATGACGGAGGACGCGTCTTCGGAGGCGCCGGCCATGGCGGGCTGTAATGTTTGCGGCGCGGTTTCAGGCTCGGTGTGTTGGGCTTCTTTCGCCGCTAATACTTTGTCATAAGCTTTACAGAATGGCAGGTATATCAGGAAATCGACAATGATTAATACAGCCGTCAGCACAAAAGCCGAGAGCCCCATGCCGGTTCCGAGAATCAAGCCGGCGGGCGCCGGGGTGGCCCACGGAAGAACATACATAAAACTGTTCATTCCGATGACATCCACGAAAAATTTAAACAGACAGACATTCACCATCGGCGTTACAACAAACGGAATGAAAAAATAAGGATTTAAAATGATCGGCGCAGCAAAGAGAAGAGGTTCGTTTACTGCGAAAGACACCGGAACCGCGGATGCTTTTCCGACTGCTTTCAATTGCTTGGATTTCGCGAAAAGAAGAAAGATAAACGGAACAACAAGGGTTGCGCCGGTTCCTCCCATTGTGCCGACGAAGTTCCCGAGTCCGACGGTCAGCACGTTGGACGCCTGCTCACCGGCATTATGGAGCTGAAGGTTCGCCTCCACATTTGCGTAAATAATAGCTGCGATGGCCGGTTCCACAATAGAAGGCCCGTGAACGCCGACAAACCAGAACAGCGCCATCATTCCCCAAATGACACAAATCCCCAGATAACCGTCTGCGGCGGAAAAAAACGGCGATAAGAGAGAGGAGAGAGCCTCTGCAAACGATACGTTCAGCGTGTTCCTGATCAATAAATCAACGATCACCATGGCCAAAACGGAAAAAGCGAACGGGAAAACATCTTTAAATGTTTGTGAAATGGTACCCGGTACTTCTTTAGGCATTTTAATCGTAATATTTTTCAGCACGCAGAATCTGTAAACGTTCACTGTTGTGAAAGCGGATACAAAAGCGGCTAAAAGACCTTTTGTGCCGAGGTATTCCGTGGAGAATCCGCCGTCGATTTGAGTGACGCTTAAAATGAGAAACCCGACGACTGAAGCAAGCATCGCTGAAACGGGGTTGATCCCTTTGTTTTTCGGCATTTTTCGGTTCATTGATTCACTCAGGCATTTCGCACTTGTTGCCGCAACGATCAGACCGAGGGCGCCCATTGAATAGTTATAAACTTTCCAAAGCCATTCAGAAACACTTTTAGGCCAAGTGAAACCCAACACTTCCGGCACAGCGGCGGTGAGGATGAAAATGCTGGCGAATAAAATAACAGGCATGGCCGTTAAGAAGCCGTCGCGGATCGCGCCTAAATAAATGTTTCTTGAGATTTTTTCAAAAAACGGTTTTCCCTTTTCGATTTGCTTGATGATACCGTTCATTTTTCCACTCCTTATCGGCGGCTTCGGTAGAGTTCTATAAAATCCTGAATAAGATCACGGAGCAAAAGGGTTGTCATCAAGTGGTCCTGACCGTGAACGAAAATAAATCCTAATTCCATGTCCTTGCCGTCAGCTTCTTCAGCTAACATTTTCGTTTGCGCATTGTGGGCGAGGGTTAAATTTTCATCGGCGCTTTTCAATGCTGCTTCCGTGTTTTCGAAGTTTCCGGCACGGACTTCTTTCAGGACTTTCAATAAAGTGCTTCTGGCGTCGCCGGCATAGGCGACGATTTCAAAACCGAGCATCTGCAATTCTTCCTTTGTCATGAAAAAAACCTCCTAAAGACGGCACACATGATGAAAAGAGACTCTTTTCATCATGTATGATCGTTAAATGATTGTTTTTGTTTCACTTACAAGTTTGTACCAGTAGGCCGATTCTTTCGGATACCGTTTTTGGGTGTCAAAGTCGACGTAAAAAAGACCGTAACGTTTGTTGTAGCCGTTGGTCCATGAAAATAAATCCATTAAGGACCATAAGAAGTACCCCTTTACATTGACTCCGTCGGTAATCGCTTTACTGACGGCTTCTAAATAGACTTTTAAATAGTCGATTCTTGCCTTATCCATAATGATGCCGTCTTCAAACTCATCTTTATAGCCCATGCCGTTTTCGGTAATGTACATTTTGTTATATTGCGGATAGTCCCGTTTGATGCGCATCAGCATGTCATACATGCCTTCAGGATAAATGAGCCAGTCCCAATCGGTCCGTTTCAGGCCTTCTTTGTAAATTCTTTCGCCGATTCCTTTTACTTTATAGACCGAAGTGCCCTTATCGCCCGTTCCGTTATGGTGAATAACGGTTTCTCCGTCGTACGCTTTGACGAAATGGCATTGATAATGATTGATGCCGAGATAATCATTGCGCGTTGAAGCTTTTTTCATCACGTCAAAGTCACTGTCTGAAAACTCGTATGAAGCGCCGTTTGCCTCACAGATTTCATCCAGAGCACGCATGGTTTCCTCAGAATAATAGCCGAGGTAGGTGGCGTCGAGGAGAAATCTCACTGATAACGCGTCATCCAGAAAACAGGCGTGGCGGTCTTCTTCTGAGTCGCTGGCGGGATATTTTGTTTCCAATGAGTGGACGACACCGATTTCTCCCGGATAGCCGCCGTCTTTAAAAAGATTGACGGTCATCGCATGCGCTACCATCATGTGATGGAGGCATTGAATGACTTTTGTGATATCACTTTTAATTGATGGCGGGAAAACCCCGAGTAAATACTGGTTGGTGGCTGTGGGATAAATTTCGTTAAACGTGCTCCAATATCTGATTTCGCTGAATTCTTTAAAGCAAAACTCCGCATAGCTGACGAACGCTTCTATTGAAGCGCGGTTGAGGAAATCTCCCTGGTCAAATAATCTTTTCGGTGTATCGAAATGATGCAGTGTGACAAAAGGGGTGACGTTGCGTTTATGGCACTCTGAGAAAATACGATGATAGTAATCAACACCTTCCTGATTGATTTTGCCCGTGCCGTCAGGGAAAATTCTCGTCCAGGCTATAGAAAGGCGGATGCCGTTTATTCCGAATTTTTCACATAGTTTAATATCTTCCGGAAACTGGCGGTAAAAATCACTTGCCGGATCAGGGCTGAATCTTCCCTGTTTTTCAAGAAATTCATCCCAGGCCACAGGCCCTTTGCCGCCTTCTTTTGTGGCGCCTTCCGCTTGATATGCCGCAGTCGCCCCGCCGAAAATAAAGTCATGAGGTAATTTGAGCATTACTGAATCCTCCTTCGCCAATGTGTGAATTGAAGTTTGTTAATGTTTGTAATTGTTATCTTTTGTTTAATAGTAAACGCATACATTTTTGTTGTCAATAGCTTCATAAAGAAATAACATCTGTTTTCATAGGGGTTATATAAGTTTTTTGTTGTTTTATATGTTGATTATGTTGTTTGTTAGTGTTTGTTTTTGTTGACCGGAGTGCCGCGGTGTGTTAGATTGTGTGTAAAGTTGAGGGGATGATTGAACATGTTAAAAAAAGAGCGTCTTTTAAAAATCATCGACATCGTAAACTCGCGGGGGTTTATTACGGTGAGTGATATTATCGATGAACTGGATGTTTCTGATATGACAGTGAGAAGAGATCTGGATGAGCTGGATAAGGCCGGAAAAATCGTACGTATTCACGGAGGCGCACAGAGCATATCTTATTCCATTGATCACGAATTATCGCATAATGAAAAACTGGGTGTTCAAATGGATGAGAAGGAGAAAATCGCGGAACTCGCAGCTTCATATGTAAATGACGGCGATACCGTTTTTTTAGGGCCCGGCACGACGATTGAACTTTTAGCCAAACACCTGCTGCATAAGCGAATCAGGATTATCACAAACAACTATCCCGTATTTGATATTTTAAAGCATGGTGACACTGCGGATACCATCCTGATTGGCGGCGATTTCCGGAAAAACACCGGTGCCTTCGTCGGGCCCATCGTGAACGGCAATCTGCAGAAATTCAATTTTACGAAAGCCTTCATCAGCGCCAACGGCATACATAATGATGAGATTTCTTCTTACAGCATTGAAGAAGGGGAAGCCCATCAAATCGCGCTGAATAATTCGCGGACGAAATTTTTGCTGGCGGATAATAAAAAATTCAACCGGGAAGATTTTTACGTGTTCTATAACTTACATGATATGGATTATCTGATTACGGATGATAAAGTGATGAAAGATGTTCAAATTCATTACGAGCAATATGTAGATGTCAAAATCGCAAAAAAATAAAAAAGGCGGGCGGTTCGATGAAAGGGGTTATTTTTGATTTCAACGGCACGATGTTTCAAGATTCGCATCTGCACGAAAAAGCATGGTTTTTCATGGTGAAAAAATACGCGCCGAAAACCATTTCTGATGAAGACATTTTCGTTAACATTCACGGGAGAACAAACAGTGAAATCCTGACGTATTTTATTTCCGGCGATTTAACAAATGAAGAAATCAAGAAGCTGTCTTTTGAAAAAGAAGCCTACTACAGAGAATTATGCCTTGAAAACAAAGATGAGTTAAAGCTGACGAAGGGACTGACCGGCGTATTGAACCATCTGAAAAAATCAGAAACGCCAATGACCATTGCCACGGCTACGGTAAAGGAAAATGTCGAGTTTTACTTTGACGTCTTTCAGTTGGATCGGTGGTTTGATTTTGACAAAGTCACGTTTGATGACGGGAGCTTCCCCGGAAAACCGGCGCCGGATATTTTTCTCATCGCATCGGAAAAGTTAGGCCTCAGGCCTGAAGATTGCTTAGTCATTGAAGATGCCTTTTCGGGGCTCACAGCGGCGAAAAAAGCAGGTGCAGGCAAGATTATGGCCATTGACCCACTCGGAAAAAACCGCGCGCTATTTGAAGAAAAACAGCTGGCGGATGACGGGATACTGACAGATTTCACCTCGTTTTTTGAAGTGATTGCCGGACATTCTGTTTGAGAGATCAGCCGGTTCTTCATGCCGATATGGCTGTACAGGCTGCGGACTCCGTTCGCAACACGGGATGTTTTTGTGTTCGGCGGTGTCTGCTTCTCGTGAAGAAAGGGGTTTCGCTTTTTAATCGGAGTCACTTTTAAGACAGGGGTATCCCTGTTTTTTTAATTCCTCGTATTTACAAACAAGCGCTAAGGTGCTTATTGCTGACTGTTTATATGTTTTACGATAAAATCCTGAGCATACAAGAAAACCAGCCATCCTGTAAGTCCAAGCCCTGATGCGGCAATGAAAGACAGTGAATGGCGAAGGGCGATGCCCATAATGACCAGCATAATGACTGTGGAGGGGATGCCGGAAGCCACGCTGAATGCAAAATGACTTAATGTCTCCTTCGTTTCGCCTTGGATGTACAGCCACACCATGCTCAGCATACTGACAATTGGTAAAGCCGCTATAATACCTCCATAACTCGGGCTTCTTCTTGATATTTCAGTGATAATCCCAATAATAGCAGCGGAGACAATGATTTTAACGATCGTAAACATCTTCAGCACGCTCCTTCATCAAACTGAATGCTTTTAAGACAAGTGTTCTTTCTTCATTATTCATGCTGTCAAAAAGAAGCTGTTTAAGCTTTTCTTCATCAAGCCCGGAATGCCGGTAAAGGATATCCGCCCCCAAACTGGTAAGTTTTAAAATGACTTTCCGCTCATCCTCAACACTTCTGGTTTTATAAACGTACTTTTTCTGCAGTAACCGCTTTATATGTTCCGAAGCGGTATTATGTGATACTTGAATCGCTTCGGCAATGTCTTTTATTCCGACTGCCTTCTCTTTTTGAATGACTTGCAGAATCCGTACACCTTGGTGAGTAATTTTTTCATGGTGCTGATAACGGAGCCGGTAGTAAATATCTGTCCAGAGGTCATTTAATCGCATGATTTCGTTTGACATCATCATCCACCTTCTATCGTTTATTAAGATTATATCTTATATTACGATATATTTTTGCGGATTGAAAGCAATTTTTGAGCATGAGGGAGCGGCATTCGTTCTGTTTTTAGAAGATTGGAAGAGACAAGCGGCCGCAGCTTCAACGAATAAACTTGTTTCATATACTCTCAATAAGTTATTTCCCTTATTTTGGAAACGTCAGCTTAATACCTTCCGCATATAAATAAGGACGCTGACAATATGATAAAGAACCAAAGTATATATTCAAATGCAGTTTTTTTCAGCAGGGCAGTCTTGTGCTGATAGAAAAAGATACGGGGGATAAAAAGCGGGTAAGAAGATAAGGAAAGGAGAGAGACGGATGGAACTTGATTTTGTGATTCGTCTGGCGGTTGCGGGTCTGCTTGGGGCTCTTATTGGATTGGAGAGAGAATTCAGGGCGAAGGAAGCCGGTTTGAGGACGCATTTTTTAGTGGCCGTCGGCAGCGCCTTGATGATGATCGTTTCCAAATACGGCTTTTTTGATTTGTTATCCAACAGCCATACGTCCTTTGATCCGAGCCGGGTGGCGGCGCAGGTCGTCAGCGGCGTCGGATTTTTAGGAGCCGGCACGATTATTTTGCAGCGGCATGTCGTGCGGGGGCTTACGACGGCCGCGGGGATTTGGGCTACGTCGGGGATCGGGCTGACGATCGGGGCAGGTATGTATGTCATCGGCATCAGCGGCACGATTTTGGCGTTAATCGGGCTTGAACTGTTAAATTTTCTGTTTAAACCGGCGGCGCATTCTTTGTCTGTCAGTTTCAGGATTGAGGAGAAAGCCGTCATGCATGATATTTTAACTTCTCTTGAGGAAAAAGGAATTCTTATTACGTCCTATGAATTGAATAAGGCGGTGCTTGAAGTGAAGGGAAGGGTGAAAAGCAAAAGCGGGAAAGCGGCGGTAATGGAAAAAGTTCAAGCTCTCCCGTATATTCTGTCGGTCAAAGTTGAATAGCAGACAGGGGAAGCCTCCTGTCTGCAGTCATTTCTTTTCAAACATTAATACCAGGGATAGAACGGGATATACGGCCGCGGATAGTATGGATACGGTCTTGGGAAATAATAAGGCGGCCGCGGATAATGATATGGCACCCGTTCGTGGCTCTCGGCTGTGTATTCATGATAGAAAGGATCGTACAAGAGGAAAACCTCCTTTTCAAATGTTGGTTCCGTTTACCTTATTCCTGTATGCCCGGTATGGTGTACGTACAACGGGCAAAAAAAAGACGCCGGTTATCATCCGGCATCTTTTTTTACACTTTCACATCAATTGAATGTCCGGCAGTCGGGTGCTGGGACGGCAGCATTTTCACAGTTTCTTCCGCCGCAGCCTGTGCATGCTGCATGACCGTTTTTGTTAAAGCGATATTTACATTCTGCGCCAGAGATGCTTGATGCATAGCGATTGATAACGCAGGGATATCCATAGCTTCCACCTCCTTATCCCTTCATATCGGCGGCATGCTTTGATTATGAAGGGGACTGGCGGTTTCTTTTTACGGCCCATTCTAAAAATGCGGCAGCGCATACCCCGAGGGTATAGGCGAAAATGTCACTCCAGACAAATTGCCAGCCGAGGATCAGCCCGCCGAGCGTGCTGCTTCTGATTGCGTCAATCCAAGGCGCGTGATACAGCTGGCTGCATTCAATCAGACAGCAAAACGAGAGGCTCAAAAATGCGGCTGTTTCAGTCCGTATGTTCCGAAACAGAAGCCCGAATCCTGTAAAAATCATTGCCGCCCACAAGGCATCTCCTAAATAAGCGTTTATGATGCCGGGCAATAGGGCGGTGATGTATGCGGTTCTGGACAGCAAACCGAGGGCGATGATAAAAACGGTACATATTCCGTATGTCAATGGATGTCTATTCACTTCACACTGTTCCCCTTTTTTTGTACTCCCATGTATTGTAAGGAACGACGGAAAAGCTGTCTATGAAAAAACGGCCCGGGAGGCCGCTTTTTTTGCGTTATCTGGCTTTTAGGTTGACGTGGTCTGCTTTTTGGTCACTGCCGATGACGAAGCGGAGCTCATACTGCCCCGTATGGTAGACGTAATCTGTTTCGCCCGTTTTTGGCACTGTCAGGATTTTGTCAGCGCTGCCGATTTGTTTGCTTAAGACGTCAGGTGTGACGCTTCCGAGGTTTAAGCGCCGCTCGACCCCTGTTCCGAAATAGCGTATTTCCGAGATTTTTCCGTTTTTATGATAGGAAAATCCATAACCGGGGTTTCCCATGTTCCAGCTGTATAAATCAAATGGATTGCGGCTGTCTGCTTTTTGTTCCGGCTCGCCGATTTTATCGTAAACGTCCTGTCTTGTGCTTTGGTTGATTTTCAGGCCTTTCACATTTTGCGGCATTTCCCCTTTAAACGCCGATTGGTAAAGGCTGTTCACCAGTTCTTGTGCACGTTGGTTTTCCGTTTTTGAAGCGGCTGCGGCATGGACGGGCTGTGTAACCGAAAATGCTTCTGCGCCGAATGCGCATCCCGTGAGCATCACTGCCGATAATCCCGTGGCGAGTGTTTTTTTCTTCAACATATGTGAACGCCTCCTTTTTACCGCTCATACCCGTATGTTTCCTGAGATAAACGAGATGTTTTAGTGAAAGGCCGGCTGGGAATCATAGAGGATGTATAGAGGGGGACAGAAAGGGGAAAAGAAAATGGCTGATACAAAGAAGGTTACAATCAATGGGGTTGAAATGGAAGCGCCGGACGGCCAAACCGTTTTGCAGCTTTTGAACAATAGTTCAATTGACGTGCCGCACGTGTGTTATCACCCGAGTCTCGGGCCGATTGAAACGTGCGATACTTGTATCGTCAATGTTAACGGGGAACTGGTGCGTTCGTGTTCCGCGCAAATAAAGGACGGAGATGTCATCGATACGCTTTCGTCCGATGTAAAAAAAGCGCAGATTATCGGCATGGACAACATTTTGCACAACCATGAATTGTACTGTACGGTCTGTGATTACAACAATGGGAGCTGCGAAGTACATAATACTGTAAAGGAAATGAAAATCAATCATCAAAGCATTCCGTTCGATCAAAAACCGTATCCTAAAGATGAATCAAATCCGTTTTACCGATATGATCCCGATCAGTGCATTTTGTGCGGACGCTGCGTCGAAGCCTGTCAGGACGTACAGGTAACCGAAACGTTAAGCATTGATTGGGAGCGGAAACGCCCGCGGGTCATTTGGGATCAGGATGTGCCGATCAATGAATCATCATGTGTTTCCTGCGGACATTGTTCGACGGTATGTCCGTGCAACGCCATGATGGAAAAAGGCATGGAAGGCGAAGCTGGGTATTTAACAGGTATCAGCCAAGAGACGCTTCGGCCGATGATTGACATCACAAAAGGCGTCGAAACCGGATACGGATCAATTTTAGCCATATCGGATATGGAATCGGCCATGCGGGATGAAAGAATCAAAAAAACGAAAACCGTATGCACATACTGCGGTGTCGGCTGCAGTTTTGATATATGGACGAAAGGAAGAGACATTTTAAAGGTCGAGCCTCAGGCTGAGGCGCCCGCAAATGGAATTTCGACGTGCGTGAAAGGGAAATTCGGCTGGGATTTCGTCAATAGTGAAAAGCGCCTTACCAAACCGCTTATCCGGGAAGGAGACTCGTTTCGGGAGGCGGAATGGGATGAAGCGCTGCAGCTGATCGCTGATAAATTTACCGATATAAAAGAACATTTCGGCCCGGACGCGCTTGCTTTTATCACATCTTCCAAATGCACGAATGAAGAATCATACGTGATGCAGAAGCTTGCAAGAGCCGTTATCGGAACAAATAATGTTGACAACTGCTCACGCTACTGCCAGTCTCCCGCCACGGCCGGATTGTTCAGAACGGTCGGATACGGCGGTGATTCAGGGTCGATTACAGATATAGAAAAAGCTGAGCTCGTGCTGATTATCGGTTCAAATACATCTGAGTCTCACCCCGTCTTGTCCACACGCATTAAACGTTCTCATAAGCTGCACGGACAGAAGCTCGTCGTCGCTGACTTGCGAAAACATGAAATGGCCGAGCGCTCCGACGTGTTTTTCCAGCCGCGTGCCGGATCAGATATTGTCTGGCTGAATGCCGTATCGAAATATCTGCTTGATCACGATTTGGCGGATACTGCATTTCTGAAGGAGAGAGTGAACGGATTAGATGAATTCGTGAAAAGCCTTGAACCTTATACGATGGAATATGCGGAGAAACATACCGGTGTGGACAAGGATACCTTAATCAAAGTGGCCCGGATGATTCATGAAGCCGGCAGCGTGTGCGCACTGTGGGCGATGGGGGTCACCCAGCATATCGGAGGAAGTGATACGAGCACGGCCATTTCCAACATGCTTCTTGTGACCGGAAATTACGGGAAGCCCGGCGCAGGCTCATATCCGCTTCGGGGCCATAATAACGTGCAGGGAGCCAGTGATTTCGGCAGTATGCCTGACAGCTTCCCCGGTTATGAAAAAGTAACGGATGAAAAAGCCCGTAAAAAGTATGAACAGGGGTGGGGAACAGACCTGCCGAAAGAAATCGGAATGACAAATCATGAAATGATCGAAGGCATCCACTCAGGAAAACTGAAGTCCATGTACTTAAAAGGAGAAGAAATGGGACTTGTCGACTCCAATATTAACCATGTTCATGCCGCATTTGAAAAGCTCGATTTCTTCGTTGTGCAGGATATCTTTCTTTCGCGTACGGCCGAGTTCGCCGATGTCGTGCTTCCGGCAAGCCCGAGCCTTGAAAAAGAAGGGACGTTTACGAATACGGAACGGAGGGTGCAGCGCCTTTACGAAGTGTTTGAACCGCTGGGCGATTCAAAGCCTGATTGGCAGATCATTACGGACATCGCCAACCGTCTGGGCGCTGATTGGCACTATGAACATCCGGCAGACATTATGGAAGAAGCGGCAATGCTTTCGCCGCTCTATGCAGGCGTCACTTACGAACGTCTCGAAGGCTACAATTCACTGCAATGGCCGGTTGCAGCGGACGGAACCGATTCACCGCTTTTATTTACGGATAAGTTCCCGTTTTCAGACGGCAAAGCGATTCTATATCCCGTTCAGTGGACCGAGCCGAAAGAATTTGGTGAAGAATATGATATCCATGTGAATAATGGGCGGCTGCTCGAGCATTTTCACGAAGGGAATCTGACTTACCGATCAAAAGGAATATCCGAAAAAACACCGAGTGTGTTCCTTGAGGTCTCGCCCGAACTCGCCGAAGAAAGAGGGCTGGAAGACGGAACGCTTGTCCGTCTGACATCACCGTACGGAAATGTGAAAGTCAAATGCGTCATCACAGACAGGGTAAAAGGCAAACAAGTCTATCTTCCGATGAACGATTCAAAAGACGCCGCCATTAACCTTTTGACAAGCAGCTATGCCGATAAGGATACCGATACACCAGCTTATAAAGAAACATCAGCGAAGATGGAGATTTTGAAAAAAGAAGGCGTTAATCCGCTTCCGAAAATCAATTTCCGTTACGGAAACCCGCAGCCGCAGATCGGTGTCCGGGTTGATCGGAAATGGGCGCGTAAAGATTATGTATTTCCGGGAGACGCCGTAAAAAGGGGGAAACAGCAAAATGGCTAAAGCAATCAGCGGCATCCGAAAACAGACCGTCACAGAAGAAGACAAACGAAAAAAGGACTTAGAAGAGATCGAGACGGCTCTTTTACGAAATAAAGACGCGATTTTGGAATCTCTGCACATTCTTCAGCACATGAACGAGCGCGGCGTTTTGGCGCTTCTGCGCGGGCTCTTCGGCCAGGGAGACAAAGTGATGGATATTCTCGTGAAGAAGGCGAATACTCCGGAAACGGCCAATATGCTGAAAAATCTCCTGCTGTTAAGCGGCGTTCTCGGCATGCTCGATGTAAAACAGCTTGAGCCGTTTATCGTTAAAATCAATGCGGGGGTCACAAAGGCCGTCGAGGAAAAAGACAGCGGCAGGAAGACCGGGTATTTTGATATCGTCCGCGCTTTAAAAGACCCGGAAATCAACAAGGCCGTCACTCTGCTGTTTTCTTTCCTGAAAGGCATGGGCGCTGATACGGACGATATGGAAAGAAATACGCAGCCTCCTGAAGACCAAAAGCAGCACCAGAAACCGCAGACGAATGAGTGAAAATATCTCCCGAGCCTGGCCGAAGGCTCGGGTTTTTTGTGCGCTTCTGCTGTTTTCTTGGGAGAAATTTCACCTCCGGATTCATGACTTTTGTTGTGTTATGTTAATAGTTCAGGTTATGAATAGAAAAAAATTGAAAATATGTGCTAGGATAAAATTCAAGGTGCGTCAACTATTCAAATATGAAACAATCAGGAGTGATGAAACATGAGTAAGCTGAGGAGCACGAGACAAGCCATCCAAAGAACCCTGATGAAAGGAAAAAACGGCCTGGACGTATACAACCCTTTTCCTTGGTACGAAAAAATGAGACGGGAAAGCCCTATACACTTTGATGAAGAAACGAAGGTTTGGAGTGTGTTTTTATACGATGATGTCAAAAAAGTCATCAGTGATAAAGAGACGTTCTCAAGCCTCATGACTGATGTGAAAAGCTCGATTGCAAAGTCCATGCTGAATATGGACCCGCCGAAGCATACCCAAATCAGATCCGCCGTCAATCGCGCTTTCACTCCCCGCGTCTTGAAGGAATGGGAGCCGAGAATTAAAGACATTACCGATCATCTCCTGAAACAGGCAAAGAACAAAGGGCGGATTGATATCGTTAAAGATCTCTCTTACCCTTTGCCGGTCATGGTGATTTCAGAATTATTAGGCGTTCCGTCCGAACGTATGGATCAGTTTAAAAAATGGTCGGACATTCTCGTCAGCATGCCGAAAGATGCGAGTCCTGAAGCGGCGGAGAAAAATCAGCAGGAACGTGACCAATGTGAGGCGGAGCTGGCGGCGTTTTTTGCGGAAATAATAGAAAGCAAACGAAAACAGCCCGGCCAAGACATTATTTCTATTTTGATAAAAGAGGAAGAAGAGGGAGAGAAGCTCACGGCAGAAGATCTGATCCCGTTTTGCAACCTGCTTTTAGTGGCGGGAAATGAAACAACGACTAATCTCATTTCAAATGCGGTTTACAGCATATTAGAGACGCCCGGCCTTTATGAAGAGCTGAGACAGGACCCTTCTCTCATCGCGCAAACGGTGGAAGAGACGCTGCGTTTTCGCGCTCCCGCTCCGTTTGTCAGAAGGACGGTCCGGCACGACACTGAACTGCGCGGACGCCGCTTGAAAAGCGGGGAGATCGTTCTCTGCTACGTTGCATCTGCCAACCGTGATGAAAACAAATTTGAGAAGGCGGGCGTATTTGATATTCATCGCCAATCGAATCCGCACCTTTCCTTCGGATTCGGCGTACACTTCTGCTTAGGCGCTCCGCTTGCCAGACTTGAAGCGGAAGTGGCGCTGAAAGGAATTGTAAAAGCCTTTTCACACCTTGAGCCGGTCCGGATTGAGCCGATCCGAAACAGTGTCATGTACGGGCTGGAATCTTTAGAAGCGGAGATAAACGAAAATGAGGGAGAAGAAAAAAGATGAGAAAAACACATATCGCCATTATTAATGTGGCCGCTCACGGTCATGTCAATCCCACGCTGCCCGTAGCCGAGGAACTTGTCAATCGCGGGTATAAAGTGACATTCGCTACGACTGAGGAATTCGAAGCTTCCGTTGCCAAAACGGGCGCCATTCCCGTTTTATACCGCACAAGCATAAAGGCGGACCCGGAGACGATAAAAGAACGGGTAAATAAAAATGACGCGTTTGTGATGTTTCTGCAAGAAGCGGTTGAAGTGCTTCCGCAGCTGGAAGAGCTGTACAAAGACGACCTTCCTGACATCGTCCTGTTTGATTTTTTAGCTCTTGCCGGAAAATTGTTTGCGGATAATGGCGGCATCCCGGCCGTAAAGTTCTGCCCGAGCTATGCAATGAATGAGTATTTTCAATTAGGAAGAGACGAAGAAACACTGGAAGCGGCCAAACAGGCGATAGAAGAATACCAGGAGCAGATTGAAAATGAACAATTGAAACGGATGACAATGGAAGAATTTTTTATGCCTGAAAAACTGAATATTGTCTTTATGCCAAGGGCCTTTCAGCCGAAACAGGAAACCTTTGATGAACGATTCTGTTTTGCGGGTCCGTCTCTTGGAGAACGCACAAATACGGGAAGTCTGGAAATTGATGCAGCCGATGACCGTCCGCTTATGCTCATCTCACTGGGAACGGCGTTTAACGCCTGGCCTGAATTTTACCAGATGTGTATTGACGCGTTTCGGGGCTCGGACTGGCGGGTTATTATGTCAGTCGGCACAACAATTGATCCGGAAAGTTTTTCGGATGTCCCCGATCACTTTATCATCCGCCAGCACGTTCCTCAGCTTGATGTGCTGGAGAAAGCAAAGCTGTTCGTATCTCACGGCGGGATGAACAGTACAATGGAAGCGATGAATGCGGGTGTCCCGCTCGTTGTCGTTCCGCAAATGCACGAACAAGAGGTCACCGCAAAGCGTGTGGATGAATTGGGGCTTGGCGTGCATCTGCCGCCGAAAGAAGTCACTGTGGCCCGTTTGCAAAAAGACGTTCAAAACGTATACGGCGATAAAAACATCCTCAGCCGCGTGAAAAGCATGCAGCAGAAAATAGAAGAAACCGGCGGCCCCAAACAGGCTGTTTGTGCCATTGAAGAATTTTTGAAAAAGGCGGCCGTCGAAAATTGATTGAGAAACAGGCAGCGCACCGGAAGACGGCTGCCTGTTTTGTTATATGTTTTTCTTCATGCCGCATCTCCGGCATTCCCTCAAAAATTTTCCGCCCTTCACTGAGCTTTTAAACAGCGTGTAGTCGCAATTGTCACATCGGCCGCTGTGAACATCAGGATATTCATTGAACTCATAAATGACCGAAGTATCGTATCCTTTTGTCTCGAACTCTTTTTTTGTTTCCATGATTGAAAATCCCTCCGCGAATCAAATCGTTCTGCCCGGTTAATGATACAGCAACTGCACGGGGGATTCAACGGGAGCATAGCTTGATTTTCCCGGCTGATTGCGTAACAATAATAGAAATAAATGACGGCCTGCCATAGGGCGCCCGGCATCTGAAGGGAAGAAGAAAACAGCAATGGGAAAAGGATTGAACGGGAAACGGATTGCCATCGGCGGTTCGCGGAAAACAGAAGAGATCACAAGATTAATAGAAAAGCAGGGCGGAACGGCGGTCGTCCGTTCCCTCCAAGGAACCGTATACCTGGCGGAGGATCAAATGGAACCCGACGTAAGAACATTTGCCGGGCAAAAAGCCGACTGGGTGATATTCACCACAGGCATCGGTACGGAAACGTTATTGTCGGTATCGGAAAAAATCGGTCTGAAAGAAGAATTTTTAGCGGCCGTTCATGAAGCGAAAATCGGCTGCAGAGGCTATAAAACATATGCGGCCTTAAAAAAGCTCGGCATCACGCCGCATGCCTCAGATGAAGACGGTACAACAAGAGGGCTGATCCGCTCCTTGGAACGATTTGACTTTAAAGACAAAAAAGTCATGATACAGCTTCATGGCGAAAAAGCGCCGGTCTTAATGGAGTTCCTTGAGAAAAACGGAGCGGAGGTATTCCCTGTTCTGCCGTATCAGCATATTCCGCCTGAAAGGGAGACGGTCGATAAACTGCTGGCAGAGCTGTTAAACGGAGAGGTCGATGCCGTATGTTTTACGACAGCCATTCAAGTGCGTTCTCTCTTTGATTATGCAAAAGAAAAAGGGATCACAAAAGAATTGCAGCAGGCATTCGAAAAACAAGTGCTTGCCGCCGCAGTCGGCAAAGTGACGGCTGAAGCGATCCGGGATGAAGGGGTAAAGAGGGTCCTTGCTCCGGACATTGAGCGGATGGGAGCGATGATTATTGAATTATCCCGTTACTATGAATCTCTGACCTTGTCATAAATAATCATTCAGCAGGGAAAAAGCCTACGCTTCCCTGCTGAATTTTTTTAATTGCCAGTGTTCCGTGAAAAGGGAAGGATATGTCAAGGCGCTGAGTATGATACATGTAAGAAGAGCGGAGGCCATCGTTGTAAAAACGATCAGCAGCTGAAAGCGCACCGCCTGTACCGGATCAGCCCCCGCTAAAATCTGCCCCGTCATCATGCCGGGAAGCTGAACGAGACCCAATGTTTTCTGGCTTTCAAGCGTCGGGATCATACTGAGCTTCATACTGGACGTCAATATCTGCCGGACGGCCTGCTTAGGCGTTCCTCCGAGAGAGAGAATCAGCTGGATTTCTTCTTTCCGCAGATCCGCTTCCGAACTGAGCTTGTTTAAAAACAGGCTTGAGAGCACCATGGAGTTTCCGATGACCATGCCGCTTATCGGAATGACATATCTTGAAGTGAACGGAATGATGTGAAGGGTCAGTAAAAGTCCCTGCGTCACGGTTTCCGCGATCGCCAGTGTCAGAAAAACGCGCCAAAATGAGCCGATCCGCATTTTTTTCCGTTTGGAGACATTGTGCGAAGCGGCCGTGAGCATGAGAAGCACCATTAATATGATAAATATCGGGTGATCACCGCGAAAAATCAGCGACAGCACATAGCCGATGATGAGAAGCTGAATGACGGCCCTGACGGTTGCGACGATCATATCCTTTTCGACGCCGGCTTTAAAAGATTTAGACAGGAATAAAGCGATAATGACAAATATACTTGTCAATAATAGAGAAAGATCATTCATATCAGCACCCGCTCCCTTGTAAAAGCGCCCGGGCCTTTTCGTGTTTCGGTTCCTTAAAGAACGTTTTCGTTTCCGCGGTCTCTAAAAGCCGACCCTCAGCCATAAACCATACCGTATCGGATAACCGTTCCGCTTGTTCAAGGTTATGGGTGATCCACAGGACCGTCAGCTGTTTTTGCCGATGGAGTTTCGTAATCAGTTTCTCAATGATGAGAACGGATGACGGGTCCAGCGCCGATGTGATTTCATCCAGCAGCAGGATGGACGGCAGTCCGGCGAGAGTTCGCGCTAATGAGAGCTTCTGCCGCTGACCTCCGGATAATTCTTTTGCATTCCGATCCAGAAGCACGCGCGGAAGGTCTGTAAAAACTGCGAGCTCTTCAGGCGTATAGTGCTGTGCCCCGTGGAGTTTTTCTGCGAGCAGAAGGTTGTCCCGCACCGTTCCCTCGAGGACGGGAGCTGATTGAAATGCTAGGCCCGCGGTTTTTCTGAGCTCTCTGATGTCCCAGTGTCTTATTTCTTTTCCGAATACAAGCACTTCCCCTTCATCAGGTGTATTCATCAGATTGCACAGTGACAGCAATGTGCTTTTTCCCGCGCCGGAAGGCCCTATCAACGCCGTGATAGAACCTTTTTGAATATGTCCGGTTACACGGCTGAGGACATCAAAGGACGTATTGTTTTGTTCAAAGCGTTTGCCGGCTGACAGAAAAGATATTGCCGGAATTTCTTCTTTCATACAGGAGGACACCTTTCGTAAAAAAATCAGGAACCGGTGAGATTGGCTGACGTTTGCTCAGCCGTTTTCTGGTCTGTCTGCCGGGAAGCGAATGTATGCATGACCATTCCCGCAATAATAATGAACAGTCCGGCAAATGAAAGAAGTGACGGAAACGCCGCGGATAAAAAGACGATTTCGCCGATCAGTGCAAAAAGAACCTCTCCGGACTGCGTCGCTTCAACAGCAGCGAGCTTCTGCGGCTCATTCCTCACCATATCGGTGGCGCGGAAAAATAATACTGTTGCGATAACGCCAGAGCTGAGTGCGACGATAAAGGATTGGAATGTCTGTCCCATTGACGGAAGCCCGTCTCTATGCCAGCCGAAAGCGGCGATCAAAAGCCAAAACGGAAGGCTTGCGAGCGTCATGCCGAGCACCCGCTGAAATGTATCGAGTTTTCCGCCGTATTGTTCCAGCATTTTGCGGTTGCCGAGCGGATAGGCAAAAGCGGCGATGACGACCGGCACCACGCTGAATAGTATCGTGCGGCCGGACAGAGAACCCGCATGCTGAAGCTGAATCAGACCGGCTCCGATCAGGATGATGACGGAAGTAACCAGCGAAATCAGCGGGATCTTTTGTCTGACGGAAACCGGGCCCGCCGGTGAATTTTTTGTTTCGTAGAAAAACGGCGACAGAAGCACACCCGCGACAATTGTAATCTGCCACGTGCCGGCGATCAGCCAGCCCGGCCCATATGCCGCCGCAAACGTAATCGGGGCATAAAAAAGCACGAACCCGGTAAAACTCCACTTCAGCCAAAAAAACGGTTTTTTCCGGATTTCATGCCAGAGCGGCGCCCATTTTCCTTTCGCATAAACGATCAAAAATAAAAACGGAACCATAAAAAGAAAACGCAGGGAAGAGCTCCACATCCAGCTTCCGCCGGAAAGCTCCATCGCCCTGTTTAAAATAAATGTGACTGCAAAAAACAGAGATGCCAATATTCCGATCACGATGGCTTTCATTAAATCCCTCATTTTGACACATATTTTTTTATACTATACTATTCACCGGCAGGCTTCGCAATGGAATATGAGAAAATAGCGTTTTAACAAATGATGAATGGGAAACAGACATATACGGAGGTGAAAACAATGCAGAAAGAGGATATTCAAGTGCTTTATTTTGAAGATGACGGCCGCATTCCGAATAACCCGAATCTTCCGCTTGTTATTTATAAAGCGGTATTTAATGAAGAAACGGTGCAGAAAGCAGAGTCCGTCCTCAGCCGGCACGATTGGTCGAACAGCTGGACGGGCGGAGTATTTCCGTATCACCATTTTCACAGCACCACGCACGAAGTTCTTGTCGCGGTAAAAGGAAACGCGGTTTTGAGGTTCGGCGGGGAACAAGGAGCGGATGCCGTTCTTCAAACGGGGGACGCAGCGGTCATTCCGGCCGGCACCGGACATAAAAAACTGTCGGGCAGTTTTGATTTTACCGTGATCGGGGCTTATCCGGGCGGCCGGCAGTACGATACAAAAACGGAGAAAAATGATAGAACTTCAGAAGAAACCAGCCGTGTCCCCCTCCCGGAATGCGACCCCTTTACGGGAAAAACGGGCCCGCTATTAAAATTGTGGGAAAAATGACAGGGGAAAAGCGGATGGTCTGTAAAAAAATAGCCTAAAAGAAACGTTATTACACCCCCGCCATATAAATAATTTCATAAACGAAACAATTCACGTTCAAATTTTGTTCAAAAAGTGTTATTATATAAGAGTAAATCAAATTGGGGTTTTTTATGTTTGCTATTTTCAGAGAGGAAAAAGAAATTTTGACTTATTCAATTGTTTTTGTTGATATAAAAATAATACTGGATATGGCAAAGTGAAAAACTGGGTAGTAAACATTTATTTTTGTAAATGATTGTGCATGAATTCACAATCTTGCTTTTTCATGCTTTTCTGCATGAAGGGGGAAAGGCTACCCTTTCCAAAAAAATCAGCATACTGCTTATAGTAAAGGAGAATCGGATATGCCAGAAACAATCGATCAAACAAATGCATCTGTCAGCCAAGGCCAACGCGATCTTATTGATCAGCTGCTAAAACCTGAAGTTCAAGAATCACTGACTGTTTTAGTGGATCAGCTTCCAAAACTGACTGAGTTAGTAAATATTTTAACGAAGTCTTATGATTTTGCACAGTCTGTAGCGACAGACGAAGTATTGAAGAGCGATACAGTGGGTGCGCTTACAGAAATTCTTGAGCCGGTGAAAGAAACAGCGAAAGAAGTGGCGGCTACTGCGATCGAAGCAAAAGACCGCGCGGATGCAAGCAATGAAACGATCGGACTTTTCGGCCTGCTGCGCATGCTGAAAGATCCTCAAGCTCAAAAGCTGTTCCGTTTTGCTAACAGCTATCTTGAAATCATGAACGAAAAACAAAAATAATCTCAGATTCAAATTGATATAAAGGACGGAGGATATACGATGTCAAAACATATTGTCATTTTAGGCGCTGGTTACGGCGGAGTTCTTTCTGCTTTAACCGTTCGCAAACATTACAGTAAAGATGAAGCACGCGTAACCGTTGTGAACAAATACCCGACTCACCAAATCATTACGGAACTGCACCGCCTTGCAGCCGGCAACGTGTCTGAACAGGCTGTTGCTATGCCGCTTGAAAAACTTCTGAAAGGAAAAGACGTCGACATTAAAATCGCAGAAGTCAATTCTTTCTCAGTTGATAAGAAAGAAGTTGCCCTTTCTGACGGTTCTAAGCTGACTTATGACGCGCTTGTTGTCGGACTTGGTTCTGTTACGGCTTATTTCGGCATTCCTGGACTCGAAGAAAACAGCATGGTGCTGAAATCTGCTGCTGATGCCAACAAAGTATACAAACACGTGGAAGACCGTGTGCGTGAATACTCTAAAACGAAAAACGAAGCTGATGCAACGATCCTTATCGGCGGCGGCGGCTTAACAGGCGTTGAGCTTGTCGGTGAGCTTGCTGACATCATGCCGAACCTTACGAAAAAATACGGCGTAGATCCGAAAGAAATCAAACTGAAATTAGTAGAAGCAGGTCCGAAAATTCTTCCTGTTCTTCCTGATGACCTTATCGAACGCGCGACAAAAAGTCTTGAAAAACGCGGCGTTGAGTTCTTAACAGGTCTTCCTGTTACAAATGTTGAAGGAAACGTTATTGATCTGAAAGACGGTTCAAAAGTCGTTGCCAACACATTTGTATGGACAGGCGGCGTACAAGGCAACCCGTTAGTCGGCGAATCCGGCCTTGAAGTGAACCGCGGCCGTGCGACGGTTAACGATTTCTTACAATCTACTTCTCATGAAGATGTATTCGTTGTCGGAGACAGCGCAGTATACTTTGCGCCGGACGGCCGTCCGTACCCGCCGACAGCGCAAATCGCTTGGCAGATGGGTGAGCTTGTCGGTTACAACCTGTTCGCTTACTTAGAAGGAAAAACGCTTGAAACATTCAAGCCTGTAAACTCAGGTACGCTTGCAAGCCTCGGACGTAAAGACGCGGTTGCCATCATCGGAGCGAACTCTACTCCGCTAAAAGGTCTTCCGGCATCTTTAATGAAAGAAGCAAGTAACGTACGTTATTTAACACATATCAAAGGATTATTCAGCCTCGCTTACTAATCCTTAAGATCACACAGAAGACATTGCCGGACTTTCTCGGCAGTGTCTTTTTTTTGTATGAAAATGTAAACGGATACAATTTTCTGAAAAAAAAATAAAAATGATTGATATGTGAGAAAGAGGAAGCTAAAATAAAAAAGAACCATTTTGTTAACGTTAACATTTTTAAGAGGGAGGATGAAAGTGTGAAAGCTTTTATGGGTGATGATTTTTTACTGGATAGTACAACGGCCGTAAAGCTGTACCGGGAATACGCTGAAAACATGCCGATCATTGATTATCACTGTCACTTAAGCCCAAAGGAAATCTATGAAAATAAAACCTTCGCAACGATTACGGAGGCATGGCTTTACGGTGACCACTACAAGTGGCGGATCATGAGGGCCAACGGCATTGAAGAGCGCTGCATTACCGGAAACGCTTCAGATGAAGAGAAGTTTTTCGCCTGGGCAAAAACGGTGCCGATGGCGATAGGCAATCCGCTGTACAGCTGGACGCATTTAGAGCTGCAGCGCTGGTTCGGCATTTATGACGTATTGAATGAAAAAACGGCTGCGGCAATTTGGAAAAAAACGAATGAGCTCCTGCAGGGAGACGGGTTTGGCGCAAGGGATCTCATTCTGAAATCAAATGTTAAAGTCATTTGCACAACCGACGATCCTGCCGATGCGCTGACATACCACGAACTGTTGAAAGAAAGTGATTTTCCGGTGCAAGTGCTGCCCGGATTTCGGCCTGACAAAGGACTGGACATCAGCAGCCCGGGTTTTGCCGATTGGGTCCGTTCGCTGGAGAGCGCTTCCGGAATAGCTGTCACCACCTACCAATCGTATTTAGATGCGTTAGAATCCCGCGTCCGCTTTTTTCACAATGCCGGGGGAAGAGTGTCGGATCATGCGTTAGATCAAATGGTTTATGCCGAGACGACCGAAGAGGAAGCGGCCCGGATTTTTGCCGCCGGATTAAGCGGAGAGCATGTATCTTTTGAAGATGAAAAGAAATTCAGAACACGGACGCTGCAATATCTTTGCGGTCTTTACGCAGAATTGGACTGGGCGATGCAGTTCCATATTAACGCGTTAAGAAATACCAATACAAATAAGTTCAGCAGCCTCGGCCCTGATACGGGATATGACTCAATTAATGATGAACGTATCGCAAAGCCGCTTGCCCGGCTGTTAGATTCCGCCGAAAAAAAGCGGCAATTGCCTAAAACGATTTTGTATTCTTTGAATCCGAATGACAACTATATTATCGCCAGCATGATCAACAGCTTTCAGGATGGGAAAACACCGGGGAAAATTCAATTCGGCACAGCCTGGTGGTTCAATGACACGAAAGATGGAATGCTCCAGCAAATGAAAGCGTTATCAAATATGGGCCTGTTCAGCCGTTTTATCGGGATGCTGACGGATTCAAGAAGTTTCCTCTCCTACCCCCGCCATGAATACTTCAGGCGGCTTGTCTGCACGCTGATCGGCGGCTGGGCGGAACAAGGCGAAGCGCCTTACGATATGGAGCTTTTAGGAAGGATTGTCGAGGGAATTTGTTACCGGAATGCTGAGGAATATTTCCGCTTTTAAAAATGGAATGAAAGAGGTGGCCTATGAGTAATGTGCCTGTCGTGACAGCACCTGCCGCAAAAGTGAAGGAGCATAAGCTGAGTCTGAAAGAAAAAGTATCCTATGGTTTTGGAGATTTTGGTAACGGATTTATGTTTGATCTCGGGCAGATCTATTTGCTGAAGTTTTTCACAGATGTCGCAGGCATTCCGGCAGCGTTCGCCGGCAGTATTTTTTTGGTCAGCAAGCTGTTTGCGGCTGTGACTGATCCGATTGTCGGCTCGGCCATTGACTACAGAAAAAAGATCGGACCCCGGGGGAAATTCAGGCCGTACTTATTATTCGGAAGTATTATTCTTGCGGTCATGACCGTATTGATTTTTGTGTCACCGGACGTGAGCGTCACCTGGAAGCTTGTGTACGCCTATGCTTCTTACATGTTGTGGGGGGTCGCTTATTCTTTCGTCAATATTCCGTACGGCTCCCTCGGCGCGGCCATTACACAGGATGCGGAGGACAGAACGGCGCTTTCCGCGTTCCGCCAGATCGGCTCCCTCGGCGCGCTGCTCATTACAAGTGTCATCGTCATCCCGATTCTTGTTCATTTTGATAACGTTCACATCGGCTACCCGGCAGTCATGGGAATGATGGCCGTAATCGGAATCGCGGGATTTATGATCTGCTACCGAAACTGCAAAGAAAGAATTATCGTCCGTGAAGCGCCGAAAGAAAAGCTGTCCGTCATGTCGGTTTTCAAATGCTTTATCGGCAACAAACCGCTTCTGACCGTCGTTTTCATGACGATTTTCTCAATATCGGCATATAACATTAAATCCGCTATGCTTGTTTACTTCGCCCAGTACAATCTCAACAATGCGGAGCTGATGTCCTACATGAGTTTTATCATCATCGGTTCTTCATTTTTAGGTGTTTTGTTTATGCCGAAACTCGTCAAACGTTTCGGAAAAAAGCAAACGGTGATGATCGGTTTTGCCGTCAGCGCCGCGGCTGATGCGCTGAATTTCTGTCTGCCGTCAAATGTATATATCTTTACGGCGTTAGCGAGCATTGCTTTTATCGGGATCAGCATACCAAACGGCATTACGTGGGCGCTTGTGTCGGACATTATTGATTACGGAGAATGGAAGACGGGTGAACGGAAGGAGGCGACGACATATTCGCTTTTCAACTTCTCCAGAAAACTCGCCCAATCTTTATCAGGTTTTCTTTCAGGCATCGGGCTGAGCGTTATCGGCTATATCCCGAATGCATCTCAGACAAAAGGCACGCTGATCGGGATTAAAGGGCTTCTGCTGCTGTACCCGGCTTTCGCTTTAGCGTGCGCCATGCTGATTATCGGTTTAATGTATAAACTGACGGACCGGCAGCATGCCGAGCTCGTTCAGGACTTACATCATGCAAAACCTCAACTTTAGTGATTTTATGGACTGTCCGTTAATGGTACAATAGAAATAAATGACAGCATACAGAAAGAAAGGAAAAACGATGGTAACCATAAAAGATATCGCAAAACTCGCCAACGTATCCCACACAACCGTATCCCGGGCACTTAACGGCAGCCCCTACATTAAAGAGCATACAAAACAGAAAATATTAGAGCTCGCTTCACAGCTGAATTACACACCGAATGTAAATGCAAAAAGCCTTGCCATGCAAAAGTCCCATACGATCGGACTGTTTTTTACAAGCATCACAAACGGAACCTCACACAGCTTTTTTTCCGATACCATCAAAGGTGTAAACCGCACAATCAGTGAGGAATACAATTTGTTCGTCCGCGCGATTGACGACCTGAAAAGCTTTGAAACCATTACGCCCATGAGATATGACGGAATCATTTTAATGAGCCAAAGCGACAGTGATAATTCATTTATTTATCATATCCGCGAGAAAAACATCCCGCTTGTCGTGCTGAACAGGGACATTGATGACCGGAGTATCACGAATATCCTGTCAAACGATAAAGAGGGCTCCAGACAGGCGGTCGACTGCCTGATCGCAAACGGACACAGAGATATCGCGATCATTGAGGGAAAGGAAGGATTCAGGTCAACTTCTCAGCGGAAAGAAGGCTATTTGACATCTTTAATTGATCATTCTATCCCGATTAAGCATGAATACAGTGTAAAAGGCCGCTATGATATGGAAAGCGGCAGTCAGGCGATGGAAAAACTCTTGGCGCTTCAATCACCGCCTACGGCTGTTTTTTGTTCAAACGATGATATGGCGATCGGGGCGATGAACGCCATTTTCGCCAAAGGCCTGAACGTTCCGGAAGATATATCCGTTATCGGGTTTGATGACATCGGCATTTCCCAATACATGACGCCGAGGCTTTCGACAGTAAAACGCCCGGTTGAAAACATCAGCATTCTCGGCGCAGAGAAGATTTTGGCGCTAATCGCCGACCCGGATACGGCGGCGGAAAAAATATACGAAAACACCGAGGTGATGATAAGAGATTCAATTAAAAACCTCACATAACGGCCCGTCTGATTATCCGGGTTTTCACGCGGATAAATGTTAACGTGTGCATAAATACAGAAGGAGGTGGACAGCTTGCAGCAGCTGAATAAAAAGATGTGCGGCGAATACATTCAATATCCTGAAAAAGTCCTTCAGTTCGGTGAAGGCAACTTTTTGCGGGCTTTCGCTGACTGGCAGATCGATCAATTGAATCAATTGACGGATTTTAACGGAAGCGTTGTCGCCGTACAGCCGAGAGGCTCTGAGAAAATCAAACGTTTAAACGAGCAGGACGGTTTATTCACGCTTTTTTTGCAGGGGATAAAGGACGGAAAACCGGCTGAAGAACACATGATCGTCAAATCCATCAGCCGCGGCATTGATCTTTTTTCTGACTATGATTCCTTTAAACGGCTGGCAGCACAAGAGGAGCTTCGTTTTATCATTTCCAATACGACAGAAGCGGGAATTACGTTTGAGAAAGGCGACCGGCTTGAGGATAGACCTCAAAAAACATTCCCCGGGAAATTAGCGGCGTTCCTTTATTTCCGCTATAAGGCATTTGCGGGTGACGCCGAGAAAGGGTGCATTGTGCTTCCATGTGAACTGGTCGAAGAAAACGGACGGAAACTGAAGGCGGCCGTGCTTCAATATGCCGGGCTGTGGGAGCTGGAACCTGATTTTACTCAATGGATTCATGACGCGAACATCTTCTGCAATACCCTCGTGGATCGGATTGTTCCCGGATTTCCTGTTGATACCGCGGAAGAACTTACCGATTTTCTCGGATACGAAGACCGTCTGCTTGTGGTTGGTGAGCATTATTATTTGTGGGTGATAGAAGGGCCGGAACAGCTTCAGAATGAGCTTCCTTTTGCTGAGGCCGGGCTGAACGCACTGATCACGTCTGACCTTACGTCTTACAGGACAAAAAAGGTGAGAATCTTAAACGGCGCTCACACGGCATTGGCGCCAGTGGCTTTACTATACGGACTGCAAACCGTCCGGGAAGCGGCTGAGCACGAGGTGACGGGCAGATTCATCGAAGAGCTGATCAATGAAGAAATCCTCCCTGTGCTGCAAATGGAGGGTGTCACCCAATACGCGGCAGATGTGTTACAGCGGTTTAAAAACCCTTATATCCACCATTATCTGCAAAGCATTACCCTTAACGCCGCGGCGAAATTCAAAACAAGAAATCTGCCGACGCTGAAGGCTTATATCGAACAGGAGGGCCGGCTACCTGAGAAGCTGGTATTTTCGTTCAGCGCCATGATCTATTCATACTGGAACGGACCGAACAAACCGGCAGACGGCGAGGAGGTTCTTAACCGTTTTCAAATGGCGCGGTCCCGTTGCAAAGATGATATGTTTCAAGCGGCATCTGCCATATTAGGAGAAGAGCGATTGTGGGGGAAGAATCTGAATCATCTTCCGGGGCTGACTGAACGAACGGCTTTTTTTCTGTCTGTCATTCATAAGCGGGGTATGAAGCATGCGTTACATGAATGCTGCGGAAAAAAAGGGGGAAGTGAAATGAAAGAGGTCATAAAAATCCATAAAAACGATAACGTGCTTCTCGCCATGCGCCATTTTAACAAAGGGGAGCGGCTGCATACAGACGGACTGACGATTGAAGTGAAGGACCCTGTAAAGCGGGGGCATAAAATCGCGCTGCAAACCATTGAAGAAAACGGCAGCATCATTAAATACGGTTTTTCAATCGGGCGTGCGACAAGGCGGATTTCGGCCGGCGAGCATATTCATACCCATAATCTGCAAACGAATTTATCCGATGTGCAAGAATACACGTATTCACCGCGCTTCGAGGACAATCCTTTTACAAATGAGAACCGGACATTTAAAGGCTACAGAAGAGAAAATGGTACATCCGGCGTCCGGAATGAACTGTGGATCGTGCCTACAGTCGGCTGCGTAAACGGCGTCGCTGAGAAAATCCTGCAGCGCTTCGTAAAAGAGGCGAAAGACATTGCGCCCTTTGACAATGTGCTGGTTTTAACGCACCAATACGGCTGCTCCCAGCTTGGCGATGATCATGAGAATACGAAACAAATGCTGATGAACGCCATCCGTCATCCAAATGCTGGCGGTGTGCTGGTTTTAGGGCTCGGCTGTGAAAATAATGAGCTTGCGGCGATTAAGGAAACGCTTTCTGAAGTGAATGGAGATCGGGTGAAATTTCTCGAATCACAAGCTGTCACAGATGAAATTGAAGCGGGTACTGCGCTTCTTAAAGAGATACACCTTGCGGCAAAGGGAGATAAACGTGAGGAGATTCCGCTGTCAGAATTGAGCATCGGATTGAAATGCGGCGGGTCGGACGGTTTTTCCGGCATCACCGCAAACCCTTTATTAGGGAGATTTTCAGATTACTTGATTGCACAGGGAGGGAGCACGGTCTTAACGGAGGTGCCTGAGATGTTCGGCGCTGAGACGATTCTCATGCAGCGTGCGGCGAGTGAAGAAGTGTTTCATAAAACAGTCCGATTGATCAATGATTTCAAGCAATATTTTATGAAGCACGAGCAGCCGATTTATGAAAACCCGTCACCAGGGAATAAGGAAGGCGGCATTTCAACGCTCGAAGACAAGTCGCTCGGCTGCACCCAAAAAGCCGGTCTTTCACCGGTTTCTGATGTGCTGACATACGGTGAAACACTGAAGACAAAGGGATTGACACTGCTCAGTGCGCCCGGCAATGATTTAATCGCTTCTTCAGCGCTCGCCGCGGCGGGCTGTCACATCGTTTTGTTTACAACCGGAAGAGGCACGCCGTTCGGCACATTTGTCCCGACTGTGAAAGTATCAACAAATACCGATTTATTTCAATCAAAGCCTCATTGGATTGATTACAACGCGGGCAGATTGGCGGAAGACCAAACAACAGAAGATCACATTGTGAGAGATTTTATTCAATACATTATTAAAGTTGCAAGCGGAGAATTTGTCAATAACGAAAAAAACGATTTTCGGGAGCTTGCAATCTTTAAGTCCGGTGTGACGTTATAAGGGAAAAGGCGATCTGACAACAGACCGCCTTTTCGCCGTTGATTTATCGTTTTGCCCTTTGATTATTGTGAATATCTATAAGTTATAATAATGGAATGGTGCCTTACATAAAGGAGATTTTTATAATATATATCATTATTATGGAAGATTGATTTTCAGTCACATATTTCAGAGGGGGTCCTAATGAATAACATTTTATACATTGAAGATGATCAAGAAATTGGACAATTTGTAAAGGATGACTTAGAAGATCGGGGCTATATGATGATCTGGCTCACTTCTTCGTATAATTACGAAACATATATAGAAAAGGCAGATCTGATCGTGCTTGATATTATGATGCCCGGTTTAGATGGATTTACAATCGGTCAAAGGATGAAAAAAACACATCCGCAGATCCCACTCTTGCTTTTAACAGCCAGAACGGGTCTGGAAGATAAACTGAAAGGCTTAGGATTTGCGGATGATTACGTGACAAAGCCCTTTCATCCCGATGAACTTGCCGCACGAATCGAAGTATTATTAAGAAGATTTGACAAGACTGCCATTCATGAATTGAAGCTGAAACACTTAAGTGTTCACTTGAAAGAAAAAAGAATTTTAAATCATCAAAGTCATGAGGAAATATTTTTAACTGACAAGCAGTTAAGGATTTTTTTGCTTTTGCTTAGACATCCCAATCAAATATTAACAAAGGAACAAATTTATGAAAATATTTGGGAACAGCCTTATATCGAAGGGGATAAGACGTTGATGGTACATATCCGGCATTTACGGCAAAAAATCGAGATCAATCCAAATGAGCCGGAAATTCTTGAAACAATCAGAGGGATTGGATACAGGATTAAACAATGAAATTATCAACAAAATACCTTATTAATATCGTTGCCTCAATTTTGTTTTTTCCGATAGCCTTTTTAGGCGTGAATTTTCTATACTATGTCACATTAACATACATGATTGATCACCAGGGGCAAGTACACTATGAACCAAACAAATTGGAAAGTGATTGGAAGTCTGATGTGGAAGATTTTTCAGGGAAATCCAATCGGGAAATTGCGTCTGCTTTCCCGCACATGAAGCAATATAAACACTCTGATATCGTATGGATAAATGATAAGGGAAAGGTGCTTTTTTCGAACTCAGAGCGGTTGGCCAAAAAGGGTGAGGTTATTCACGTTAGCGAATTAATTAAAATGATGGAACAAAACCAAAAGAAATATTTATTGCTGAGCGCTTATGTAAATGGGAGTGAAGACAGCGGATATGCATTTTTAGAAACTCCGCGCTCAATTATAGGATCTCAATGGGAGGTTATGAGGGCTAAGTATTCCTATATATGGTTTATCGCCTTGATTTTTGTCTGTTCACTTTTTGTCATTAATTCATGGATGTTTTTTGCGAAAATACAGAAAAGGTTAATTTCTTTGGGGAATCATATGAAAAAACAAGATAATGACGGCATACCGGAATTTGTAACAGTTAAACAGAAGGATGAACTGGGTCAAGTGGAATATTCATTCAACCAGATGGTTGAAGAACTAAGGAACAGCAGACAAAAAGAGCGCAAAGAAGGTGAAATCCGCAAAAACTTGATTGCTGATTTATCTCATGATTTAAGGACCCCTCTTACGGTTATAAGAGGGCATACATTTACGTTAAAGAATGAAGTAAACAGTGAAAATGGAAAGCATTCTTTAGGCATCATAAACGATAAAATAACGTTTATGGGGGAACTGATTGACAATTTGTCATCATTTTCTCTTCTTGCCGCAGGTAAATTGCCGCTTCATAAAAAGAGTTGTGACATATTAAAGATTATACGTTCTTCGTTAACAGCTTGGTATCCGATTTTTGAGAAAGAGCACTTTACAATAGATATTGATCTGAAGGAAAACATCGTATGGGAAATAGACGAAACTTGGCTGAAAAGAATTTTGGATAACATTTTTCAAAATATTTTGCGCCATGCTCATTCAGGAAAATACGTTTCAGTACAAACAAAGCTAATTGAAAACAAATCCGTAATCATCATTGAGGATAGGGGCCCGGGAATGAATAATAAATCTGAAAGAAAAGGCGCTGGGATTGGCTTATCAATCATTAATATGATGCTTAAACAAATGGGACTTGAACATAAAATAAAGAGCAATCAAAACGGAACGGTTTTTATGATTTATCAAAACAGCAGTGAATACGTGAAGCCGTAGAGGCTTCACGTATTTTTTATGTTGAGAAATTTAAACGTAAATTAACCTTGAGTATAACTTCGTTTTAACCTCGTAAGTTTATATTATAAACAGAACAAGACGGAAAGGAATGATGCGTTTATTAGGTCCCAACGGTGCAGGAAAAACGACACTGCTTAAAGTTCTTTTAGGCATATTTCCTCCAACTTCAGTCCGGCAAGCGATTAATAGCGACATTATTTCTGCTGCTATGAACTTGGTAACGTTTCATTTCCAATAATGAAAATGTCAGGTCGCAATAGTCTTATCTTTTTCCCAGACTAATAGGCATATTTGAAAAAATAGAATGTAAATAGAGGATGATTTGACATGGAACAGGTTATTTTTGTGATTTCAATGCTCGCTTTAGGAGTTACACTGGTGACATTTTTCGGAATGATTTTGAATGACGGATTAAGAGGAGTATTAAACTTCTCAAGAAAACCCGTAAAATTTATGGCTGGATCATTTCTGGTGTACATTGTTGTGTTTGCTGTTTATATTTTAATAAGTGTAGGGTAGTATTGAACTTTTATAGAGGTGCTCATTGGGGGATTTCCTAAACGAAAAAGCGATCCTGTAAAGGACGCTTTTTTATATTAGTTTTATTCCGCTGATTAAAATAATCGCCGCCATCACAAACTGCAGGGGGCGCGGTGAGAATTTCGGCGAAAAGAAGCTGCCGAGAAGCACACCCGGCACAGAGCCGATCAACAGATTCAATACAAGCAGGTAATCGACGCTTCCGAAGCTTGCGTTTAACAGACCGGCAGCAGTTACGAGCAGAAAGGCATGTGCGATATCCGTTCCCACCACTTCTGCCGTTTTCATTCTGAACAGGTATAACATGGCGATCGCAAATAATGAGCCGGACCCAATAGATGTCAGGCCGACGATGAAGCCGAAAATGACGCCGATCAGTATCATGAGTGTCCGCTTTTCTTCAAGCGTTTTTTGCTGCCAGCGGTTCGGCCGCAGTTTTTTATCGAAAAAAAGGCGGGCGATAATGGAAATGGCGACAAGGGTCAGTACGTAGCCGAGCGCCTGTTTGATAATCTGCTCCTGATGCTGGTGAAAAGCGGGAAACAAGTGAAGAACACCGATGGCGGCTGTTGCGCTGGGAATGCTTCCGAGCGCCAAGTAACCGACAAGTTTAAATTGAACGGTGCGCTGCTTCCAATGAGAAACGACACCGAACAGTTTGGTGATGGAGTTATATAAAAGGTCAGTGCCGACGGCGATTGAGGGGTTGATCCCCAAAACGATCAGTAAAGGAGTCAAAAGCGCCGCTCCTCCCACACCCGTCAATCCGACAAGCGTTCCGACAAAGAAACCCATAAACACAATGCTTACTGTCATCTGTGTGCCTCCTGAATAATCCTACTATTTTTATCAGATTATATATGATTAAGAGGCGGTAATCAATTAAATTTTCGGAAAATTTTATACAGAACAAAAAATCCGCCAGCCTGCTGTTATGTCGCAGACCGGCGGATGGCCGGATTATGATTTTTGCTGATAAAACGGAAGTTCCGTGTGGCCCATTTCTCTGACATACACGAAAAGATTGCCTTTATGATGAATTTCATGCTCCATGGCAAGCTGAAGGAGAGCCGCGCCGGTCACTTTTCTGCCGAAAGAGGCGGTCAGGTCAATTTCGCGGTTCAGCTGCTCTTCTGTCAGCTGTGACAGGATGTCTGTCGTTTTTTCAGTACACGTTTCAGCCAGTTTGACGAGGTCTGTTTCTGCTTCTTCTTTCGGTTTGTTCTGGATGGCTGATGCGTTTCCGTCGTTAATGACGTTTGCAAACATAAGAAAAGAATAAACCATGTGTTTTACAAGTTCCTGAGCGGACATTGATGTCTCTGCCGGCTTGTAATCGTAATGTTCGCGGCTGATTTTTTCCGCCAGCTCAATCGTCACGTTTCGATGTGACAGAAAGTGGCTGACCAATTGATTTTGTGCTGTCATGTGAAAACCCCCATTTAATACAGAATAAAAAGCTGCAAGGATATGCTATATCAACGGCACGGAAGAAACAAGCAATAAGCTTGTGACGGAGATAAATCGTTGCGGATATCCGAAATTCGACAATTGCGGTCTTTTTGCGTTCTTCTTTTTCTAGCAAATATGATAAAATATGACATATCTCGGTCATTCCAAAAGGGGGGATTTATTGAGGATGAAGCAGACTATTCCGTCCTCTTTTGTCGGGCTCAAAATTAATGAATGGTATACCCATATCCGGCAGTTTCACGTCCTTGAGGCGGAGCGCGTCAAACGTGAAGTAGAGAGAGAGATCGAGGATATGGAAGAAGATCAGGATCTGCTGCTGTATTATTCATTAATGGAATTCAGACACCGTGTCATGCTGGATTACATCAAGCCCTTAAAGGAGGACCCTTCTCAGCCTGAGTTTTCAGAATTATTGGAAGACATTGAAGGCAACCAGTATAAACTGACAGGACTGCTTGATTACTACTTTAATTTTTTTCGAGGAATGTACGAATTTAAACAGAAAATGTTCCTAAACGCCATGATGTATTACAAACGGGCTGAAAAAAACCTTGCACTCGTTTCTGATGACATCGAGAAAGCTGAGTTTGCTTTTAAAATGGCCGAGATATTTTACAACCTGAAACAAACCTACGTCTCCATGAGTTATGCCGTTCAAGCCCTTGAAACGTACCAATCGTATGAGACGTACAACGTCCGCAGAATCCAATGTGAATTCGTTATTGCAGGGAATTATGATGACATGCAGTATCCAGAAAGAGCATTGCCCCACTTAGAACTTGCTTTAGATCTTGCAAAACAAGAAGGCAATCCCCGTCTTATCAGTTCAGCCTTATATAATCTCGGAAACTGTTACGAAAAAATGGGAGACCTCTCTAAAGCAGCCGAATATTTTGAGACATCCGTTTCCATTTGCAGGTCAGAAAAGTTCGATAATCTTCCGCATTCTATTTACTCATTAACACAGGTTCTTTATAAACAGAACACTACAGCCGAAGCAGAGAAGCAATACCGCCTCGGGCTCAGTATCGCCCGCGAATACAATGATGAATTGTTTGTGAATCTGTTCCAATTTTTACATGCGTTATACGGCAAGGAAATGGATAACGCATCCGTCAGGCACACGTTTGATTTTCTGGAAGAACACATGCTGTATCCGTATGTGGAAGAATTGGCGCATGACGCTGCCAAATTTTACATGAAACACGGACAGCCTGAAAAAGCGCTCACGTTTTATGAAAAAATGGTGCACGCCCAAAAACAAATCCAGAGAGGAGATTGTCTATATGAAATCTAAACTGTTGTCAGGATTGCTGCTTGTTGCTGTCGGGTTCAGCTTTACACAGGTGATCGGCCATGAAAGCCATTTGGAAAACCAAGCGGACGGCACATTCCATATTGCCGCGCGCAACCAAACATAACATAAAGACCCTTCTTTGGAAGGGTCTTATTTTTTGCATGCGTATCCATTCCATTTTTATCCGAATGCAGGGTCTATATGCTCAAGTTATCTGTCCTACGAATGCCACCTATTGATGAAAAAGGCATAAGGAGAGATGAAGAGTGGGGATTGAAGTGAAAAAACGGCTCGTATCGGCTGATAAATATGCGTTAAAATGTCCGAATCCGATGACGCCGGAGTATATTACCATTCATAACACGGCAAACGACGCATCCGCCGCTAATGAAATCAGCTATATGACGGGAAACAGCGAATCAACGAGCTATCATTTTGCGGTTGATGACAAAGAAGTGATCCAGGGAATTCCGTTGGACCGGAATGCCTGGCATTCGGGAGACGGCACGAACGGTACCGGAAACCGAAAGTCGATTGCTATAGAAATCTGTTACAGTAAGTCAGGCGGCGAACGGTACAGAGCCGCAGAAGAACTGGCGATTGCGTTCGCGGCGCAGCTTTTGAAAGAACGGGGCTGGGGGATTGACAGAATCAGAAAGCATCAGGACTGGAACGGAAAGTACTGCCCGCACCGCATTTTGTCTGAAGGCCGCTGGGATGAAGTGAAGGCGAAGATTGAAAAGAAATTAAGCGGAAGTATGCCGGCGAAAAAAGCCTCTATTTCTTCTTCCGCGTCTGAATACCATGTGAAAAAAGGCGACACCTTATCGGAAATCGCCGCATCGCACGGTGTCAGCGTAAAATCGCTGCAAAGCATCAACCATATCACAGATCCGAATCACATTACAGTCGGACAAGTGATCAAGCTCGCTCAGACGGGTTCTTCTTCAAAAAGTCAGGCTGTGTCTTCCTATCCGCTTCCATCCGGTGTGATCAAAGTGACGAAACCGCTGACGAAAGGGACAAACGTAAAACAAGTGCAAAACGCTTTATCCGCTCTTTATTTTTATCCCGATAAAGGAGCAAAAAATCATGGGGCGGACGGCGTTTACGGTCCGAAAACGGCAAATGCCGTAAAACGTTTTCAATCCGTCAGCGGATTAACGGCAGACGGAATTTACGGCCCGAAAACGAAGGCGAAAATTGAAGAAAAACTGTAATCAATAAAACGGAAGCCCCCCGGGCTTCCGTTTCTTCTTACATACAAACTGCGGCAAGGGCCTTTTGAATATCATAAATGCTTTCATCTTTTTTAAACTGCTTTGAGACAGCGGGAAGTTCCGCGCCTGAAATCCAAATTTTCAGCTCTGAATCAAGGTCAAAGCGGCCGGCGGTTTCTACGCTGAATCTGGAAATGCTCTTGTACGGAATGGATTGAATCTCCGTTTTCTTCCCTGTGAGTCCCTGTTTATCAACAAGAATAAGACGCTTATCCGTAAAGACAATGATATCTCGGACAAGCTTAAATGCGGCATTGACATTCTCACCTTCCAGCAGAATACGAGCCAGTTCTGCTTTTGCTTCAGCCGTCGATATTGTCGACGCATTGCCCAGCAATCCATTGATGAACCCCATGATATATCCCCCCTGATACGTATTCTATCAAATCATACTATAAAAAGGTTTCCATTCCCAGATGAGTAGAGTAAACTGGTGCTGACTGGAAAAGGAGAGCATGCTACACATGAAAGATAGATATGACAATTTCGCAGCCCTTTCTGCTGCTGAATCGGAATACAGAATTATTTATGAAGAAAAAGAGGGAAGTAAATGTATCGTCCTCGCTCCCCACGGCGGCAGGATTGAGCCGGGTGTCAGTGAGCTGGTGCGGGCATTTTCTGACCAAAGCTCAATTTATTTATTTGAAGGAACGAAGCGGTGCGATAACCGTTCTCTCCACTTGACAAGCACACGCTTTGACGAACCCCTGGCTTTAGAAAAAGTGACTGCCCATCATTACGGATTGGCTTTTCATGGGTATCATGATCTGAAAAAGGCAAATACACTCGTCGGGGGCGCGGATCTGGAAAAAGCAAGACTGATTTGTGATCTGCTGCGTGAAGCGGGGTTTGATGCCGAGCTGACAGAGAAGAATGATCGGCTGGCAGGTGTAAATCCCCGCAACATTGTCAATCGGACAAAAAGGAAAATGGGGCTGCAATTGGAAGTGAGCACGGCGCAGAGACACGCGCTGTTCAGCAATTTTGGCTGCCGGGGAGAAAAATATACGCCAACCGATCTGTTTTTTCGGTATGTAGAGGCCGTGAAGGCCGGTTTTTATGATAAATGAACAGGGGGCCCGTTCTTATATTTTCTGGAGCTGCTATGCGGCGCAAGAAGTGCGTGGCGGGCAGCACGGTGAGAATGATGACATTCTGCCGGCTGCGTTCCAAGCCGGCAGAGTATCGCTAATTTTCAATAAAATACGGCGTTTTTTCTTCAGCGGCATGCAAGTGTGTCTGTCCGCTTTCATAATACACATTCGGCCGCTTGTCGGATAACAGACAAGCGAGCCGCTTCTGAAATTGAATACCTGCTTTACGCCGTTCAAACAGCTCCAGCCTTTTTTCCGCAAATGATGCCGTCACCCGGAAAGCGGCAGCGATTAAAATGACGGCGTGGCTTCTCCGTTGGGGAAGCTCCATGTTTAACAGCATAAAGGTCGGCACACAGAAGTGGTACATAAAATGGTTGGCCTGAAATTCCTGCAGTTCCCTGAACAGCTTGTTCATATGAAAATGGTTGCCGGTATGCTTCAGCACATGGCACAGTTCGTGCGCAAAATCCTGCCATTGCTCTTCGGGTGACTTTTTTTGATTCAAGACGATGCTGTACATGCCGTCCCGCTTCAGCATCATACTGTGCGTATCTTCAAAATGAATCCAAATGTCAAGCTCCTTGGCAATCATCTGCATATCAATATGGAGAGGGGCGGTCATTCCCATGCGGCAATATAAGTTTTTGACGTATTCCTCAAGATGTGTTAAAAAATCGCCCAATTGAATACACCCTTTCGAACATATGTTCTTTTTTAAGCGAGAAAGAAAAGCCCTGATCGGACTTTGAATCAATTCCCTTTTCTTTTAAAAATAAACATTCAGCTTTTATATCGGCTGAACGTTAAGCAGTTTAAAGGAAAAGAGCGGATTATTTATTTTTCGGCCTGCGGTTTTTCTCTTTTTCTTTTAAATAATTAATGAATTCAATTGCCTGCTGCTTGCTTTCCGGAGAAAAGTCCTGCATGTCCCGATATGCGATCTGCAGGTCGGGATCGGCAAACATGTCTTCATCTGAAGGTTCTTTTCCGGTTAACAAATAATCAGTCGACACTTTGAAATAATCCGCAAGCTTTTGCAGCGTGTCGTAATCGGGTTCAGATCGGCCGTTTTCATAATGAGAATATCTGGCGCGCGAGACACCGATATGATTTGCGACTTCTTCCTGCGTTTTCTTTCCTCTGAGACTCTTTAATCTTCCGCCTATCATCCGAATGACCTCTCTTTTTTCAACACCCTAAGTTACTTATGATTATAGATACAAAATGTATCAAAATAAAGGGATGATAAAAAAAGTATCAAAAAGGTCTTGATGATACGAAAGGTATCGTATATAATCAACATCGTAGGGATACGAAATGTATCAAAATACGATAAGAAATTGATCGGGAGGGTGAGAGATGCAGCCGATAATCATCCGTTTCAGCAGCAATCCGGCTGACCAGAGATGTTTAGGAAAAGCAGGCGGTTCGATATCTTTTACCGCTTGCGGACTACCGGTATTCCGATTTGATAACCGATTGCAGTATGAACGCTATATAGGTCTGAAGACAAACGGAGACGTCCCTTATGAGTCGTAAAAGCTACCCGTTTTTCATCTATTCCGGATTATTGAATTCAGAACATTATGACAAAATCGGGTCCGCCATTTGGCTGTTTTTATGGTTCATCAGCACAACGACAAAGGAACACGTAAAAGACGGTGTAAAGTGGGGGATCGTCCTTGGTCATAAGCCCGTAAAAGCAAGAGAGATGGCCGATGTATTTGCCGTCAGCGAAAAAACCGTCAGACGGTGGCTTGAGGTTTTGGAACAGCATGAATATATCAAAACCGTCCGCGCCCCTTACGGACTCATCGTCTCCGTAAAGCACTCGAAAAGATTCACGCCGAAAAAGACATTGACCCGCCCGGAAGCAACTGACCGGACAATATCGGCGGATCACCGGGACAAAAATGTCCGGAGAGAAATAGATATAACAAAAAATCATACTGCTGAAGAAACGATTAACGACATTGCCGCCCATTTTATCAGATTAAGGTCTGCACAGGAGGGGCGGAGCGTATACCCGTCGCCCCGGGATTATCAGGCCATCGCCCGTATTGTTTCCCTCGGTGCGTCAGCACAAGAAGCAATCAAATGGCTCGGCGAATGCTTTACCGCTTTTGAACAGCGGCGCACATCTTCAGCTGAAACGATCAAGGCTTTCAGCTATTGCGCCAAGTATATGGAAGACCGCCTGAATGCACGAATTGCGGGAAGGACAATCACAACAAAAAAAGAGAGGAATACGATACATGACAAAACGAACGATCGAGCAGATACTGGCCGACCTGAAAAACGGAAAACGTCCATTACTGGCGGACAGACCGGAAGAATCAGACGAAAGCCGCTTTGACTGTCCGCTCTGTAAAGATCAGGGCGGTTATCTCAAAAACCAGCTGGGATTGGATGTGTGGGTTAAGTGCCGCTGCGCCGCCGAACGAAAAGCAGAGCGCATCCTCAGCGCAAGTGAGATTACAGGCGCCTTTCGGAAGCTGGATTTCAAAGGATTTATCACGCGGGGCAAGCCTCAGGCAGTCGTCGACGCATATGAGTGCGCCCTTGAATATGTTGAAAACTTCGACAAGATTAAAAACTGCCGGAAAAACAGCATTGCCCTTTTAGGGCGTCCGGGGTCGGGAAAAACCCATCTTTTGACCGCTCTCAGCAATTATGTCATGAGACAGAAGCAGACACCCGTGCTGTATTTTCCTTTTGTGGAGGGCTTTACGGATTTAAAAAATGATTTTGATCTGTTTGATGCAAAGCTTGGCCGTATGAAACAGGCGGATGTGCTTTTTATCGACGATCTGTTCAAACCGCTGAACGGAAAACCCCGGGCGACCGATTGGCAGATTGAACAAATGTACGCCGTCGTGAATTACCGCTATTTAAATCATAAGCCGGTTCTTATCTCGAGCGAGCTGGCCTGTGACGGACTGGTGCAGGTTGATGAAGCCTTAGGCACAAGAATTTATGAGATGTGCAGCGATTATTTAGTCATCATTAATGGCAATTCATTTGACGTAAACCACAGATTAGAGGGGGCGAGATAATGTGTAAGCTGTGCGGGCCGAAGAAGGTCATTGTGACGGAAACGGGTTTCGGCGCTGTCTTTCACCCTTGCCCGAACTGCAAAACAGGCACTGATTTAACGCCGGTCATTAAACGTCTCGAACGAATGGTTCAAGACGCAAAAGCGAGGCTTGATGCACGTGTATAAATATATCAAATGGCTTTTTTGCCTGCTGTTCAGGGCGAAACGGATAGAAAAGCAAATTGAAGCATGGCATGAGGCTGATGGAAAGTGAGGATAACCATTGCAAGAAAAACACAGCCCCGCTCCATGGCGGGCCGTACACAGCGGAGAAGAAAAACCCATTTACATTTATTCCGCTTACAGCGAAGCGGATAAAGAGAAGTTCCCTTATTCAAACGGAAGGCTCATCGCGGCCGTTTTCAACTTAAGTTCATACTCTCAGCAGATCAACGCGGCATTGATGGCAAAAGCTCCGGAACTTTTTGAGGCGGCCGAAACGGCTCTCCGCCTGCTCCGGGGAGAAAGTTCTGAAGAAAAAGAAGCGTTCATAAATGAGCTCGGAAACCTCATACATGAAGTAAACATCCTGAAAAAGACGGAGGACGTAAAACATGAATCCTAAAAAACTGACTGACATTGAACATACAACATTACAAAGCCAGCTGGAAGAAGGCAAGGTGCGGGTCATCATTGTAGACGGACTGAAGAAGGAAGCATGGCTCGCCGAAGCGCCGGAGCACGGCAAAACGCTTGTCGAAACGCGAAAAGGGGATCTGGCCCGGGTCGAATATGAAATCGGCTTTAAATTGAATTAAAAACAGAATACGTCCAAGACGGAAAGCCTGCGGACACTGATCAATCGCGTACATGCTGCGCATTGGTTGGTGTCCTTTTTTTGTTCCGCAAAAGAGGAGGATCTGCATGGAAGACTTACTATTTGAATATAAACGCACGCTGAAAGAGACGAAAAAGTGGTACAAGCAGCTGGAGGAAGCCGATGAAACGGTGCTTACTTCAGAAGAACTGAAAGATAAAAAAATCATCAGAACGATCATTACAGATGTGGAATATGTCATCGAATGGCTTGAAAAAGGCCGGCAGCCCGGCATAAGAAGAGCGATAGACCGCAGAGACGCTTATCAGAGAATGCTGATTAAAGATCCGAGAATCATAGAAACCTATTCGCAGGCGCTGATGTTTGAACCTTCCGCAAATGTGACTGAAGAAGACAGAATCAGACTGCGGGACGCATTAGCCGTTTTAACGGATAGAGAAAAAGAAATGCTGCTGCTCCACAAAGCGGAATGCTTTTCATATGAACGGATTGCCGCCTTGCTGAATGTAAAGAAATCAACCGTACAGACGACGGTCAAACGGGCGCTTCTAAAAATACAAAAACAGCAGGAACAAAGAAATCAATCGCCTGCTTCATAAGTTGTCATACGTTTGCCACCTAGAAGTGAACAGACGATCACAAAAAGCGGCCCGATTAGAAGCCGCTTTTTATTATAGACAATCATGTCGGAGGTGGCGGTGATGCCGTAGCATGAAAAACGCAAAAAGAAAACAGGCATTTACAATCTATCAGTCTCATAAAGGCCGCATCACAAATCGCGCCCTTGCCGGCAAATCAGGCGTATCCGCAAGAACGATCGGCAGATGGAAAAAAGAAGGGCGCTGGGACGAGGCGCTTCATAAGAACGCGGAAAGCGGCGGAAAAAACAACCCGGGCGAAGGTGATGAGTTAAACGAACGCCAGCGGCTGTTTTGTCTTTATTATGTGAAAAGCTTTAACGCCACCCAATCTGCGATAAAAGCCGGCTATTCACCGGAAAGCGCGCATGTGACGGGAAGCAGGCTGTTAAAAAACGAAAAAGTCGCCAAAGAAATCAGCCGCATGAAAAAGGAAATGGTCAATAAAGTGTTTGTCGAAGCGATGGACGTTCTTCAAGTCTATGTGAAAATCGCTTTCGCCGACATTACCGATTATGTAACCTTCGGAAAAAAAGAGGTTCAGGCCTTCGGAAAATCAGGGCCGCTCTTTGACGAAAATGATAAGCCGATTATGCAGGAAATCAGCTACGTTGACGTTAAAGATTCGCACCTTCTGGACGGAACCATCGTCACAGAAGCAAAACTCGGAAAAGAGGGCATTGCAATAAAGCTTGCCGACAAGATGAAGGCTCTTGAAAAGCTGTCCTTGTACTTTGACCTTTTCCCTGATCAATTTAAACAAAAAATCGAAAATGAAAAATTAAAGCTGGCACAGCAGAAGATGGAAAAAACAGAAGACAGCCAAAAGCCGATTGACATTGTCATTACGCGGAAAGAGGAACGGTCATGATTGAAAAAGCGGTCAACCCGCGCTTTGAAGATTATTTGTTCAATTGGAATGAAACGTACCAATTTCTCGTCGGAGGCTACGGCTCGTCAAAAAGCTATCATACCGCGCTGAAAATCATCCTGAAGCTGCTTCGTGAAAAGCGGACGGCGCTTGTCGTGCGGGAAGTTTTCGATACGCACAGAGATTCTACTTTTGCCTTGTTTGAAGATATTATCGGGGAGCTTGAGCTGGGACATGCCGTAAAGGCCGTGTCTTCACCGATGCAGCTGAGATTTTCAAACGGAAGCCGGATTATGTTTAAAGGGATGGACAACCCGGCCAAATTGAAATCCATTCATCATATTTCACTGATTTGGATTGAAGAATGCTCTGAAGTGAAGTATGAAGGCTTTAAGGAGCTGATCGGCCGTCTGCGCCATCCCGAGCTTTCGCTTCATATGATATGCACCACAAATCCCGTCGGCACCTCCAATTGGACGTACCGGCATTTTTTTCGTGATGAACAAAAAAAACGCTTCGTATTGGATGATCAGACGCTGTATGAAAAAGGCACCGTCGTTAAGGGAGATACGTATTACCACCACTCCACAGCGTACGATAATCTGTTTTTGCCGAAAAGCTATATTAAGCAGCTGGACAGTTTACGGCATTACGATCCCGATTTATACCGGATCGCCCGCAAAGGACAGTTCGGCGTCAATGGCATCCGCGTGTTTCCGCAGTTTCAGGTCATGGAGCACAACGAAGTAACGGAGCGGATTGCTTCCATCAGACGCCCCCTGTTTCGGACCGGCATGGATTTCGGTTTCGAAGAGTCATACAATGCGGTCATCCGGCTTGCCGTCGATCCGGATCAAAAAGAGCTTTATATTTTCTGGGAGTATTACAAAAACAAAATGACCGATGATCAGACAGCTGAGGAGCTTCAGGAATTGGCGGATCAAAAAGAGCTGATCAAAGCGGATTCGGCTGAGCCGAAAAGCATCCAATATTTTCGCAGGCAGGGCTTTTGCATGGTTGCGGCCAAAAAGTTTCCGGGCTCAAGACTTCAGTATACAAAAAAACTGAAACGGTTCAAACACATCTATTGCTCAGACAGCTGTCAACATACGATCCGCGAATTGCAGAACTTAACGTACGCAAAAAACAAAAACGGCGTTCTGTCGGAAGATGAGTTTTCAATTGATCCCCACACACTTTCAGCCATTTGGTATGCGCTGGATGACTATGACGCGGCGGATTTGAAAGATGCATCACAAAAACGGAGACGTCCGAATCGGGAAAGGAGGAGGTAGGCGTTGCCGAACTATCAAAACGTTAGAGCCACCGTCTTTAAATCAAAAATGGCCGCGCCGCAGGCAAGGCAGATGAACGAAGATCAATTTGCCGATCTGTACGGCGAAGACATCATTTCACCGCCCTATAATCTCATTGAACTGAAAACAATCGCCGAATACTCGACGATTCTTCAGCAGTGTATTGACGCGTATCGGGTCAATATTACGGGTTTTGGGTTTGATGTGGAATACACCTTTGATGTAAATAGCCCAGATTGCTCCCCGTCAAAAAAGGCCCGGGCCGAAAAAAACTGGATGAAGCTGGAGAGCTTTTACAAATGTCTTCATTTTGATGAATCGGCCGAGACGATCCTCGGATATGCGATAGAAGACCGTGAAAAAACGGGCAACGGTTTTCTCGAAGTGCTTCGGGACGGGGCGGGAAAACCGGCGGGGATTGAATATCTGGATGTGAAACATATGCGCGTCTGCGGTGTGACTGATCCCGTTGAAGTTACATTTTCTTATGAAGAAAATGGCGCATCCAAAACGATTAAAAGGCAAAAACGGTTCCGTAAATATGTTCAGATGCTGAACGGTCGGAAAGTGTTTTTTAAGGAATACGGCGATCCCCGCATGATGGACATGAGAACCGGCGAATACGTAAAGACCCTGTCTGAAGAATACCGGGCAAATGAAGCCATTCACTTAAAAATCGGCAGCGGCACTTACGGAATTCCGCGCTGGGTCGGCAATATCGTCAATCTGTACGGCGCCCGGAAAGCGGAAGAACTGAATTTTATGTATTTCAAGCAGGGCCGTCACGTGCCGGCCGCCATTACGGTTGAAAACGGCATGCTGTCAGAAGCATCGTACAAAGAACTCCAGGATTATATGAATGACCTGGAAGGGGTGGAAAATGCCCACAAATTTCTGCTGATTGAGGCGGAAGGCATTGCGAAGGAAAAAGACCTTCACGGAGGCGAAGACATTACGCCCGTGTCTGTGGAAATTAAATCACTTGCGGAAATTCTGCAGGATGATGCGCTGTTTCTTGAATATGACGACAAAAGCAGAAATAAACTCCGTTCCGCTTTCCGTCTCCCGCCGCTTTATACGGGCGAGGCGCAGGAATACAACAAAGCCACCGCCGATACGGCACGGAAAATAACGGAGGAGCAGGTGTTTCAGCCGGAGCGGAAAACGCTGATTAATAAGCTCAACACGTTATTTTTGCCTGAACTAGGTCTCCACGATGTACAGCTCACATTGAAGGGGCCTGATTTTCGCGATCCGCTTGAAATTGCGAAGGTGCTTACGCCATTTATTTCCGCCGGCGCGGTCTCTCCTAATGACCTCCGTGATCTGGCCGGAAGAGTGCTCGGCAAGACGCTTGAGGAGTGGCCTGAAGAGTACTACAGCCGGCCGGTGCTGAAAGGGAAAAAGGAGCAATCCTGAAAGGGGGTGAAAACATCTCGTGCCGAGAGAATTGAGAAATGCCGTCATCAGTTTTGTGAGCTATGTCGATAAGGCGGCGAACCAAACGGAATTCTTTTTTACAAAATCAGCCGGAGGCCTTCCGTCATTTGAAAAAAAGGTGAAGGTGTTTACAAAAAGCGAATCGGATGAGCAGAAACTTGTTTACGGCATCGTTTACGAGCCGGATGTCCCGGATGCCCATGGCGATTATATGACGGCTGAAGAAATTGAAAAGGCCGCTCACGGTTTTTTGGCGGACGCCCGCAACATCGATACTAATCATAATTTTGAAGGCGGGACCGGCGAGGTGGTGGAGTCGTACGTCGCCCCGGATGACTTTGAAATCGGGAATGCTGTGATCCGGAAAGGATCTTGGGTGCTTGTCACCAAAGCTTCCGATGAAGTATGGGATCAGATTAAAGCCGGTATCATTACGGGCTACAGCATGGCGGGAACCGCTGACGTTTACGAAGAGCCGGCAGAAAAGCAAGCCGGCTTATTCGGTGCGGTCAAGCAATTTCTCGACCGTGACCGCAAATCAAGAAACCGCAAGGGAGAGGACTTGAACAAGATGAGAAAAGAAGACGTAAGAGAATCGATTGAACACGCGCTGCACCCGCTTTTAAAGCGGCTTGACAGCTTGGACCAAAACACGGAAGACAAAGACGGGGCGGCTGCGCCGTCTGATGAAGAAAAGCTGAAAACGCTTGTTGAGGACATGCTCGCGCCGATTATTAAACGCATTGAAGCGCTTGAAAAAGTAAGAGGCGCATCAAAGCAGCCGGAAGAAGAGACGGGCGGCCAAGAGCCTGTTAAAAAATCCATTTGGAGCGGACTGCTTTAAGCCCAGTCAGAAGGAGGAACTGTAGAGTGAGAAATCAAGATATCATCAGAAAGGCGGAAATGTCACTTTCCGCTTTAAAAAGCGGCGGTTTAATGAACCCCGCACAAGCTTCAGCATTTATCCGCATGGTGCAGAACACGCCGACCATTTTCAGCGAATCGCGTGTGATTCAAATGGAAAATGACTCGCAGAAATTTGAAAAAATCGGTTTCGGCCAGCGTATTCTGCGTGCCGCTGAGGAAGGAAAAGCCTTAACTGACGATCAGCTGACCGTCCCGGCAACAAGTACGGTGCAGCTGAATACGAAAGAAGTCATTGCGGAAATTAATATCACCTATGACACGCTTGAAAATAATATTGAAAAAGACGGCCTGCAGCAGACGATCATGCAGATTTTGGCGGAGCGGGCGGCAGTCGATATTGAGGAGCTTGTCGTAAACGGCGATACATCTTCTTCTGATCCGTACTTGGCACAGCTTGACGGAATCCGTAAGCAGACTGTATCTCACGTCATTGACGGAAACGGGGAAGAGCTGTCCAGAGCCACATTTAAAAAAGGCTTAAAAGCCATTCCGGCAAAATATTTGCGCCTGCCTCAGGAATTCAGATTTTACACATCTCAAGGCATGGAGATTGAATGGAAAGACCGTGTGGCTGACCGTCAGACCAATCTGGGGGATCTTGCGGTGCAGGGCGGTTTGTCTTCAGCATTCGGCGTTCCGGTCAAAGGAGTGTCCAATCTGCAGCCGTACTCGGTCGGAGAAGGTGACTCCCAGTACGATGCGTCTGACATCATTTTGACTCACCCGAAAAATATCATTCTCGGTTTTTCACGGAATATCCGAATCGAAGTAGATAAAGATATTCGCAGCCGCAAATTTATTATCGTACTGACGGCTAAACTTGACAGCAAATTTGAAGAAGAAGATGCAAGCGCCAAAATCGTAAACGTTAAAGAATAAGACGGAGGTGGCAGTTATGTTAATTCAGCCGTCTGACGTTGTTTCATATTCAGTTTATGATCAAGTCAAAAACAGGCCGGAGCCGCTTCTAATACAGGACATTCTGGAGGCGGAGGCGGAAGCGGCCAGAATGGCGGGGCATTCGTTCACTGACCCTATTTACTCACCGCTTCCCGAAAAGATTAAGCTTGCGTTATTAAAGCTTTCTCAATATTTTGCGCTGATCAACCAGAATGAAGCAGCCGCTTCCGCCTATCAATCTGAAAAGATAGGCGACTACTCGTATACGGTGGCAGGTGAAGGCGGAATCAGAAAACCGGCGGTGCACCATCTGCTCTGTGAATATATCACGCCGGGTTATTCCCCGGTTTCTGCAAACGCAAAGGTGAGACCTTTATGAGCTACGAACGGCTGCTCACTGACAGATGCGATATTTATCATGAGACGGTGTCAGTTCCGAAGGCCGGACGCTTCGGGATTCCCGCCGAAAAGCTCCAGCCTGTCTTTTCTTATCCGGAAGTGCCCGACGCTGAAGACGTGCCGTGTCTGTTTGTTGAAAAACAGCAGCAGCTTATTCAGCTTGCGCCTGATCATAAGGTATATCAGCGGTTTCTCGTTCATTTTCCGAAAGAGGCCGCTGTGCGTGTCAATGACAAAATCATTTGGGAAGGACAGGCGTATATTCTGGAAATGCCGAAGAAAGCAAGACAGCACCATTGGGAGGTTATCGCTGTGAGAGATGACAGACTATGAGCATAAAAAACCTTGAGCAATGGAATCGGTCGCTGCAAAAGGCATCATCCGGAGAATTTGCCCGTCAGGCAGGCGAATGGCTGGAACAGTCAGGAGAGGATTTTCTCGACATGGTAAGGGAGGAGCTTGTTCATTCGGGAGGAATTGAAACAGAAAACCTGCTGTCTTCTTTCCGAAAAGGAGCGCAGGATCATGTATGGATCATTGAAAACGGGGGACTGACCCTTGAAATCGGCACCAATGTAGAGTATGCCTCATTCATAAATGACGGACATTGGACCGTCTCAGATGAAAATGTCAGATGGGTGCCCGGGTATTTTCAAGGCTCCCGGTTCATCTATGATCCGTCAGCTTCAACGGGAATGGCGCTCAAAAAACAGTGGATCAGCGGGAATGGGTTTTGGGACAAAGCCCTTCTTTTGTATGAAACACTCTTCGCCGAATCGCTGGACAAGCGTTTCAATCAGTGGCTTAACACGTTGGGGGGAGATATCGGATGAATCGCGAAACCGGTTCAATCGCCGCTTTTTTGTATCAGCAGTGCGGCGTGCCCGTATATGAAAATGAACTGCCTGAACAATTTCAGGTACCGTCACTATACATTCCGCCCCCATTTGTTTTTGACGAAAATGATACAGTCTCCACTTATAAGAAAACGTACAGTCTGAATGTGAAGCTGTTCCATGCCGACTCGGTGCAGGCGCTCTATGCAGCCGACCGGATCGCTGATGCGGTGAGAGAATCAAGACAGCTGATTCCGCTGCTTACGGAATCAGGGGAGGATACCGGTGATTTCGTCCGCATCAGCCGTATCGAAACAAGAGTCGGAGACAAAGGCGAGGCAGTGATCACAATCCGCTGGACGAGCCGCTACTACTATCAGAAACAAACATCTCCCGCACTGCGGGATGTGGACATTAACAGCGGGGTGAAAGAAAAGTGAAACAACATAAAAAGAAAAACGCCGTAACGGCGGAACGAGCGGTTCTTTATGACACGGCGGATTTAACAAAGCACGCGAAGGAGCTTTTCGGCGTAAAACCTGAGATTCTCCAGGGGGCTTTATTCGGCGTGAAGCAAAAACAAATGACAAAAGCGCAAGCCAAGTCTTACATTGAAGCATTTTTAACCAAGGAGGTCATGCAATAATGAACGGCGGAACATTTACGCAAGGAAAAGAAAAAGAACGTGCCGGGATCTATTTTAACTTTAAAACAACCGCCCAGGAGCGGGTATCGATCGGTGAACGCGGGATTGTCGCCCTTCCCGTCGCATCCGGCTGGGGGGAAGCGAAAACATTCGTTTCCATTTCAAGCATTGAAGATTTGAATAAAAAAGTGGGGCTCAGTATTGAAGATCCGTCACTGATTCTGCTTCGTGAGGCGAAAAAGAAAGCAAAAACCGTTTTGATGTACCGTCTGACAGAGGGAATCAGAGCGAGCGCCGATCTTTCGCAAGGTGTTAAGGCAACCGCTTTGTACGGCGGTTCAAAAGGAAATGACATCATCATCCGCATCAGTGAAAACGTCCTTGATCAGACCGCTTTCGATGTGACCACTTACATGGATGAAGCGGAAGTTGACAAACAAACGGTGAAAAAAGCCGAAGAATTAAAAGCAAACGGCTATGTCACATTCACGGGAACGGGCGAACTGTCGGCTTCCATCCCGCTGACAGGCACTGAGGAAGAATCCGGGGAAACGTTAAACCCGCAGGCAGGCATCCGTCTCGCGGGCGGAACTGATAAAGCACCGGTCAACTCAGACTATACGGATTTTTTAGCTGCTGCTGAAACGGAGAATTTCGATGTCATCGCTCTTCCTGTCGCGGAAAACGATCAGCTGAAAGCGACATTTGCCGCATTCATTAAACGCCTTCGCGATGCGCAGGGACAGAAAGTGCAAGGGGTGACCGCCCATTACAGCGGGGATTATGAAGGCATTATCAATGTGACTGAAGGTGTCCTGCTGGAAGACGGAACCGAGATTAAAGCTGAAGATGCGACCGCCTGGGTGGCAGGCGCAAGTGCCAGCGCCGCATTTAATCAATCCTTAACATTCGTTGAATACGAAGGCGCCGTCGATGTGCTGCACCGCCTGACTCATGATGAAGTGATCGAACGTCTTTCCAAAGGTGAATTCCTTTTCTCTTATGATGCCCGTGATAAGTCAGTCAGCGTTGAAAAAGATATCAACTCATTGGTGACATTTACGGCAGAGAAAAACAAAAAGTTCGCGAAAAACAAAATCGTCCGTGTGCTTGATGCGGTGAATAACGATTTGACACGTGAACTGAAAGCCTTAATTAAATCGAAAAAAGGCACGGGCAGCGATCTTCCTGCGACAAATGACGGCCTTCAATTCGTCAAAACGATGATCATTCAATATTTGACTACGCTTCAGGATGCGGGCGGCATCGCCAACTTTGATTCAGACAAAGACATTACAATCGGGCTGAATGAAGACCGCGACGGCTTTTTAATCGATCTCGCCGTACAGCCTGTGGATGCGGCAGAAAAATTCTACTTTAACGTGGAGGTAAACTAAGATGGCATTAAAAGCGCAAAACACGATTTCAGGAAAAGAAGGCCGTTTATTTCTCGACGGAGAAGAGATGGCGCATATTAAAACGTTTGAAGCAAACGTGGAAAAAAACAAATCAGAAGTAAACATCATGGGCCGCCGCATGACGGGACATAAAACAACAGGCGCCAACGGGACGGGCACGGCAACATTCTATAAGGTCACATCCAAATTCGCCGTCCTTATGATGGATTACGTCAAAAAAGGCAGCGACCCGTATTTTACACTGCAAGCCGTTCTTGATGACAAATCATCGGGCCGCGGAACAGAACGCGTCACTCTGTATGACGTCAACTTTGATTCTGCAAAAATCGCCGGACTGGACGTAGACTCAGAAGCACTCGAAGAAGAAGTGCCGTTTACCTTTGAAGATTTCGATGTGCCGGAAAAGCTTTCTGAAACGTTTTAATTAAGATCGGTATGAGTGAAACAGGCCTTTTTACAGGCCTGTTTTTTATAAAAAATAGAGTAAGGGAGTTTTCAACATGAGCGAAAAAAACGAACAAGTATATGATCTGTCATTCTTTATGCCGGGTAAAACAGTCGAGGCTGAGGAGATTCGGGTTCCGCTTTCAAAGCGTTTTGTCGATAAAAAAGGAAACATCGTGCCTTTTATTTTTAAAGCCATTACGACTGAGCGCATTGATGAACTGGAGAAGGAAAGCACGACATATAAAAATGTGAAGGGCAGAGGCCGAGTAAAAGACTTAGACAGCCAGCGCTTCTATGCGCGGATCGCGGTTGAATCTACGATTTACCCTGATTTCCGGTCTAAGGAGCTCCGCGACGCTTACAAAACGGCAGATCCGGTCGAGGTGGCAAAACGCGTGCTTTCAGTCGGCGGTGAGTATGCAAATTGGCTGAATAAAGCGATTGAGATCAACGGTTTTGAAGATGAATTAGAAGATCTGGAGCAAGAAGCAAAAAACTGATAAAAGATGGGAATAAGGAAGCCGTGTATCTCTATTACGCGATGCATGAGCTTCATTATTCTCCATCAGAACTGAAAGAGTTATATGAAGCACCGAGACATTTTAAGGCGCTGTTGTACGGTTTAATCGGTTACAAGCTGGACATTCTTGAAAAACAAGCGAAGAAAGGGGGAGCGACATCATGGCAAAGCTGACCGCCCGTTTTGAATTGGAAGATCGGGTTTCAAAGAAAATAAGGAAAATCCAAAATGGCTTCAGAGCGCTTGAGAAATACAGGAAAATGACAAAACGCCAAAGTGAAATTGATATACGCAAAGAGAGTAAATCTGTTTTAAGAACAATTGACCGCATTCAGCGCTCTATGAAAAGAAAGCTGGGCGCACAAATGATCTCTATTTCAGCTGAAGACGGAGCCAGTGCCGTCATCCAAAAGGTGCAAGCCCAATTAGCGGGTCTGCCTGCGTCTTTAACCATTAAAATAGGAGCAAAAGACAGCGCGACAGCGGCATTTGAGAGATTGCGGGATCTGGCTGCCGGTTTTAAAGGATTTACCGTTTCACTGTATGCGTCAGACGAAGTGACCCCTGCCATGGAACGTATCAAACGCTATATGCAATCTGCGTTAAAGAACGGGTACTCTGTCACTATACGCGTCATAGATCACGTCATGAAAACAGTCGGCCGAATTTCAGCGGGCATTGATTCGCTGACGGGAAAAAACAATGTTATTCAATTATCGTTAAACGAAAAGGTGACAGCACAGCTGGCTGCAATGCAAAAGAATATGCCGGACGTCGGAAAAGCTTCTGCATCTGCTGCTCCTGCTTCGCCGAAAAACGATTTTTCAATTGCAGACACCTTCATGAAAAAAGTCAATGACATCGCATCCAAATTTTATCCGGAAACAATCATAGCGGAACTGGATAAATTCGCTGCAAGCTTTATGAAGAAAGCGGACGAAATCGCAAGCAAATTCAGCCCGGAGACGATTTTAGCAGAATTGGACAAGTTCACGAGCTCATTCATGGGAAAAGTAGACGAAATCGCAAGCAAATTCAGCCCGGAGACGATTTTAGCAGAGTTGGACAAGTTCACGAGCTCATTCATGGGAAAAGTAGACGAAATCGCGAGCAAATTCAGCCCGGCAACGATATTAGCCGAACTGGACAAGTTCATGACCTCATTCATGGGAAAAGTAGACGAAATCGCGAGCAAATTCAGTCCGGCAACGATTTTAACCGAACTGGATAAGTTCACAACGTCATTCATGGGAAAAGTGGACGAGATCGCAAGCAAATTCAGTCCGGCAACGATTTTAACCGAACTGGATAAGTTCACAACATCATTCATGGGAAAAGTAGACGAAATCGCGAGCAAATTCAGCCCGGCAACGATTTTGGCAGAGCTGGATAAGTTTACAACATCATTCATGGGAAAAGTAGACGAAATCGCGAGCAAATTCAGCCCGGCAACGATATTAGCCGAACTGGACAAGTTTACAACATCATTCATGGGAAAAGTAGACGAAATCGCAAGCAAATTCAGCCCGGAGACGATTTTAGCAGAGCTGGACAAATTCGCTGATTCGTTTATGAAAAAAGTAGACGGGGTCGTGAGTAAATTCAGTCCGGAAGCCATATTGAAAGAACTGGATAAATTCACTGATTCATTTATGAAAAAGATAGATGACGTTGTCAGCAAATTCAGTCCGGAGACCATACTGAAAGAACTGGATCATTTTACTGATTCGTTTATGAAGAAAGTCGACGACGTTGTCGGCAAATTCAGTCCTGATAAGCTAATCGACCGCGCCGAACAATTTGTAAATGACACGATTGACCGAATTTCTGAGAAATTCGATTTTCTCAATCCGGATAAGATTTTGGAAAAAGTGGAGCAGTTTACATCCTCACTGTTCGGAGGCATTGATAAAAAGTTCGGCAAATTCAGTCCTGATGCGATCATCGAAAAAGCCGAGGCATTTGTTGATAAAATTGTCAGCAAGATTGCCAAGAAATTTGAGAAATTCAGCCCGGACAAAATCATCGAAAAAGCCGGGGAATTAATAGAAAAAATATTTTCAGGAATCGCTGAAAAATTAGGCAAACTCAATATCGGCGGATTATTAGGAGGCGGCACGAAAAAAGAAAAGAGTAAGGGCGGCCTTACTGCCGGCGGCTCCAACGGCCCGAAGCGTCCTGATCTTGCAAAGGGTTCACAGCGCACGGTAACAGCGCCAAAATCTTCAGGAAAGTCAGCCAAAAAAAACGGCGGGGCTTTTGGGGGATGCTGCTGCTGTACCGGAGTGACGAGGGGCAAAAGCAGTAAAGTCGAAGGGCGAAATAAATCCTCGAAAAGAGGTTCCTCCGTAAAGGAAAGCAAACAGGCATCCGTAAACACGCCGAAAACAAAAGGGGCAGGTAAAGGCATCGGCGCGCTTTTGAAAGGCTTGGGAGATTCAAAGGCGCTAAAAGGCGGTATGAAAGGGTTAAAAGGTGCCGCTAAAGGAATTCCCGGCATAGGTGAATTGTTATCACTTACTGATTTAGCCGGCATCAATAAAGATAATGCAGGAGAGAAGGTCGGCTCAGCAGGCGGCGGTCTTGCCGGAGCCGCGGCCGGAGCGGCAATCGGCAGCGTTGTTCCCGGAGTGGGCACATTAATCGGCGGCGCGGTAGGCGGCATCGCCGGCAGTTTAGGCGGTTCCAGCTTGGGAGAGGCCTTTGATTCAGGAGCTTTGAAAGACACGTGGAATGATATTTCCAAAGCGGCGCAAAGTGCTTGGACAACAATACAAGATACTTGGGGAAGTGTTTCATCCTGGTTCATGGAAAATGTATGGACGCCGGTTTCATCAGCTGTCGTCGGAGTGGCGACCAGCATCTGGTCAAATATCGTGAATGCGTGGACGACGATTCAAGGGATTTTCAGCACGGTGTCATCCTGGTTCATGGAAAATGTATGGACGCCGGTTTCATCGGCTGTCGTCGGAGTGGCAACCAGCATCTGGTCAAATATCGTGAATGCGTGGACGACGATTCAAGGTGTCTTCAGCACAGTATCCGGCTGGTTTATGAGCACGGTGTGGGAGCCCGTAAAATCGGCTGTCGTCGGAGTGGCGACGTCCATTTGGAGTAAAATCACAGGAGCTTGGGATAAAATTAAATCCGTTTTCAGTACGGTTTCCGGCTGGTTCATGGATACTGTCTGGAATCCGGTGAAAGACATGGTGAAAAATGTCGGTAAAGGAATATCAGATGCTTTCCAGACTGCTTTAGATACGGTAAAGGATATATGGAAAGGGTTAAGCGGCTGGTTTGAGAAACATATAAAAGAACCTCTTGTAAAAGTGGGAACGGCCATATCAGATGCTTTTTCTGCAGCATTCGACTGGGTGAAAAAGATTTGGGATAAAACCGGCGGCAAAATGATTTCAGGCATAATGAACTTTGTCACAGGAGGCGGCGGAGATAAAAAGAAAAAACCGGACAAAAACGCCACAGGAGGCTACATTACAAAGCCGACCATTTCCTGGATTGGTGAAGCCGGTAAAGAATTTGTCATTCCCGTCGACAACAATCGCGGACGCGGAAAGATGCTGCTTTCACAAGCTGCGTCTAAGCTCGGCATGCGTGTTGTCGATGATATGGGCGCGGCTTCGGCTCAGTCTTCTGCTGTTCCGGCGGGAGCGGGCGGTGTTTCTTCTTCTGCATCTGTGTCGGCCGCAGCGTCTGTGGATTCTTCCGGATTTGCCGGGACGGCTTCATCACTCGGCAAACAGTTTACTGAAGGCTTTGACAGCGGAATCAGCAAAAAAGCGGTGGATATGGACGGCTGGAAGGAAAAAAACATCGGAACGCCGTTCAATGCCCTCATTTCGTCTTCATCCGGTTACGGAAAGCAAGTCGTTGCGGGCTATGCCAAAGGTCAGAATACTTCGCCGACGGGCACCGATTCATTTTTAAAAACAAAGGTGAAAACACCTTATCAATCGGCGGTTAATCAATCGTCATCATGGGGCGCCGCAACGGTGAAAGGATATTCGGCCGGACAGAATGCAAAAGATACGGGAACGTCGCAATACGTAAGCACACATATCAATAAACCGTTTGTGCAATCAAGAGATTCCGCGAACGGCTGGGGGTCAGGCCTGATCGGACACTTCGTATCAGGGATGACTGCAAAAGGAAGCGAAGTCAGACAGGCGGCCAAAGATATGGCCAAAAAAGTCGAGGACGCATTCAGGGAAGAGCTTGATATTCACTCTCCTTCCCGTGTCATGATGAGCCTCGGGCGCTTTGCTTCAGTCGGCGTCGTCAAAGGGCTTGGCTCAGTTGACGTGAAAAAATACGCCGAAAAACAGGCAGGCTCGCTAGCAGCAGCCTTTTCCGGCATGGGTGCAGCGGGAGGAAGCGTCAAAGAGTGGCTTTTGGCCGCAATGAAAGCAACCAATACGCCGATCAGCTGGCTTCCGGGATTAATGACGATCGCACAGCATGAGTCAGGCGGCAACCCTAATTCCATTAATCTATGGGACAGCAACGCCAAAGCCGGACACCCGTCACAGGGGCTTATGCAGACGATTCCGAGCACCTTTGAAGATCACAAAGCGCCGGGCATGAATGATATCAGTAATCCAATTCACAACGCCGCTGCCGCTATCGGCTATATTAAAAGCCGATACGGCTCGATCAGCAATGTCCCCGGGATTAAAAGTATGGCTCATGGAGGCCCTTACGTCGGTTATGCCAATGGGGGTCTGATTACCAAGGAGCAGATCGCCCGTGTCGGCGAAGGGAACAAACGGGAGTGGATCATCCCTGAAGAGCGGGGCATCCGGGGCCGTTATCTGCTGCAACAAGCCGCTCAAGCGCTCGGCATGGAAGTGTCCGATCCGTCCCAGACGGAACCGGCGGCGCTTTCAGCCGGCACGGTTTCCGCAGCCGTTAAAGGCGGCGGAAAAACCGTTCAAAAAACGGGAACAAAAGAAATTAAAATCGAATTCAGCGGCGATCAGCATTTCCATAACGGACAGGACGCCGACAGCCTCGCCGCCAAAATCAAACAGGCGCTGATTGATGAACTGCAAAAAGACATTTATACCGGAGCAAAGGGGGCCGTTGCTTTTGACTAAATCTGTTTACGAATTTTGGCTGTCCCAGGGGAAGGACAAGCTCCGGCTTCCCGTTCTCCCTGAAGCGATTGATATCGCAAACAGCGTGCAGAATGATTCCGTGAAAGTCACCGGACTTGGAGAGGTGACGTTTATCGAAGAACCGGGAGCGAAAGAAATTTCGTTCTCTTCTTTTTTTCCGAAACGGTACAGCCCGATTGCCGAATATCAAAGCATCCCTTCGCCGGAAAAAGCCATTTCAGCCATTGAAGCATGGATGAAAGCGAAAAAACCCGTTCAGTTTTTGATTACAGGAACAAAAATCAATGTCACATGCAGCATTGAAAGCTTTAATTACAGCGAAGGTGACAATGAAATCGGCGACCGGAATTTTGATATCGTACTGAAAGAATATAAAACCGCTTCGCCAAGAAAAATCAAACAAAAGAAAAAAACGAAAGCGAAGCGCCCGTCCAAAGCCTCACCCAAAACATATACCGTCAAAAAAGGGGATACGCTTTGGGACATCGCCGGCAAATTTTACGGAAACCATACGGAGTGGCGGAAAATCTGGAACGCGAATAAAACCGCCATGATTAAGCGCAGCAAACGGAATATCCGGCAGCCGGGGCATTGGATCTTCCCGGGGCAGAAGCTGAAGATACCGCAATGAAACGGGTGAAAAGATGATTGAACTATTTGTCATAAAAGAAACGGAGTGGCTCGAGCTTGTCACAGAAAGCGTCACGCTGGAAGGACACAGATATCAGGCGCCCCGCTCCATCGAAGCGACGATTGTCGTAAAGCAGGGCAGCCAGACGTATTACGGCGTATCAGAAGGGGATACGGTTTTGTTCAAATGGAACGGAAAAGAGCTGTTCCGCGGCGTTGTTTTTGCAAGAACGCCCGATGAGCATACCGTCGCCTTCACCGCATACGATATGCTTCAATACCTTGTGAAAAACCAGGACGTTTACGTGTTTTCCAACAAGCGCGCCGATCAAATATTGAAAAGGATCGCCAGCGATTTTCAAATTCCCGTCACATCCATTGCCAACACAGGCCATACCATTAAATCACTCGTTTTTAAAAATGATACAAGCCTTTACGATATGATGCTAAAAGCGTTAAAGCAGACAAAAAGCCAGACGGGGCGCAATTATCAGCTCTATTCAGAAAAAGGCAGGCTCGGCTTGCGTGAATGGCCGGAGCCGTCTGACATATGGGTGCTGGAAACAGGAGTTAATATCACAGGGTATCAATACAGCACCTCAATTGATGACACCGCAACCCGTGTCGTCATGCGGCTGCAAAAAGACGATAAAACCGTGAAGGCTTCCGCGTCAGACAGCGCGGGCATGAAAACATTCGGCGTTTTGCAGTATACCGAAACGGTTTCTGACGACATTAATGAAGCCCAGCTGAAACAGCGCGCAAAAGTGAAGCAGGCTGAGAAAAAAGGCGTTAAGAAAGAGCTGAAAAATATACAGGTGATCGGTATTCCTGGGTTGGAAAGCGGATTGCCTGTCTATATCTCAATTCCGGAAATCGGGCTGAAGAAAACCTATTATGTAGATACGGACCGCCATGAATTCCAAGGAACAAAACATACCATGACGATTGACGTCACGGAGAAAAATTCACTTCCGGAGGGGACATCCTGATGAGATTAAGTGATGCCATTAAACATTTAGCCGTCGGAGCGGTTGACGCCGAAGCGCCGGTGGAGCTGATGCCGGCCGAAGTGACCTCCGTTTCGCCGCTCGAGCTGAAACTGAAAGATCACGACAAACTTTTGATTCCCTCTGATGCACTCATTGTGCCGAAGCGGCTGAGATCCGGAGAAGATGATCAGCTCCAGGCGGGAGATCGGGTGATGACCGCCGCTTTAACAGGAGGACAGTCTTTCTTTGTACTGGACAAAATTTAACCGGCATCCGGACGGAACTGTACCAGAATATCAGCCTATTAAAGCCGCTTCATCATCCGAAGAGGGCTTTTTTACATGATCAAATCTAAAAGGAGCGGGTGCAATGTCCCTGACACCGGAAATCGAATTTGAAGATTTGGAGGATGCGAGTGAGGCCGTTGAGACTTCACAAACCTACCGAATTGATTTTGAAAACAACCGGATTACCAATGAACTGATAAACGGACTGGACGCAATCAGACAATTCGTCTATATCGCTCTTCACACAGAACGGTATTCATATTCGGTTTTCAGCCATGATATCGGAAACGAACTCCAGGAAGTGCTTTCAGATCAGAACACGACGGATGCTTATAAAAAAATGGAGATTCCAAGACTGATAGAAGAAGCCTTGCTGTATGATGACCGTATTTTGGCCGTTACCAATTTTGAGATTGAGAAAAAAGATGATGCCTTCACCGTCTCTTTTACCGTTGAAACTGATGAGGGCATGCTTGAGATAGAGGAGGTGCTGGGTGAGGATGTTTGAAGCTCAGACGTTTGACGACATTATGGACAGAATGCTGGCGCGCATTACGGCAGATATTGATACGAGAGAAGGCAGCGTCATTTACAATGCGCTCGCGCCTGCGGCCGCTGAGCTCGCAAAGTCTTATATTTGGCTTGATACCGTGCTGGAGCTCGTGTTCTCCGATACGGCTCAGGGAGAATTTCTGGACAGGCGTGCTGCTGAAGCGGGAATTGAACGAACACCTGCCACAAAAGCGGTCAGAGCCGGAGAATTCACAGCGGGCATCACCATTCCGCCAGGCTCCCGTTTCTTCGTTGATAACCTGTATTTTCAATATACGGGGGATGGAACGCTTGAATGTGAAACAGCCGGTGAAGCGGGCAATGCCGGCATTTCAGGGCAGAACCTGCTGCCGCTTGATACGATACCCGGGCTTGAGAAAGCAGTCGTGCGCGATATATTAATTCCCGGCCGTGAGGAAGAAGACGACAACAGCTTAAGGGCGCGCTATTTTACCCGTGTCCGCCGGGAAGCAGTCAGCGCAAATAAACAGCACTATAAACAATGGGCCGAAGAGGTTGACGGCGTCGGCAGGGCGAAAATCTTTCCGCTTTGGAACGGAGCCGGAACGGTGAAGGTTGTCATCACAAATGCGAATTTGGAACCGGCATCAGATATTCTGATCAAAAAAGTAAAGGATTATATTGATCCGGACGAAGGGCAGGGAGAAGGACAGGCGCCGATCGGAGCGGCAGTAACGGTGGAAAGCGCCGTATGGAAGGAAATCGAAATCTCCGCTTCCGTGCTGCCTGAGCTGAACAGCTCGATCGATGACGTAAAAGCGGAGATTGAAAAAGGCGTCCTGAATTTATTTAAGAAAATGGCCTTCGAAGAAAACACCGTCCGTCTATCACAAATAAACAACATCGTTTATAACTCGGCATCCGTCAGTGACTACGCCGATATCAAAATGAACGGTGCGGCGGAAAACCTCGTGCTCAGTGACGTGGAAATTCCTAAACTCAAAGAGGTGACAATCCTTGAGCAGACTCGATGAGATGACGGCGTACCTCCCGCCGTTTTTAACCCGATTAAAGGAGATGGCACAACTGCTTGAGGCGGAAGCTCCCGAGTTTGAGCGGCAGAATAACGATATTTTCGATTTGACAGATCAGCTCTTTATCACGACGGCGACGTGGGGGCTTGACCGCTGGGAAAAAATATTAAAAATACCGCGGGAATCAGGTGACACGGAGGATATGAGACGGCTCAGGCTGATTTCCAAGATGTCGAATATTCCGCCCATCACACATCAAGCGATCGAGCAGGCGCTAAACCGTTTTTTAAAACATCCGTCAGCTTACGTTCGGATGTTTCCGGGGCAGTATCGTTTTTATGCCGATATCGGGCTTGATGACCTGCAGCACATGAACGAGCTGATTGAAACGCTTGAAAAAATCAAACCCGCTCATTTGGCGTATACACTGAGAGCCGCATTAAACGAAACACTGGAAATCAAAGACCGGGTCATTCTCAACAATCGGAGATACCGAAAAGTCAGTGAACTGAAGGTCGGTTATTCCGTCACACTCAACAATAACGAGGTGGTCTTACCATGATATCAGCCGCTTACAGACAGCGTGCCGCAGCCGATCTGAAAAACAGGATCACAAAAGTGCTGTTAAACGGAAAAGAAACTCCGATTGCGGACATTTCCGTAAAAGATGCCGCAGTCACCGTTCTCACACGCAGGGAAGAAGACGTCAAACACATTGAAACCGTGCAGATGCTTGACGAAACAGGAAACGTCATCACAGAACGAAAAACAAATTTAGATCTCAGCAATAACAGAACGCTTGATTTAAGATTTACCTTTGAGGTGGTGTAACGATGGCTTACGAAGAAAAAACAGACTGGCTTCCGGACGATCCGATTAACGAAGATGACGTCAACCGCTGGGAAAAAGGCATAAATGACGCACACACGGATCTGGCGGCCCATAAAAACGACATGAACAACCCGCACAAAACGACAAAGGCGCAAATCGGCCTCGGAAACGTAGACAATGTCCAGCAGGCAGCAAAGAAAGATTTTGATCAGCACAATCAAGACCTGGACCGGCATGTGACGAAGGCTGAGAAGGATACATGGAATGCAGGACAGCTGTTTAAATTAACGGAAGATAATGGGTTGGCAAAGTATCGAAGCGGTGCTGACTTTAATACGGTAACGGATACAGGTTTATATTATATGAGCAGTGTCACGACCGCATTAAACGCGCCAGTGAATAATAACGGGTATTTGTTTGTTCACAACTACGGAACGTATGCTTATCAGGAATATACGTCCTATAGCAGCAGCGACTCAACGTCGTCAGGCCGCCGAAAGTTTATGCGTAATAAAATCTCAGGCTCGGATTCTTGGACGTCATGGCGTGAGTTTGAGTCAGTGGAAGGATCGCAGTCAAAGGTCGATGCACATGCTAATAAAACAGATATTCACGTAACAAAATCTGATAAGGATAAATGGAACAATGCGCAGTTAAATAAAATTTCGAATGATGACGGCCAGCCGTTATTTAATGTCACAACTGATCTTCATGCTGAATTGTTAAATTATCCTTCATTGACCTATTTCTCATATGAAAAAACTGCGGCGAATACCCCTCCTGCAGGCGGACGCGGGTTTTGGACCTGCAGTGTCGGAAAGTCATATGGTCATGTTCTTGCCATGACAAATGACAACAGAACATTCCGTAAGTCTTTGGCAAATAATGTTTGGAGTGATTGGGTTGAGTTGGACAACACAGAAGCTGTACAAAAACTAGTAGACGCTCACGCTAATAAAAAAGACATCCATGTCACACAGGCGGATAAAAATATGTGGAACGGGGCACAGCTTTCGAAAATAACAAACGATAACGGCGGCTATCTTCTTACAATTGGTGATGATGATAACTTTCTTGAAAAAATCGTTAAAAACGGCAGGGCGTTCGGCACCTTTTATTCAACCGGCAAAGCGGCAAACAGCCCGAGCAACGCTTCGACCCGCGGCATGTTTCATTTTACCTCTCTTGACAGTGAGGGAAAGGGAACGTTTGGGTATGTCATTGCGGTTGATTATAAAAATAATATGTTCACGAACTATTTGGATTTGAACTTGGGCTGGCAGGGCTGGCGGCGCCTCGTTACTGAACTTGATACTGAGAATGTACCTTGGATAAATGTTCCTTATAAAAATGGCGCTAAATCAGGAGACAGGCCGCTTCAATACCGCAAAGTGGGAAACACCCTTCACCTGAACGGACACGTTCTTACGGACAGAGAAGTGGTATTCGGGAGTGTGCCATCCTCTTGTGCGCCGGCCAAAGGCGTTGTAACGATGGTTGCAGCCAGCGGCACCACCGGTTACAGCAAATTTATTATTTATTCTAATGGAGATATGAAGCTGACGGGAATTATGGCCAATATAGAAAGTAATGTGAACGGCTATTATATTGACCTTGTTTTGGCACTCACGTAAAGGAGCGAGAATATGAAATTAATATTTCCGTATGACAATAACAACATTTATACAGGCACTCCGGTTGAGCTTTATCCGGATTCTGAGAAAGGAGATTATATAATGCCAGCTAACGCTGCGGACTTTCCGCCGGAAATAAACGGCGAAGGCATGTGGCGCCCATTTTTTGATGAAGAGAAACAAGAATGGGTGGAAACGGCTGACGAAGCATATAAAGACAGCTTAAAAAAAGATACGGCTCCCGATTCAAACCAGCTTGCAGGCCTCGGCGGACAGCTGGCGAATGAGAAATTGGCCAGAAAAGCAGCCGAACAAGCGCAGCAGTCACTCGGCAGGCAATTAGCGTCTTTAAAATTAGAATTCTTAAACGTAAAAGGAGAATGAAAAAATGAAGAGACTTAACTTTTGGGTTTACGCTTTGTTTTATAAGTGGGCCTCAATAGAAATGGTAAAACAAGCTATGGGCTATGATGACTGCTCTGCCGAAGATCTGGCTGAAGGTGTGGCCGCGAAGTATATCACGCCTGAGGACTTTCAAGAAATAACGGGTGAAACATACGAAAATTATAAAAATGCTGTGTCATAAGCCAAACGGCTTTTTTTATTTGTCATTTTTAATAAATGAGAAAAGGAGGACGGCCGATGAAAAAGCATTCATTTGAATTTCCCGCCGATCAACTTGGCAGACCCGGCGCCGTAAAAGCTTATCGCGGTAACAAAAACGATTATGTCACACCTGTTGCTGATTTGTCCGGAATGGCAGAGCTTCTTACCAATACGCCGCTAGAAGCGATTGAAGTTTACAGCCAATTCGGACAAGACCGTTTAGGAGCGTCTTAATAGACAGAGTACAGGGGTGGGCTTATTCGGACCGCAGCGGAACTCTTTTTATCGAAGAGAGTGAGGATAACAATTCGTGGACAGCTTCACATTCTGTCGCAGTCAAAGGCGGAGTGCTGACCGCTTCGGGGTGGATCAGCCTGACAAAACGATATTACCGGTTCCGTTTTGAGAACGGAAATCAAAAGCAGTCCGAATTTGTTTTATACCAATCTGTCGGTACGGGCGGTGATATGGCGTTTTCATATACAGACGTGATTTTTCATGAAAATGCAGCAGAGGCGGGCGAGGGAAGCATCTTCTCGGCGGGCGCTTGGAAAAAACTTCTCGTCGAAATCACCGGCACCGCTGAGTCGGGCCATGTCGCGTTTTGGGGGAGATCCATCTCGGGAAAAAACGTGTCGATCAGAGGAATCAGGTCTGATGACGGGACATCAGCCGCCGGTACGTCAGGCACAGAAGAAGTGTGGTCATTTGATATTGCCGGCTTTAAGGAAATCGTCATGGAAATCCAGAGCATTTCCGGCGGGAGCCTTTCTGTCAAAGGCACGGCATTTTCGTAAGAATGAAGCTTCCGAAGGGAGGTGAGAACAATGTAAGAGGGGGGAGCGGAAGTGCTTCTGGATGAACAAGCGGTGCAAAAAGAATTCGCAGGCATCAAAGGTGAACAAAAGGTGCTAGAACAGCGGGTGGCCGCATTAGAGCGGGTATCCGACCGGCAGGATCAGCAAATCATGACGCTGAATGAAAAACTGAACAAAATTGACGAAAACACAACATGGATTAAGCGGACCATTACAGGAGCGATCGTGACAGCAATCTGCACGGGCGTCATTGGCGGAGCCATCGCCATCATGTACAATCTGCTGCAAAAGTAAGGGGGAAACCAATATGAAATTCGCGGACAAAGGCACGGTCGTCAGGACGGTGCTTCTTTTGCTTGCTTTATTGAATCAAACTTTGCTGATGTTCGGCAAATCGCCGCTGAATATTCAGGAGGACCAGGTCAGCCAGCTTGCAGATACGCTGTATGCCGCCGGGTCGGCCGTTTTTACAATCATAACGACTGCCGCCGCCTGGTTTAAAAACAATTACGTTACAGCAAAAGGGAAAAAACAGCAGGCTTTATTAAAAATAAACAATTTATCGAAATAGGAGAGATGAGAATATGGTAAAAATCACACAGGATTTTATCCCGGCAGGAAACAATAACCGCCCAGGCTATGCAATGACACCGATTTACATTACGGTGCACAATACAGCCAATACCGCAGTAGGAGCTAACGCCAAAAGTCACGCAAGCTATGTGAAAAATCCCGATACACCGACAAGCTGGCATTTCACAGTCGATGATACGGAAATTTATCAGCATCTTCCGCTGAACGAAAGCGGCTGGCATGCCGGTGACGGAAACGGGGACGGCAACCGTAAATCCATCGGTATTGAAATTTGTGAAAACGCAGACGGCAACTTTTCACAGGCCGTGGCAAACGCCCAATGGCTCATCCGCACATTAATGACCTCGCACGGCATCCCGCTTGCAAATGTCGTTGCGCACAAGCATTGGTCAGGAAAGCTTTGTCCGAGAAGACTGTTGGATACATGGGATGAGTTTAAAGCGGGAATCGGTTCTGGGGAAAGACAGACGTATACCGTCCAAAAAGGAGATACGCTGTCAGCGATCGCGCGGAAATTCGGCGTCAGCGTGGCCGATCTGCAGAAATGGAATAACATCGCTGACCCGAACCTGATTAAAGTCGGACAAGTACTGATCGTCAGCCCGCCGGTTGAAGCACTGTATTCTCTTCCGGACGAGGTGATTCAGCTGACAGAGCCGTACACGTCCGGCGAAAAGGTATACCAGGTGCAAAACGCGCTCGCCGCGCTTTATTTCTATCCTGAAAAAGGAGCTGTCAATAACGGAATTGACGGTATCTACGGTCTGAAAACCGCAGATGCCGTGGCCCGCTTCCAATCTGTAAACGGACTGACGTCTGACGGCGTCTACGGCCCCGCTGTAAAAGCGAAAATTCTGATGCAGCTTTAACAAAAAAGGCTGAGTCCCGTTCACATTGCGGGATTCAGCCTTTTTTCTTTTTTAACCGGTTCAATAGCCTGAGATTCCTCGCCCGCATCCTCAGCGAATAAGCGGAAAGCCCGAAGCGTCCGTAATCCACAAACTTTACGCGCCTGACAATTTTCTTCACATCATCACCTGTCGCATCTCTTTGTTGGTTTTATTATATGAAAGATAAGGAAAAAAGGAATAAGGACAAGAGCCGTGTCTCCTGTCCTTAGTGTAATCAAGCTTTTTTTTGTTTATACTTGTCAATCAGCCGCTCGTTTTCTTTGAAAATTCTGGCGGTATGAGGGCTGAGCTGGTAACTTGCGATACTTGTCATTGAACGTTTTTTAAACATTTTGAACGGTTTCGCTCTTTGTTCCGGCTGCCCGTTTTGAAATGCCTGCTCCATTTAACCGTCACCTTCCTCTTCTATTGGCAGCATTAAATCATAAATGCTCGTTAGCGATGTGAAAAGCAAATAATCGAATTCCGTCAACAGGTTTTCCGACGTGAGTTTGATCACGTAATGGCGGTTCTGGACTGTAAACGGAATAAGCACAAGCCTGCCTTTTTGATCATAGTAGACATCTTTACGGTTAAGACGGGACTGAACGTCCGCCGCATCAGGCATATGCTCCGTCAAGCGGTCCTTATCCGATTGTGCGGAATAGTCGCACAAGGAAGCCGTGACATTCATTTTTTCGGCATAAGCGGCCAGCAGTCTGCTGATGCCTTCCGCATAAGCTTCTGTACTTCCATAATATACATGGATCGGTTCATTTTTCAACAGATATTGATAGGTTTTCAGTTTTTCAAGATAGGAGTGAAGCATTTCGTTATTTTCTTCTAAAATTTCCCGCGTATCCGTCTCTAATTCATTGCCGGCGAGCTTTTTGATATACGCGCTCAAAAAGATAAACGCATCAATAAGGGCAAAGCAGACGGCAACAATCAAATATTGTCTCCATGCGGCAAAGAGCGATTCAGGATCATATGTCCAATAGACCATGGAGCCCAGTACAAATAGTAAATACCACGTTTTACGGATGGCAAACATTTTTTCTTTTACCTTTGCCTCATACCGCCAGGATGCGTACACATATAAAATGAGTGCGGCCGCCATCGTCCACACCATAATCTGAAAAAACATAAGCATGAGCATCCCTCACAATTTGAAAAATGGTCTGCTATGTTCATTCTATGTCATGACATCATTTTCCTGTCACAAAAAAAACCGCTTCTGTAAAGAAGCGGATGTCATCAGAAAAAGAGATCTAAGATGAAAAAGGCGATGGCGCCGAGTGTACCTGCAATCGGCAGGGTGATGACCCATGTAATGAGCATCCGTTTAGCCGTTCCCCAGTTTACGCCTTTTACGCGGTGGGAAGCGCCCACACCGAGAATGGAAGACGAAATGACATGCGTCGTGCTGACAGGGAGATGAATAAACGTGGCCCCGAAAATAATGGCTGCGCCGGTTAAGTCGGCAGATACGCCGTTTACCGGACGGATTTTCATAATTTTTCCGCCGACGGTTTTAATGATTTTCCAGCCGCCGATGGATGTGCCGAGACCCATTGCCAGGGCACAAGAGAGCTGCACCCAAAAAGGAATGGCATCACTTTTATGTAAATTGGCCGTCATAAGCGCCATCGTAATGATACCCATCGCTTTTTGCGCGTCGTTCGTTCCGTGTGTATAGGACTGAATGGCAGCCGTCAAAATCTGCACTCTGCGGAAGCGTTTATTTGTTTTCGCCAGATTGCTGTCTTTAAAAATCAGCTTCACGATCGAATATACGATAAAGCCGAGAACAAAGGCGATGATCGGTGATAAAATAAGTGCTTCGATAATTTTAATGAACCCTTTATAATTAAGCGTTGCAAAACCTGACGCTGCAATGGCCGCTCCGGCGATCGCTCCGATAATCGCATGTGAAGAGCTGCTCGGAATGCCGAAATACCATGTGATCAAGTTCCAGACGATTGCGGCGAGTAAAGCCGCCAGAATGACAACTGACCCGTTGTCTAATGTATAAGGATTCACAATGTCCTTTGTAATGGTTTTCGCCACACCGGTAAATGTCATCGCTCCGAGAAAGTTCATGATGGCGGCCATAACGATTGCGTGCCGCGGCTTCAGCGCTTTTGTCGAAACTGAGGTGGCGATTGCGTTTGCGGTATCGTGAAATCCGTTAATGAAGTCAAATACCAAAGCGCATATGACAATTAATATCGTTAAAAGTAATAGAGTATCCATTATAACCCCTCGTTACGCGTTTTTCATAATAATGGTTTCAAGGTTATTGGCAACGCTTTGGCAAGAGTCGGCAATTTCCTCAAGCGTTTCGTAAATTTCGCGGTACTGAATCACTTTAATCGGATCGGTTTCTGTGCCGAACAGATTTTTTAATGATTTACGGTGCAGGTTATCACAGCTGTGCTCGTATTCCTTAATTTTAATGGCGTGAGGGTGAATGTCCTTCAATCGGTTTTCTGCAAGCAGTTCAATCGTGATTAAAATTTCCTTCGCGCACTCTCTGATGTATCCGCTGAACTTATCGATATGCTCATCGGAAGAAGTGATCGAGAAAATCTCCATCATTGCTGAAAAATGTTCGATTCCGTCAAGCACGTCATCGAGGCTGTTTGTCAGCTCAAGGATGTCTTCACGTTCAATGGGAGTGATAAAAGCTTTGTTCAGCTCTTTAATCATGACATGAACATGATTATCTCCTTTTGTTTCAAACTCTTTTAACGTATCGGCAAATTCCTTTAAAGTCGTCTGATTCGTCACTTTAAAGTTGACAAAGTATTCTGCGGTTTCGTCTATGTTTTTTGCGATTTCTGTTAAAAGGAGTGAGAACTTATCTTTTTTTCTTTTTATCATTAAAAACCCTCCATTGTTTGAATGAGACAATGCACACATCAAATTATTATATAGCCTTTTGTCGAAAAAAAACAGATAAAGTCGAAAAAAACGCCTCTTGATTTTTTCGTAAAAACGTGTCTCATCCTGTTTTTCTTATGTTACCCACTTCGCCAAAAAAACGTAACATACTTCGAATTCAGACATCTTGCTTAAAAAGTATAACAAAAGATGTGAATTTGCTGTCAACTTTTGCACGTGATTTTGCCAGAAAAAAAACGGCTCCCGTAAAAGGAACCGTTTTTGTCAGTTTTTTCTGCCGTTTTTCAGCCAAAAATAAAGCGGCAGCCCGGCGAGGCCGATCAAGAGGGACAGCGCGCAGCTCAGTGTATCTGTAATGATCGTGCTGATCAGCACAAACAGTGAACCCGCGATGGCCAAAACAGGAATGATCGGATACAAAGGCACGCTGTAGGCGCGCGGTTTTCCGCCGCTTTTTTTTCTGAGGATAAACACGGCGAAAAAGGCCATGACGTAAAAAATATAAATCATGAAAATAGAGATTTCAGACAGCTTATCGGGATTGCTGGCGATCATAAAAATAATGGCCAGCGCGATCTGAAATGACACGGCAATCCACGGGGTGCGGAACGTCGGGTGCACCCGCGAAATCTGTCCGGCAAACGGCAGCTGTTTCCGTTCCGCCATCGCAAATGAGACACGCGGAAAAGCGAGAATCTTTCCGTTTAAACAGCCGAAGATGCTGACGATGATTCCGACGCTGATCAATTTTCCTCCGATGTCGCCAAACAGCATTCCGGCAGCGGTGCCGGTCGCATTTTCACCGAGTTTGACGATGTCGGTCGCAGGAAGAATGTGCAGCAGCGCAAAGTTAATGAAAAGATAAATGGCGGTGACGACCAGCAGTCCGCCCGTCATCGCTCTCGGGAGCAGCTTTTCCGGATTTTTCATTTCGCCGCCGAGTGCCGCAAGCAGAATCCAGCCGTCATAAGCAAACAAGGTGGCCAGTATGGCAGCGCCGAAATTCATGTCCGACATGCTGCTTGTAACGGCTGTGAAAATATGCTGATCGCCTTTCCAAAGGCCGAACACGATCATGCAGATAATCGGAATCAATTTGCCGACAGTCGTAATTCCCTGGACGATGCCGCCATATTTCGTTCCGATAATGTTAATGATGCTTAAAAACAAAACGGCTGAAATCCCGATCAATTTAGACCAGCCGGAATCCCAATTGAACAAGTGCGCCATCAAAGAGCCGAAATACAAGCCGATCGCTCCGATAATGGCGGGGCCGTAAATGATAATTTGAACCCATCCGCACAAAAAGCCCCAAAATTCGCCGTACACTTCTTCTAGATATGTATAAAGTCCGCCCGTTTTCGGAATCTGAGTGCCGATTTCCGCAACGGTCAAGCCGCCGGCAAGCGTCAAAATGCCTCCTAACAGCCACGCGATAAGCGCGGTTTTCGCATCACCGGAGTAGGCAAGCACGGCGCCTGGTTTCATAAATACGCCGGAACCGATGATGGTGCCGATAACAAGTGAGAGGGCGATGGTAAGGCCGATCTCTTTTTTAAGTCCGTTCTCTTCAATCTGCATATCCTTTCCCTCCAGATGTAAAATCGTCATGCTGAAAAAACTATTTTCCATATTGTAAACCCTAATTGCTGAAACACGAATAAAATAAATTTTCTGATTTTGTTGTTTTCCCTAAAAGATAAAGGTTTCTGCTTTTGAGAAGGAAAAAATACCGTTTTAAAAACGAACATTAATGGTTTTTTAATATCGAAGGTTCGTTATTTGGGGAGCGGCAGTCTGCAGACTGTCTGTGAAGCAGATGGGTTGACTTTGCGATCCGGATAACATAAATTGTATATATAAAATATCTCGAAATCGAGATAATTGACTGGAGGATAACATAATGAAAGTTAATGGAATACACCATGTATCAGCATTGACGGCTGATGCGCAGAAAAATTTAGATTTCTATCGGAACATCCTGGGACTGAAGCTTGTGAAAAAGTCCGTAAACCAAGATGAACCGACGATGTATCACTTATTTTACGGTGATGAAACAGCCAATCCGGGATCGGAATTGACGTTTTTCGAAATTCCGCGGATTGCGCCGTTTCATGCGGGGACAAACAGTATTTCTTCAATCGGCCTGCGTGTCCCGGATGCACAAGCGCTGCAATATTGGAAAAAACGATTCGAAGAGCATCAGGTCGCTCATGGCGACATCATGACAATAGCGGGCAGAGAGACACTCGCTTTTTGGGATCATGAAGGACAGCGGCTTGTGCTGACAGCTGACGAAAAAGGAAAAGACATCGGTGAAGCGGTGAAGCAAAGCGGCATACCGGAAGAATATTCTTTCCGCGGTCTTGGTCCCGTTGAATTGACCGTCCCGTATGCAGAACCGACGCTGCGTGTGTTAACCGATGTGCTCGGCTTCACTGAAATCGGGAAAGAAACGCATGAAGACCGGGGCACGGTTACGGTGCTCGAATCCGGAAACGGAGGCGCGCGCACAGAAGTCCATTTGATTGAAAGAAACGATCTTCCGCGCGAGCGTCCTGGAAAAGGCAGCGTGCACCATGTGGCCTTCCGCGTTCAGAATGAAGAGGAGCTTGCTTTATGGCACCGCATCATTACGAAAGAAGGTTTCAGCAACTCAGGCATTGTAGAGCGTTATTATTTCAAAGCGCTGTACTTCCGGGAGCCGAACGGAATTCTGTTTGAATTGTCAACGGACGGTCCGGGATTTATGGTTGATGAAAAACCTGAAGAGCTAGGCAAAACGGTTGCGCTCCCGCCTTATCTCGAACACCGCCGTTCTGAAATAGAAGCACGGCTGAAACCGATACAGTAAATCAGAAATCATGACAGATGCCTCCCGGCTTGACGGGGGCATCTTTTTTTTGCTTTTTTACCCGTTTTGTCATTCTTTTTACCTATTTGTAAACGGCAAAATAATTGTCTTTGTTTATTAATAAATTTTTCACATTTGGTTGTTACACTTGTTCAAAGTTAAACAAAAGGAGTGAAAACACAGGTGAAAATGAAAAAACGCGAGATAGACGCAGTCTTCATTCTCATTTTACTCGCTTCCGCATTCTTGAATATGTACAACATCTGGAATGACGATACGGTGAATCCTTATTACACCGCAGCGGTAACGAGTATGCTTCAAAGCTTTCATAATTTCTTTTACGCTTCATTTGACGCAGCCGGGTTTATCACGGTAGATAAACCGCCTGTTACATACCAGGTTCAAACGATCAGCGCGCTGATATTCGGTATGCACGGGTGGAGCGTCATCCTGCCTCAGGCATTGGCAGGTGTAGGTTCAGTTCTATTCATGTACTTATTAATAAAGCCGACGTTCGGAAAAACGGCGGCGCGCATCGCCTCATTTGTCATGGCGTGTACACCGATCGCAGTAGCGGTCGCGCGGACGAATAATGTCGATGCTTTACTGGTCTTTTTCCTCTTGTTCGCCACATGGCTTCTCTTTAAAGCGATCAGAAAAGGCAGACTGATCTGGCTTTTGGCGGCATTTTTTGTCGTCGGAGCAGGCTTTAACACAAAAATGCTTCAGGCTTATATGATTTTGCCGGCCTTCTTGCTGTTCTATATGATTGCGGCAAACACCACGATTAAGAAAAAAATCATTTCATTGGTAAGCGCGTTAGCCGTTTTAGCAGCCGTTTCATTGTCATGGCCGCTCATTGTTGATAATATTCCAGCCGGCAAAAGGCCATATGTCGGAAGCAGCCAGACAAACTCCGTATTGGAATTGGCTTTCGGATATAACGGGATTCAGCGGCTGACAGGGCAAAGTTCCGGCGGCGGTCAGGGCGGGCCGGACGGAAACGCATCGAAAGAGATGTCTTCTTCCGATGGTTCTTCACAAATGCAAAAACCGCCTGGCCAGTCTTCAAGCAGCAGTTCAGCAAGCGGAGACAAACCACAAAACGGCAGTATGACGACACCTCCATCTAACGGGAAAATGCCAAGCGGCGGTCAAGGAGGTCCTACAAGCGGCGGAGATGGTCCCGGTGGCGGAGGAAAAAGCGGTACAGGCACCGGATCGAAAATGCAATCAGGTTCAGGAATGTTCGGAACGGGAACCCCTGGTCCGCTGCGCCTTTTCCAATCGGAATTATCTGATCAGATCAGCTGGCTCCTGCCGTTTGCGATTTTTGGAATGGCCGGTTTATTGATCGCCGGGGCGAGAGAAAGAAGACGATTATCAGCAGAACAGAAGGAAACGATCTTTTGGGCAGCGTGGCTTGTGCCGATTGCCGGATTCTTCAGTGTGGCGGAATTTTTCCACCATTATTATCTCATTATGCTGGCGCCTCCGATCGCGGCACTTGTAGGTGCGGGATGGGTCGCCCTTGTTCATCTGTACCGCAAGCAGGCGGGATGGAAAACTTGGCTATTGCCGGCCGCTATTCTTGTGACAACCGGATTTGAGCTGTTTATCCTCAGAAACTACAATGATCAAATCGGCGCAGGCTGGAGCATCGGAGCAGGCGTTCTCGGCGCAGTGGCAGCAATCGCCCTGTTCGTATTCAAACAGCGCCAAAAACCGCTAAGTTATTATGTTTCACTTGCAGCCCTTTTCGTCTTGATGGTCATGCCGATTTATTGGGCGAGCACACCGCTTCTGTACGGAGGCAACAGCTCATTGCCTGAAACAGGCCCTCAGCTCGCTTCAACAAGCGGAAAAGGCATGGGAATGGATAACGCATCTGTCAATACAAAACTGATCAACTATTTAGAGAAACACAACGCCGGAGCGGACTATCTATTTGCAACAACCGATTCCAACACAGCGGCGCCTTACATTATAAAAACGAAAAAAGCGGTCATGGCGATCGGCGGTTTCAGCGGGTCTGACCCGGCCATTACGCTGACTCAATTTAAAAAGCTCGTAAAAGAAGGGAAAGTAAAATACTTCTTAACATCCGGAATGGGCAAAGGCGGAAATAACGATATTGTGCAGTGGGTTGAGAAAAACGGAAAGAAAGTATCTTCAGATAAATGGAAATCAAGCACAGATCAGAAAACGAAAAATAGTGATCCAGCTGATACAAAAAGCAGCAAGGCCGCGGGTAAAAACAGCCGAATGAGCGGCGGGCCGGGCGGAATGAATCAGTCAGTTTCACTATACGAACTTCAATCTGATGAATAGGAGGAAAAAACATGAGCAGACATATTCAATATTCAATAGTCGTCCCGGTTTATAACGAGGAACTCGTCATTCAGACAACCTATCAGCGTCTGAAAGAAGTCATGGATCAAACAAAAGAGCATTATGAATTGATCTTTGTCAATGATGGAAGCAAAGACCGCAGTATTGAGATTTTAAGAGAGCAAAGTCTGATTGATCCGAGAGTGAAAATTATTGATTTTTCCAGAAACTTCGGACATCAGATCGCGATCACAGCGGGTATGGATTATGCAGAGGGGAATGCAATCGCCGTCATTGACGCCGATTTGCAGGATCCTCCTGAATTAATCCTTGATATGATTGAGCAGTGGAAAGAAGGCTACGATGTGGTGTACGCCGTCAGAACGAAACGAAAGGGAGAAACCTTTTTCAAGAAACAGACGGCCTCTATGTTTTACCGGCTGCTGCGGAGCGTGACTGATATTGATATTCCGCTCGACACCGGAGATTTCCGCCTGCTGGACAGAAAAGTCTGTGATGAGATGAAAAGATTAAAAGAAAAAAATCCTTTTGTCAGAGGACTCGTCAGCTGGGTCGGCTTTAAGCAGACTGCTGTAGAATATGAACGAGATGAGCGGCTTGCGGGGGAAACGAAATACCCGCTTAAAAAAATGCTGAAGCTTTCCATGGACGGGATCACAACGTTCTCTCATAAACCGCTCAAGGCGGCAAGCTATGCGGGAATGATCATGTCCGGAGCGGGTTTTCTCTATATGTTTATCGTTTTATACATGAAGCTGTTTACGAACAGCACCATTACGGGCTGGTCCTCTCTGATTGTGATACAGCTGTTATTCAGCGGCATCGTTCTATTAATGCTCGGAATGATCGGCGAATATATCGGAAGGATTTATGACGAAGCAAAAGACCGTCCGCTCTATATCGTGCAAAAAGCGTACGGCATGAAAAACGAAAAGATTTATCGGGACCAGCATATGTCTTAACCGAAACACCCTGTCCGGCCAGACAGGGTGCTTTTATGTGAAATAAAAGCCGCGGGATGACAGAATGTCCCGTGGCTTTTTTCATTCATCTGCGGCCGGTCTGCGTGTGCAGAGAGCGCATGATCAGTCCGGTTCCCGAAAGGTTCAGTAAAATGCTTGCGCCAAGCGTCATACCCCAAACAGCGTTTTGCTGAGGAAACTGAATGCTCAGCTGCAGCAAGATCAGGCCTGTAACGACCAGCAAAAGTCCTGTTTGTTTCATGTGTAAGTATCCTCCTTTGTCCACTAAGTCGTACGGCTGATCCAGGCCTAAAGTTTCCGCTGTACATAAAAAATCCAAGGCGGCTGCCTTGGATTTTTGTTAAGAAGATGTTTCTTCTTTTTGAGTCAGTTTCATTTTTTTCGTCATTTCCTTGCCGTTTCTGATAATCTTCACGTCAACGGTGCTGCCGACTTTCGTATTCTTGTAGAGAATATTGCGGAGTTCGCTGCCCGTGCCGGTTTCTTTCCCTTTTAAGCTGATAATGATGTCTTCTGCTTTTAATCCGGCTTTGGCAGCAGGTGAGCCCTGCGCCACTTCGCGAATATAAACGCCTTTATTCAGCTGTTTGCCGAAAAGCCCGAGTGTGCCTTCCTGATAGTTTTGCGGCACTTGTTCCAAGTCGATCATGCTCACGCCGATATAAGGGCGCTCCACCTGTCCTTTCGTGAGAAGCTCTTCGGCGATCGGTTTTACATCGTTGCTCGGGATGGCAAAGCCGATGCCTTCTACATCACTTTCGCTGATTTTCATGCTGTTGATGCCGATGATTTTGCCGTCTGTATTCAAGAGCGGTCCGCCGCTGTTTCCGGGATTGATGGCGGCATCGGTTTGGATGACGTTGATGCTCGACTCGCCGGCTGACGTAGAGATCGAGACGGTTCTGTTTAAGCCGCTCACGATGCCTTGTGTGACGGTGCGGGAAAGGTCTTTTCCGAGCGGATCACCGATGGCGATGACGGATTCACCCGTTCTGAGAGCGGATGAGCTGCCGAAGCTTGCCGTTTTTGTCACGTGTTTATCACTGATTTCTAAAACGGCCAAGTCTGTCAGAGAGTCGCTGCCGACGAGTTTAGCTGTTACATCGGTGCCGTCAAATAATGACACTTTAAGGGAAGAGGCGCCTTCGACCACGTGGTTATTCGTAATGATATACGCTTTGCCGTTTGCTTTCTTAAAAATAACGCCTGAACCCGATCCCGTTTCCGCATCATCACCCGACGAATTAGAGTTTGAATCTGAGCTTGATCCGAATCCGAATAAATCGGAACTGCTTTGCTGCTTCTGCAGATTGGTGATTCCGACGATCGCCGGTGAAATGTCTTCCACCATATTCGAAATGCTGCTTGAATTTGCCGATGAGCTGTTTGTCGATTTGCCGCTGTCTGATTCAGAAGATGTCTGCTTGGCGGTTATCGATGACGTTTCTTGAGCGGGAGCCGGATTGGAAGTATCTTGAGTCTGATGGTCTCCAAGCGGCGTAAATGTATAGATGCCGAGGGCGAGCCCTCCGCCGATCACTCCGCCGAGAAGCGGTCTGAACCAGCCGAAGCTTCGTTTTTTCTTGTCCTCGTCCGGCGTGGGATATCCGGCCGGCTGCGGGTTTTCTTTTACTAAAAGGACTTCCTGTTCTTTTTGGTCTGTCCGATTTTCATCTCGATAGTTATCCATCATGTTCACTCCGTTTCTCTATTTCATCATAGCATGATTTGCCTATTATTACTGACTCCATCTTAAACAAAAAGTGTGGGATAATAATGAAAAGATTGTGGGAAATTGTGAAAAAGACGAAATCGGACGCGCGGCGCTTTATATTGACAATTTCCATCGGATTTGAAATAATAAATGAGATATTATGTTCAATCCTTCACATGAAAAGATATGAAAATTCTGTCAAGCTAATGGGGGAGATCTGTTAGCTTTTTCACTTTGTCAAATAGTCAGAAAGGAGCTGTCACATGAAAGAAAAACATCACTGGATTATTTCTCTGCTCGCTGTATTGGCGGTCGGGCCGGGGCTGATGTCGAATACCGCTCTTTCGGCTGTTCAAAGCCTTGTCCGGCAGACGGTCGGCGGGGAAAACTTTGACTCTTTTCATCCGATTATTATCGGTAATATGGCATTTGCCTTATTCGTGCCGGCGGGGCCGTATTTAAGAAAAAGATTCGGCTCCCGGCCTGTCTATATGATTTCGATGGCCGCGGGTGTCATCGGAGCGCTCCTTGCTGCTGTGACAAATGATATTTATCCGCTCGCCGCGGGCCGTTTTTTACAGGGAGCTGCGGCGGGCACTATGCTGATGATTATGATCCCGATGCTGGTGCTTTCGTTTCCGATTGAGCGCCGGAATTACGCATTATTTGTGTTAATCGGCGGATTTTACGGGTCCGTTATTATGGGGACTGTTTTAGGCACGGCGGCGGCAAGCGCCGGCCATTGGCATTGGCTGTTTGGCATTTTTGGCCTGCTGTCTTTTTTCGGCCTCATTTTCAGTTATATGTGGCTGCGGGATGACGCTCATAAAAATGCTGAAAAATCTCCATTTGACGGCATCGGTTTTCTGTTAGCGGGTGTATCAGCCGTGCTGACCGCCTATACATTTATTCATCTGCCGAAATGGGGCTTTTCATCATGGCAGACATTGGCGGGATTTGGAGGAAGCATCGTCATTCTTCTGATCTTGCTGATCATGCAGTACAGAAACGAACATGCGCTGATTTCGATTAAACTTATGCTGATTCCAAAGCCGATTCTGGGTGTTTTCATGATCGCTGCGGGCAGTATTTCCATAGCGGTCAGTCTTTCTGCATTTCACGGGGAGCTTCAGACCGCATATCATATGTCACAAACTCAACTGATATTCCTTTATGCGAGCCTTTTGGGAGGCGTGGCCATCGCCGCTGTCATCAGTGCATTAGCATATGATAAAGTCGGTCCGGGCATGCTCGGCATAACAGGCTCTGTTATACTGGTGTTCGTGAATTTCCAATGGATGCCGGCGGATCATCATATACCGCTTATTCTATTTGCGGGGCTTTTCGTGATGCTGGCGGCCGGGACAGGGCTTATTGTGGCAGCCGGACTGATGGGAGCCGCGTTGGGCGGACCGCTTCCGGAACTGGTGAAACGCATGACGGCAGTTCAGTTTTTAAGGCTTTTCATTTATATGGGCGCACCTGTTTTAATAGGGTATTTTACGAAAAGAGATGCTTCCGGCACGCTTCGGGGCGCGCGCGGCACACAATCGCCGCATGACCTGCTGATGGGGACATACAGCGATTTGTTTCTTATTGCTTTCATCTTAAGCTTGCTTTTAGTGTGTTTATCATTTGTCATGAATGCGACCGGCATGGGACATAAGCTGGCGCATAAACCGCATGCCGTCCGTAAGCAGGCGGTTGAACAGCCTTCGCCGCAGGCTCCTGAACCGATCAGGCATCAGGTCATTCCCGATCATGAATACAGAAGTGCGGTCAGACAGTTTCGGCGTCATCATATAAGCAAAAACAGTATGTAACTTTTTCTATCAGCAAACCCTTTTCCCGGTGAAAAGGGTTTGTTTTTTCCCATAATGGCAGAATGGTATATTGCATGTTTCATCCTTTTTTAATATAATTTGTTAGAATATTCATAATTTAATATCGAAATTTTAAGTAAAAAAGGAGGCATTACATGAAACTGTATCTATCTGTGGATATGGAAGGGATTTCCGGGCTGCCTGATGAAACATTTGTCAATTCCCGCATGCACAATTATGAGCGCGGCAGGGTTCTGATGACCGAAGAAGCAAACTGGTGCATCGCAGAAGCGTTTAATAACGGATGCACGGAAGTGACCGTGAATGACAGCCACTCAAAGATGAATAATCTGCTCGCGGAAAAACTTCACCCTGAGGCAGAACTGATTACGGGGGATGTCAAGCCGTTTTCCATGATGCAGGGCCTTGATGAATCGTATTCGGGTGTGATGTTTATCGGCTATCATGCGAGAGCGTCGATGCCGGGCGTCATGTCGCACAGCATGATATTCGGCGTCCGCCACTTTTACATAAATGATAAGCCGGTCGGTGAACTGGGGTTAAATGCCTATCTCGCCGGATTTTACGATGTCCCGGTCATCATGGCTGCAGGAGATGATTGCGCCGCAAAAGAAGCGGAGGAGCTGATCCCGAATGTGACGACTGCCGCCGTCAAACAAACCATTTCAAGAACCGCGGTCAAATGCCTGTCCCCTCAAAAAGCCGGACGGCTCCTGACGGAAAAAACAGCCTATGCGCTCAAAAATAAAGATAAGGTCAAACCGCTGACTCCGCCTGAAAGACCTGTATTAGGCATTGAATTTGCCAACTACGGACAGGCTGAATGGGCCCATTTAATGCCGGGCACAGAAATCATCCCGGGAACGACAATCGTTCAATTTCAGGCAAAAGACATGCCGGAAGCCTATCAGGCCATGCTCGTCATGACAGAACTCGCCATGAGAACAACATTCTGTTAAAGGGGTGAACGGCATTGCTGCGGTATTTTATCAAACGTTTTATCGCCATGATTATGACCGTCCTCGTCATCACCACTCTGACATTTGTCATGATGAAAGTGATACCCGGTTCGCCTTTTAACGAAGAGCGGGGCACAAACGAAGCGGTCCAGCGAAATCTCGAATCCTACTACCATCTGAACGAACCTCTTATCACTCAATACGCCATCTATCTAAAATCCATTCTTACCTTTGATTTCGGTCCTTCAATTAAAAAACCGTCAGACAGTGTAAACGCTATGCTTGAACGCGGGTTTCCGGTCTCATTTGAGCTTGGGATAACGGCGATCATCATCGCTGTTATTTCCGGGCTCGCGCTCGGCATAATGGCCGCTCTCAGGCGCGGCGGCTTTCTCGATTATGCGGCCATGAGCCTTGCGGTGCTCGGGATTTCCATTCCGAATTTTATTATGGCTACGCTGCTGATTCAGCAATTTGCGGTTCATCTGAGATGGTTTCCGGCAGCTACCTGGACGAGTCCCGTTCACATGGTCCTGCCGACTGTTGCGCTTGCCGTCGGTCCCATGGCCATTATCGCGAGGCTGACAAGATCAAGCATGGCCGAAGTGCTGACTCAGGATTACATCCGCACGGCAAAAGCAAAGGGGCTTTCTCCCGTCAAAATTGTGATCAAACACGCATTGAAAAATGCTCTTATGCCTGTTGTGACAGTCCTCGGGACGCTTGCCGCAAGTATTTTAACGGGCAGTTTCGTCATCGAGAAAATTTTTGCCATACCGGGAATGGGCAAATATTTCGTAGAAAGCATCAATCAGCGAGATTACCCGGTCATCATGGGAACGACCGTATTTTACAGTGTGATTCTGATCGTCCTGCTGTTTCTGGTTGATTTGGCATACGGCCTGTTAGACCCGCGCATAAAACTTCATAAGAAAGGGTGATCCTGATGAATCTCCCGCAAGAAACGGTAAAACACACAGAAGTGCCTGATGACTGGTTTCAGCCGGGCGCGGAAAGAAAGGGTGAAACCGAGTCGGTCAAGCGTCCGAGCCTGTCTTACACTCAGGATGCGTGGCGGCGGCTTAAAAAGAACAAATTGGCGATGGCCGGCCTTGTGATATTATGCTGCCTGTTTCTATCGGCTGTGTTCGGTCCGCTGATATCACCGCACAGCGTGACAAGGCAGACGCTCGCCGAGCAGAATCTTCCGCCGTCTTTTTCACACTGGTTCGGAACCGATGAACTTGGCCGGGACGTGTTTACAAGAACATGGTACGGAGCGAGGATCTCTTTATTTGTCGGTGTGATGGCGGCGCTGATCGACTTTTTGATCGGCGTCATCTACGGAGGCGTCGCCGGCTACAAAGGGGGCCGGACAGACAGCGCCATGATGAGAATCATCGAGGTTCTCTACGGATTGCCGTATCTGCTCGTTGTCATTTTGTTAATGGTGCTGATGGGGCCGGGGCTCAGTTCCATTATCGTCGCTCTGACCGTGACGGGATGGGTCGGCATGGCGCGGATTGTCAGAGGGCAGGTGCTGAGGATGAAGCATGATGAACACGTATTGGCTTCGAAAACGTTTGGAGCGAAAACATTTCGGATCATTAAGAAAAATCTGCTGCCGAATACGATGGGAGCCATTATTGTCCAAATGACGCTTACGGTGCCGGCGGCGATTTTTGCGGAATCATTTTTAAGTTTTCTCGGACTCGGCATTCAGGCGCCGTTTGCAAGCTGGGGAGTCATGGCAAACGACGGGCTGCCGGCGATTTTATCAGGCCATTGGTGGCGGCTGTTTTTCCCCGCTTTTTTCATTTCCTTGACGATGTACGCGTTTAACGTACTTGGAGACGGCTTGCAGGACGCGTTAGACCCGAAACTGAGGAGGTAGGAAAAATGGCGCAGCAAGTTCTTTCCGTTCAAAATCTGCATGTTACTTTTTCAACATACGGAGGCACTGTAAAAGCCGTCAGAGGCGTCAGCTTCGATTTATATAAAGGTGAAACGTTTGCGATCGTCGGTGAATCGGGCTGCGGAAAAAGCGTGACGTCACAAGCCGTGATGGGTCTTCTTCCGAAACATTCGGCAAAGATTGAATCCGGAAGCATACAATTTAAACAGAAAGACCTTTGCCAAATGTCGGATCGGGAAATGCGGGGAATCCGGGGGCGCAATATTTCTATGATCTTTCAGGACCCGATGACGGCGCTCAATCCGACTTTGACCATAGGGAATCAGCTCTCAGAAGCGCTGTTGGAACACCGCGCCATGGCAAGAAAACAAGCTGAATCCGAAGTTCTCGCCATGCTGGATCTGGTCGGTATCCCGGACTCGAAATCCCGCCTGAAGCAGTACCCCCACCAATTAAGCGGGGGCATGCGGCAGCGGATCGTGATCGCGATGGCTCTGATCTGCGAGCCGGAAATTATGATCGCCGATGAACCGACAACGGCTCTTGATGTGACGATTCAAGCACAAATCCTTGAATTATTTAAGAAGATTCAAAGAAAAACAGGCGTGTCTATTATTCTGATCACACACGATCTCGGCGTCGTCGCTCAGACCGCCGACAGAGTCGCCGTCATGTATGCGGGGAAAATCGCCGAAATCGGCACGAGGCATGATATTTTTTACAGTCCGGCTCATCCATACACAAAGGGACTGCTTCGTTCAGTGCCGCGGCTGGATATGGAGGATAGTGAGCTGTCGCCGATTGACGGGACGCCGCCTGATTTATTCGATCCGCCGCCGGGCTGCCCGTTTGCCGCCCGCTGCCCGGACAGGATGATCGTCTGTGAAAAGGTATACCCGGCAACAACCGTGAAATCCAAAAGCCATATCGTCAACTGCTGGCTTCAGGATCACCGTGCAGAGCGGCTGAAGCAGCAGATGACGGCAGCAGAGGAAAAAGGGGGATTGAAATGAAAAAGAGATGGGCGATCGGTGTGATTGCTGTTGTTTCGTTTGCTCTGATGGGCTGTACAGCCAATGAACAGGCGGGGACAGAACCCGGCAAAGCAAAAGAACAGGGGGGTGAAACGGTGCTGCGGCTCAATAACGAAAATGAGCCGACCTCACTTGATCCGCCGATCGGATTTAATAATGTATCCTGGCAGCCGCTGAATAACATCATGGAAGGATTGACGAGGCTCGGAAAAGATAATAAGCCCGAACCGGCCATGGCGGAAAGCTGGAAGGTGTCCGCTGATAAGCTGACATATACCTTCAATATCCGGGATAACGCCGAATGGACAAATGGCGATCCCGTTACGGCGGAAGACTTCGTGTACGCCTGGAAACGGATGCTCGATCCGAAAACGGGCGCATCTTCCGCTTTTCTCGGCTATATGATCAAAGGCGGGGAAGAATTTAACAGCGGAAAAGGCAAACAAGAAGACGTGAAAGTCACGGCAAAAGATAAAAAAACGCTTGTCGTCACATTGGCGGCACCGCAGGATTATTTTCTGAGCGTCGTGTCCAATCCGGCGTATTTCCCGATTAATGAGAAGGTCGCCAAGGCTGATCCGAAATGGTTCACTGAAGCAAAAACCTTTGTCGGCAACGGGCCGTTCAAACTGACGGAATGGAAGCATGACGACAGCATGACGATGGTCAAAAACGAGACGTATTGGGATAAAAAGACGGTGAAACTGGATAAAGTCACATGGGCGATGGTCAGTGACCGGAATACCGACTATCAGATGTTCCAGTCGGGGGATTTGGATACCGCCTTTGTGCCGGCAGAGCTGAGCGAGCAGCTGATGGGAGGAAAAAATGTCCGCACGTGGGATCAGGCCGGGCTCTATTTCTATCGTTTTAACGTAAAAATGGAGCCGTTTCAAAATGAAAAGATCAGAAAAGCGTTCGCTGCAGCGATTGATCAGAAAGAAATCACGGATTATGTGACCAAAAACAGTGAAAAGCCGGCACATGCCTTTGTATCCCCGGGATTTACTCAGCCTGACGGGAAAGATTTCCGCGAAGCGGGCGGCAGTTTATTAAATCCGGATGAATCAGAAGCCAAAAAACTGCTGGAAAAAGGCATGGCAGAAGAGCATTATGACAAGCTGCCCGCCGTTACATTGACATACAGCACAAAACCGGAGCATAAGAAAATAGCGGAAGCGATTCAGCAGAAGCTCAAAAGTGTGCTCGGTATAGACGTTAAGCTCGCCAATATGGAATGGAACGTCTTTTTAGAAGAGCAGAAAGGACTGAAGTTCCAGTTCTCTCAAAGCTCATTTTTACCGGATTACGCAGATCCGATCAGTTTTCTAGAGGCTTTCCAGACGGATAATTCCATGAACCGCACGGGCTGGGGCAGCGCGGCATACGACGGCTACATCAAGCAGGCAAAACAGGAAGCCGATGCCAAAAAACGTTTTGCGCTCATGCATAAAGCGGAAAAACTGCTCATGAACGAGGCTCCGATCATTCCGATTTACTTTTACAATCAGGTGCATCTGCAGAACAGCGGCGTGAAGGGCATTGTCCGGCACCCCGTCGGTTACATTGATCTGAAGTGGGCGGAAAAGTCCTGATCTTACAGCGGAAACATACGCCGCTCTTTTGCCGTTAAAGGAGCGGCGTGTTTCACTTTTCAATCCGGAAAGGAGATTGAAAAAGTCATGAACCATAAACCGAAAGCACTGCAAAAAGGCGACACGGTCGGTGTGATTGCGCCCGCAAGCCCGCCTGAGAGCGGGACACTGCAAACCGCGCTGCTGTTTTTAGAGAATGAGCTTGGCCTTCAAGTGAAACTCGGCCGGGCGCTGAAGACCCGTCACGGCTATTTGGCGGGAGAGGACCGGGCGCGCCTCGATGATCTCCATGACATGTTTAGTGATCAGAGTGTCAAAGCGGTGATATGCGCGTGCGGAGGATTCGGCACGGGCCGCATTGCCGCCGACATCGATTTCGGCTTAATCCGCCGCAATCCGAAAATTTTCTGGGGATACAGTGATATCACGTTTTTACATACCGCCATTCATCAAAATACGGGGCTCGTCACATTTCACGGCCCGATGCTGAGCACGGATGTCGGGCTTGAAGATGCTGATCCCCTGACAAAAGCGTCGTATCATCAGCTTTTTACAGAAACGGAATTCACCTATACGGAGGACATTTCTCCGCTTGAGGTGCTGACAGGCGGAAGGGCCGAGGGAGAGCTTGCGGGAGGCAACTTGTCGCTCATTACGTCCACACTCGGCACGCCGTTTGAAATTGATACAAAAGACAAATTGCTGTTTATCGAGGATATTGATGAGGAGCCGTATCAAATCGACAGAATGCTGAATCAATTAAAGATGGCCGGAAAACTGTCAGACGCTGCCGGAATCCTGGTCTGTGATTTTCACCAATGCGAACCGAAGCATAAAGAAAAGTCGCTTACTTTAGAGCAAGTGCTGAACGATTACATTGTCAAATCAGGGAAGCCCGCGCTCAAAGGCTTTAAAATCGGCCATTGTTCACCGAGCTTCGCCGTTCCGATCGGAACCCGCGCGGTTATGGATACGGCGGCCAAAGCGGTAACGATTGAATCGGGGGTTTCCGGAAGGGAGTGATCAGGCGTGAGGATTACAGATATTCAAACGGGACGGATGTCCGTGCCGCTGAAAAAGCCGTTTAAGACCGCTTTACGCACGGTTTACAATGCTGAATCGGTCATTGTGAAGCTCACTTTTGACAACGGTCTGACCGGCTGGGGGGAGGCGCCGCCGACGGTTGTCATTACAGGCGACAGCGCGGACGGTATTGAAAGCGCCGTCCACGATGTGCTGAAGCCCGCTCTCTTGGGGCGGGGCATTTCCGGCATGGAAGCCGTTTTGTTTGATATCAGCCGGCTGTTGGAAAGAAATCAAAGCGCAAAAGCCGCGGTGGATATGGCTGTATATGACGGATGGGCGCAAATGCACGGACAGCCGCTTTACCGGCTTCTCGGCGGCTATCGGAATACACTGGAAACAGATTTTACCGTCAGCGTTAACTCTCCTGAGGAGATGGCGGGGGATGCAGACCGTTATGTGAACAAAGGATTTCATATTTTAAAAATAAAAGTCGGCATAGGTGACATATCAGACGATGTTGCCCGGATTCAGGCGATCAGATCACGTGTCGGCGCAAACGTCAAACTGAGATTGGACGCCAACCAAGGCTGGACGCCGAAAGAAGCCGTGACTGCGATCCGAAAGATGGAAGACGCCGGACTGGGCATTGAGCTGGTCGAGCAGCCTGTTCACAAAGACGATATCGCCGGGCTGAAGCAGGTCACAGATGCCGTAGACACGCCGATTATGGCGGATGAGAGCGTCTTTACCCCCCGTCAGGCCTTTCACGTGCTGCAGACGAGAAGCGCCGATTTAATTAATATTAAGCTGATGAAAGCGGGCGGCATAAAGCAGGCGGAAACAATCAATGCGATGGCGGAAACGTGCGGCGTGGAATGCATGGTCGGCAGCATGATTGAGACCAAACTCGGCATCACCGCCGCGGCCCATTTTGCCGCGGGCAAACGGAATGTGACGAGGTTTGATTTTGATGCGCCGCTTATGCTGAAAGATGATTTGATTCAAGGCGGCATCACATACAGCGGCAGTCAGATTGCGATTCCCGACGAACCGGGTCTCGGCATTACCGGTGTGTCGATACAAGAGGGGGCGAAAAGATGAGAGCAGCCGTTACAGCGGCGGCAGCCAACGTATGGACGCTGCCGTCATCTCCCCGTTCGGATGATGCGCCGATGCTTGAAAACCCGCCGCAGATCAGAAAATGGTTAGCGTCTATGGGATATGAAGAGCGGCTGCAATTATGCACAGACAACCTTGTCCAAACGCAAGCGCTTTTCGGGGAAGAAGTGATCATTCTCAAAGAGGAAGGGGAATGGGCTTTTGTCGCCGTTCCCGGCCAGCCTTCAAACAAGGATGTGCGCGGATATCCGGGGTGGATGAAAAAAAGCCAGCTTTCAAAAGACGGCTTCCATACATCTTCCCCCGCCGTATGGATTACCAAACCGACAGCTATTTTATATCACACAAACGGCGAACCGGACTTGGAAGTAAGTTTCTTAACGCGTCTTCCGGCATCAGGACGTGAGAAAGGCTTTTTCCGGGTGGTGACGCCGCTCGGAGAAAGGTTCGTAAATGAAGCTGACGCAGACGAGTGCCGGCATACGGAAGGACGGGCGGCCGATGTCATCGAAACGGGCATGATGTTTCTCGGGCTTCCGTATTTATGGGGAGGACTGAGCGGTTTCGGGTTTGACTGTTCCGGGTTTATGTATTCGATATTTAAAGCAAACGGCTATACCCTTCCCCGTGATGCAAAGGACCAAGCAAAAGCCGGATGCGGCGCGGCGGTAAACGATATCCTGCCGGCTGACCTTTTGTTTTTCGCCTATGAAGAAGGAAAAGGCGCGATCCACCATGTCGGTTTGGCGCTGGGAGACGGCCGAATGCTGCACTCCCCGAAAACGGGAAAAACAATCGAAGTGCTGTCTTTGGAAGGAACCGTCTATGAAAAAGAATTATGCACCGTACGCCGCTGTATAAGCGAAAAGGGGGAATAGAAAATGACGGCATCTCCGCTCCTTGAAGTCAGCGGGCTGAAAATGCATTTTGACGCAGGAAGAAAGAAAGCCGTAAAAGCAGTCGACGGTGTCAGCTTTCACATTAAAAGAGGGGAAACATTCGGACTTGTCGGAGAATCGGGATGCGGTAAATCGACGCTCGGAAGGGTTATTCTCCGTCTGTATGACCCGACGGCCGGTTCGGTATCATATGAAGGGACGGATATACACCGTGCCGCGGCAGAACAGCGGTCGGTCTTCTTCCGCAAGCTGCAGATGATTTTCCAGGACCCTTACGCCTCGTTAAATCCGCGCCTGACCGTAAGGGAAATTATTATGGAGCCGATGGAAATCCACAATCTTTACAATACAAGAAAAGCCCGTCTGATGATGGCGGATGAACTGCTTGAAGCTGTCGGGCTCCATCCGGATTTCGGCAGCCGGTATCCCCACGAATTCAGCGGCGGACAGAGGCAGAGAATCGGGATTGCCAGAGCGCTCTCTCTGCATCCCGAATTTATCGTGGCGGATGAGCCGATTTCCGCGCTGGATGTGTCGGTACAGGCTCAGGTCGTCAACCTTTTAAAAAGGCTTCAGAAAGAGAAAGGGCTGACATTTTTATTTATCGCCCACGATTTATCAATGGTCAAGCATATCAGCGACCGGATCGGCGTGATGTATTTGGGCCGCATGATGGAAATTACAGAAAGCGCTGCGCTTTACCGGGAACCGCTTCACCCTTATACGAAGGCGCTTTTATCCTCAATCCCGATTCCTGATCCGCTTCTTGAGGACAAGCGTGAACGGATTATTCTGAAAGGGGAGCTGCCGAGCCCCCTTAACCCGCCGAGCGGCTGTGTATTCAGGACGCGGTGTCCTGAAGCGATGGAGCTCTGCGGTAAGATAACGCCAGAGCTTGAAGAAGTGAAGGCGGGGCGTTTTGTCGCCTGCCATTTATACAAAAAAGAAAGCTGACAATATAAAGTCAGCTTTCTTTTTTAATTAAACCTGATGCAGAAATAACACACAGACCGGATACGGAACCGGAATGTCAGATTGAAGCAGAGTCAATTTGCCCGTTTCCGGATCACGTTCAAACAAAACCAGATTTCCCGTTTCTTCGTTTGACGCGACAAGGAATGTCTCGGAAGGGTCAAACGCGAAATCACGCGGCCAGTTTCCTTCTGTCGGCACCCATTCAATAAGAGACAATTCGCCGGAATATTGGTTGATCTTAAAGATGGCGATGCTGTCATGTCCGCGGTTGGCGGCATAAAGAAATCTGCCGTCTTTAGATATGCGGATCGCGCTGCCTTGCGATTTGTCCGTAAAGCCTTCAGGCAAAGCGGAAATGACCTGCAGCTCTCTGAATTCACCTAAGGTCGGGTTGTATTCAAGCGCGATGACTTCATTACTGATTTCCGTCATGACATAGGCGTATTTTTCCGCCGGATGGAAAACGATGTGGCGCGGCCCTGAACCCGGTGCGAAAGAGTGAGTTTTCACCTCTGTGAGCGAACCGTTTTTCATTTGGTAAGTATAAAGCGTATCCGTCCCTAAATCGACGGCTGCAATGTAGTTATGCTCAGGTGTATAGCCTGCGAAATGGGTATGCGGTTTCTCTTGTCTTTCATGAGGACCTGTTCCCGTATGACCGGCTTCGGCAGCCGGCTCCCGCAGACTTCCGTCTTCATTGACGGGAAAGGCGTGCACTTTTCCGCTGTGGTAATTAGCGGTTAACACATATTCATGTTTATCATCAATGCTGACGTGGCATGGAGACGGGCCTTCAATCAGCTGGTGGTTTACAAAAGTTAATTCCCCGCTGTTCTGATGAATCTGATAGGCTGCGACGCCGCCTTTTCCGTCTGCCTTTTCAATGGAATACAGCATGCTGTTATCAGAATTCGGAGTGACGTATGTCGGGTTGCCGAGCTTTGCTGCCAGCTTCGGACGGCTGAGCCGTTTCGCTTCTGTATCAAGTTCAAAACAATAAATGCCTTCGCTTCCGCCTTTTGTATATGTTCCCGCGTATCCTATGTACTTAGCCATTCGGTTTCCCCCTTTAGAGTCTTGTCTTCTCTATATTAACGTATCTTGAAGGAAACTGCCTTGTAAATGTTTAAGATGTTCTGACAAGCGGCAAGGTGCAGCAGCGGAAGGAACCGCCTGATTTAATAATTTCGGAAAACTCGATTTCAATGACTGTATAACCTCTTTTTCTGAGCTCGCGGTTCGTATGACGGTGCTGCGGCAGGCTGATAATTGTCTGATTGCTGAGTGACAGGATATTAGGACCGAGCGTGAATTGCTCTTCTTCAGGCACTTCTATCATCTCAAAACGTTCGGCGAGAAGATCAATTTCTTCCTGCCGCAAGCCATTTTTGCAGTATAGCGCTTCCGTTTCCGAGATCATATTAAATACACAGTCCAAATGTAAGAAATCCTCCTTGAGAGGGATCGGCACAACCGTCATCTCCGGCAGCGCCTCCCGCAGCTCCCGGACAGCCGCTTTATCCGTGCGCTTGCTCAGCCCGGTGTAAACGGTGCCGTCTGCGATCAAGATGTCGCCGCCTTCAATGTTCGCTTTTTTCAGTCGCGTATAAGGGATTTTCTTATTGTCAAGCAGGTTTTGAAACACTTTTTCTTCTCCCTGCCGGACTGAAGCCGCCATGTTTGAAATAAACGCCGTCTCGCCTAAGACAAATCCGATATCCCGGGTGAATACCTGCTCAGGCAATGCGGGATCGGCAGGCAGCAGGACGACTTCAATCTGATGAGATCTTAAAATGTCAATAAACTCACTATGCTGTTTGAGGGCAACGGGTATGTTAATATTTTCTTGTTTGAAATGTTTCTGCGTTCCGTTAATAATATCCTTGATGGCCATGTGTTCCGGCCGGCATAAGATGACTGTCTGCAAAGCATCAAACTCACTGCGGCAAGCCGGTTTCCGCGTGGATTTGGGAATGGATACGTCCATGTGATATCCTCCTGTCGGTATTCAATGTGCGTTTATTATTCCCGGATGTGATGAATAATGAAACATTTATGAGAGAATATCTAACCAACTTAATATTTAAAATTTTAGACAAAACGGTCAAAGTATCGTTTAATAGGGTACAGATGAATGAGTCAAAACGACCAGACACCAAAGGGGAGTTTAAATAATATGAAGTTGCCAGAATCAAGATTTTGCAAAGAAACAAGGGTTGTTAAAACAAGCAGGGTTTTTCCGCTTGATACGAATAATCACAATACGCTGTTTGGCGGAAAGCTGATGAGCTACATTGATGATATCGCTTCAATTTCCGCGGCCCGCCACTGCCGGTGTGAAACAGTCACGGCCTCAATGGATTCTGTAGATTTTTTGCGCCCCATCGGCCAACAAGATTCCGTATGCCTTGAATCTTACGTCACATGGGTCGGCACATCGTCTATGGAGGTGTTTGTCAAAGTCATTAAAGAACATCTGATGACGGGCGAACGCGAGCTTGCGGCAACGTCGTTTCTGACCTTTGTCGCGCTTGATTCAAACGGGAAATCGGTACCCGTTCCGCGGATCGTGCCGGAAACCGAGGAAGAAATCATGCTTCACAATACGGCCGTTCAGCGCGCCGGAGAACGAAAAAACCGCTTAAAACACAGCAAGGCCCTGGCCGAGGCGCTCGGAACAGATAAACCTTGGTAATCGTCAAACCGCTTTTTTAAAAAGCGGTTTTTTTATGCTGAGAAAGGACTTTTCCTGCCGGATCCATAATCTATTACAGGGAAAGGAGACGTGGCGTGCATGATGAAACATAAGTCTTCCGGCACCATCCTGACAACCGGGCGTATCCGTCTGCGGACTATGCGGGATGACGATGAAGAAAATTTGTACGGGCTGTTTACCGACAGAGAGGTCATGAAATATTATCCTTCTCTTAAAAGCAGACGGGAAACGAAGGAATGGATTGCCTGGAACAAACGATTGGCCGCAGGATACGGCGTCAGTCTTTGGATCGCAGAGGATAAAGAGACGGGCGCATTTCTCGGTCAATGCGGAATCGTTCCGCAGACGGTAAACGGAAACACTTTGATGGAAATCGGCTATATGTTTGCCCGCCGCCGCTGGGGCTGCGGCTATGCGACAGAGGCAGCGAACGCCTGTCTGGACTACGGTTTTCATACGCAGCAATACGGACGCATAGCGGCGCTGATTGATCCGGAAAACGCTGCCTCCGTCCGTGTCGCGGAAAAAATCGGTATGGTGCCCGGTGAGACCGTTACCAAATGGGAGAGGCAGCTGACGGTATTTGACATCACATCTGACGTTGAACGTTTCGGCAAAATGTAGTATGATACGAACAGACATGTTTTCTAGGGTTCCGCATGTTCATACATGGCCTGGTCCGAGAGAAAACACATATGCGGACATATCCCGCATATGCACACGGAGGGAAAAAAGCCCGGGAGAGTCAATCTCATGTGAGACGACTATCCGGGCTTTTTGTATTGTCCGGAAACAGAAAGGGTGAAAAACATGAAATGGGGTTTAGTGGTCATAGCGGCCGTATTTGAAGTGGTATGGGTCACCGGCCTGAAACATGCTGATTCGGCACTGGCATGGAGCGGCACGATTGTGGGAATCATCATCAGTTTTTATCTATTAATCAAGGCGACAGACAGCCTGCCCGTAGGAACGGTATATGCGGTCTTTACCGGACTCGGGACAGCGGGCACCGTGCTCAGTGAAATCCTGCTTTTCAAAGAGCAGGCCGATCCGGTGAAAATCGTGCTGATCGGCGTTTTGCTGATCGGTGTCATCGGATTAAAGCTGGTCACACAGGATAAGCCTGAGACGAAGGAGGAGAAGGCGTAATGCATTGGATCAGCCTGATAGCCGCGGGTCTTTGTGAAATGCTCGGGGTCATTTTAATGAATCAATTTCAAAAAGAAAAGAAAGTCAAATGGATTCTTTTCATTATCGCCGGATTTGCGGCTTCTTTTTCCCTGCTTTCTTATGCGATGGAGACGATCGCGATGGGCACGGCCTATGCGATCTGGACCGGTATCGGCACGGCGGGCGGCGCATTAGCCGGCATTCTTTTCTACGGCGAGCAGAAGGATGCGAAGCGTATCTTTTTCATTGCGCTTATTTTATGCGCTGCCGTAGGGCTGAAAATTCTTTCGTAAATTGATTTTTATCAAATCTTCAGTATAATCTATTAGTAAGTTACGAATTATGAAGATACGAGGGATTAAAACAGATGAATTCATATATGACACAGCGGCTGAAAGAATACCGCCGCGGGAATGAGGAAAAAGGGCGCCTGCTTGTCAGCTGCCCCGACCAGCCGGGAATTGTATCGGCAGTGTCGGCGTTTTTGTTTGAACATGGTGCAAACATTATTGAATCAAATCAATACACGACTGATCCTGAAGGCGGACGGTTTTTTCTTAGGATCGAATTCGACTGCAAGGGCATTCGTGAGAAAAAAGAGGACTTACAGCAGGCGTTCGCCTCAATCGCCCAGACATTCGGCATGACATGGAGCCTGTCTCTGGCAAGTGAGCTGAAGCGGGTGGCGATCTTTGTATCGAAGGAGCTGCACTGCCTTCATGAACTGATTTGGGAATGGCAAAGCGGCAATATGATGGCCGAAATTGCGGTCGTCATCAGCAACCACGAAGAGGCCAAAGAAGTGGTCGAACCGCTGAATATTCCGTTCCATTACATGAAAGCTAACAAAGACATCCGCGCCGAAGTGGAGCGGCGCCAGCTTGAGCTGCTGGAGCGGTATAAGATTGATGTGATCGTTCTTGCCCGCTACATGCAGATTTTGACGTCTGATTTTGTATCTGCCCATCCGAATCGGATTATTAACATCCACCATTCATTTCTGCCGGCCTTTATCGGCGCTAACCCGTATAAACGGGCTTATGAGCGCGGAGTGAAATTAATCGGCGCGACCTCTCACTATGTGACGGACGATCTTGATGAAGGGCCTATTATTGAACAGGATATTGAACGCGTCGATCACAGAGATCACGCAGAGGATCTGAAGAATATCGGCAGAACGATTGAGCGGAGCGTGTTGGCAAGAGCCGTAAAATGGCATCTGGAAGACCGCGTCATCGTTCACGGAAACAAAACGATCGTATTTAATTAATGGCGGTCCGCCGGGGAGGCGGACTGTTTTTTATGGATGAAAATGTCTTGACAAGAACCTGTTTTCTTTGCATAATATAAAAAAATCATTGAGCGTTGAAGAGGATCAGTACGCAGAACTTTCTGTGACAGAGAGCAAAATGGCCCGCTGAAACATTTTGCCGCATGAAACCTGCCGAACCTGCCTTGGAGTCCTGAGGGGAAAACTCAGGCGCGATAACCTGGCGTTACAGGAAAGCGGGACGCGTGAAAAACGCGTTCAAACAAGGTGGTACCACGGAAAGCCCATTTCGTCCTTATTTTTCAGGACGGAATGGGCTTTTTTTATTGACAGAGCCGGTTTGGATTGATTGCCACGGAGGAGAAATGATGAAAAAACAAAGAATTGTTGTGAAAATCGGGAGCAGCTCGCTCACCAACAGTAACGGAAGTATTGATGAAGCAAAAATCAAGGAACATACGGAAGCCATTTCTTTATTAAAAGAAAACGGGCATGAAGTGATCCTCATTACCTCAGGCGCCGTGGCAGCGGGTTTTTCCGCTCTCGGCTATCCGTCGCGACCCGTTACGATAAAAGGAAAGCAGGCAGCTGCCGCAGTCGGCCAGACGCTTTTAATGCAGCAATATATGGACCATTTAAAAAGATACGGTCTGACACCGGCACAAATTTTATTAACAAGAAATGATTTCTCAAAAAGAGAGCGGTACAGAAATGCCTATGCCACTGTAATGGAACTGTTGGAGCGTGGCGTCGTGCCGATTATTAATGAGAATGATTCCACATCAGTCGAAGAGCTGACGTTTGGTGATAACGACATGCTGTCGGCGCTGGTGAGCGGGTTGATTCATGCAGACCAATTAATGATTATCACAGACATTAACGGGCTGTACGATGCCAATCCGAATGAAAACCCGGACGCAAAGCGGTTCGACTATCTGAATGACATCACACCTGAATTGCTTGGATATGCCGGATCAGCAGGCTCAAAGGTCGGCACCGGAGGCATGAAGTCAAAACTTCTCGCCGCCCAGACCGCATTGTCGCTCGGGGTGAAGGTGTTTATCGGAACCGGCTCCGGACGGGAAAAACTGATGGGAATTTTAGACGGAAAAGGCGACGGCACTTATATCGGCGATAAAGACCTGTCCTCAGTGAATAATACACGGCAATGGATCATGTTTCATTCTCCGATATCAGGGGAAATCATCATTGATGGGGGAGCGGAGCAGGCGATGATCCATAACGGGTCAAGTCTCCTCCCGGCCGGCGTCGCCGATGTCTGCGGCAGTTTTCCGAAAGGGGCCGTAGTGGAAGTCAGAGGACCCGGCGGCATTATCGGCAAAGGGCAGACGCAGTACTCATCCGATGAAATTTTAGAAGCCAAAGGGAAGCGGAGCGACCAGCTTTCAGGAACGAAGCAGGTGGAAGTGATTCACAGAGATGATTGGGTGAATTTATTTGACGAGGGGGAACACAAATGAGTGAAGTATTGCAAAAAGCGGCTTTGGCAAAAGAAGCGGCTGCCGAAATGGTCATGAAAACGACGGCTGAAAAAAACGAAGCGCTCCAATGTATCGCAGACGGACTCAGAAATGAACGCCGGCTGATTTTAACAGAGAATCAGAAAGATATTGAAGCGGGACGGAACAGAGGACTGACACCTGACATTATTGACAGGCTGACTCTTGATGAAAAACGCCTGCTCGATATCGCGGACGCCGTGGAACTATTAATCGGTCTTGAAGATCCCGTCGGTGAATCGCTGGAGACCATTCAAAAAGAGAATGGATTATCCATTGAAAAAATCCGCGTGCCCCTCGGAGTAGTGGGCATGATCTATGAGGCCAGACCGAACGTTACCGTAGACGCGGCCACACTCTGCCTGAAAACCGGAAACGCGGTTGTGCTCAGAGGAAGTTCTTCCGCCATCCACAGCAACATAGCGCTTGTCAGTGTGATGAAACGCGCACTGGGGCTGTCAAAGCTTCCGATTGATGCCGTTCAGCTCATAGAAGATACAAGCAAAGAAACCGCCAAACAGCTCTTTACATTAAATGACGGGCTGGATGTATTGATCCCGCGCGGCGGTAAAAATTTAATTGATCTTGTGGTCAGGGAATCAACCGTACCCGTTTTAGAAACCGGAGCGGGCAATTGCCACGTGTACATAGATGAGTCAGCAGATCCTCAAATGGCAGGCGAGATCGTCATCAATGCCAAAACACAGCGTCCTTCGGTCTGCAACGCGATTGAATCTCTTTTGATTCATGAAAAATGGGCCGAAGAACACGGGCGAAAGCTGCTGAATCAGCTGACAGAAAAAGGGGTGGAGCTCCGGGGAGACCAGGTGATTTGCAGACTGGAGCCTCAAGCGAAACAAGCAGAAGAAGCCGATTGGGGAGCGGAGTACCTGGCGCCGATTCTCAGTGTGAAAACGGTGCAGGACGTACAGGAGGCGGTCCGCCACATTCAGCAGTACGGCACAAACCATTCAGAAGCCATTCTGACGGAGAACGCCGAGCATGCGGCTTACTTCCAGACCGCCGTTGACGCCGCCGCCGTGTATCATAATGCTTCAACCCGGTTTACGGACGGTTTTGAATTCGGATACGGAGCCGAAATCGGCATCAGCACGCAAAAGCTTCACGCGAGAGGGCCGATGGGGCTTCCGGCGTTAACATCTACAAAAATCATCATCAAAGGAAACGGACAAATCCGCGTATAATCTTTTAAGCTTATCCTTCAAAAAGGGTAGGCTTTTTTTATGCGGAAAGATTGACGGTTCTTATTATATTGTGTAAAATTAAATTGTACACAATATAACAGAGGTGAATTCACATGACAAAACCATTATTTACTGCAACCGTATCAGCCGCCGGCGGACGTGAAGGGAAAGTCACGTCTTCTGACGGAGTGCTGAATCTTGATGTTGCCATGCCGGGAACGCCAAGAGCAAAAAAGCTCGAACATGCTACAAACCCTGAACAGCTGTTTGCCGCAGGATATTCAGCCTGCTTTGACAGCGCTCTTCAGCTCGTGGCGAGAAAAGAGCGTCTGAGTATTGAAACAGAGGTTACTGCGCATGTCAGTCTGCTGAAAGATGAAGCAGACCAAGGATATAAACTAGGCGTTACGCTTGAGGTCAAAGCATCCGGCATTGAGAAACAGGAGCTTGAAGCCCTTATTCAAAAAGCGCACGGTGTCTGCCCGTATTCAAAAGCGACAGCGGGAAATATTGAAGTGAAGCTTCTGGCAGCAGAATAAAAATAAGGATGCCCATTCGGGGCATCCTTATTTTTTGCCGTGCAGCGTATTCAAAACCTCATAAAGCGACTGCTTTAACTGCTTTAATTCCTCTTTTGACCGTCCCGTCTGTTCCAGCATGGCAATGGGAATATCCGCCGCTGTTTTCTGCAAGGCCCGTCCTTCATCTGTGAGTCTGATCGTCACGGATCGCTCGTCTTCAGCCGACCGCTTTCTCATGATAATTCCGTGCTGCTCCATCCGTTTCAGCATCGGTGTCAGCGTTCCGGAATCCAGGTACAAAAGCTCACCCATCCGTTTCACATTCAGTTCTTCGTGCTCCCATAATAAAAGCAGCGCCAAATATTGGGGATAAGTTACGTTGAGCTTATCAAGCAGCGGTTTGTACCGTTTCGTCATTTCCCTTGAGCTTGCGTACAGCAAAAAACAAAGCTGATTCTCCAGTTTCATATGTTCAAAATCTTTTTCTGCCATTACTTCTTTCACCAACTCTTTGTTTGTTAACGTTACCCCTATTGTAGCTGAAAAACGAACCATTTCCTATTCCAATCATGTTTAAAAATATGAGCAGGGGCAATATATACAGTAAGTACAATGAGGAGGCTGATAATAATGGCATTATTTACTTCAAAAGCGACCGCAGTCGGCGGACGAGCAGGACATATTAAATCCGAAGACGGGGTGCTGGATTTTGACATCATCATGCCGAATGCAAAAAAAGACGGAGAAACCGGCACAAACCCTGAACAGCTCTTTGCGGCAGGATATGCTGCCTGCTTCGGGGGAGCGCTTGAGCTCGCCGCCCAAAAACAAAAAATCGACATGACCTCTGAAATTGAAGGACAGGTCAGCCTTTTAAAAGATGAGAGTGACGGAGGTTACAAAATCGGCGTAACGCTCGTCATTGATACAAAAGATCTTGACAAAGAAACGGCGGAGAAGCTAGTGCACGCCGCTCACGAGTTCTGTCCGTATTCAAAAGCAACAAGAGGAAATGTAGACGTCAAACTTGAATTAAAATAAATCAACGAACGAATATCCCGGATTTTATATCCGGGATATTTTATTAACGAAAACATCAGTAATGATCTCTTCTCTCCCGGAATAAGAATACGATATAGCACTTTTGCATAATAACACCAAGAGAAAAGAGGGAGAAATCGATGTCTCTTCCAAACATACCGAACATCACCCCCGACATTACACTCTCCAGATGTGAGACCCTGAACCTCCTTCTTTCATCCGTGGCTATGGAAGAAATCGGACTATCCCATATTCTGCAGGCGGAAGCGGAAAGGATTCAAATGTTTCTCGGCGCTTCCGGCGATCCCTCCTTGGAGGAATTGTCATCAATCAATAGAAGCACTGAACGGCTCCTGCGCACCGTCATGAAATCACAACTCCTTTTGCAGACGAAGCTTGAGGACATTATCTTCTTACAGGATTCTGAAGTCTGTATGGACCCGGACGACCCAAGCAATCCGAGTAATCCGGGCGATCCTGATGACCCGTGGAATCCGGATGATCCAAGTAATCCGAGTGATCCGGGCGATCCTGATGACCCGTGGAATCCGGACGACCCAAGTAATCCGAGTGATCCGGGCGATCCTGATGACCCGTGGAATCCAGACGATCCCAGTGATCCGGAAGATCCGTGTGACGGCCTGTTTTACGGCCGCATTGGCTGCTGTGAGTGCGGGGATTGTGAGGACTGCGGTTGGAAGAAAAAAGGCGGGGAGCGTTCATAAAAAAAGAGACGGGTGAAGCATATGCCGTATCCAAGCATCTCAAAAGCGAAACAGGCATCTTTTGAAGCCTTGCATTGTCTCACGATGGCGCTGTTACATATATTATCTGTGACCGTGGATAAAAGAAGGGGTTCAAATTACAAAGAAGAAATCAGGCTGTTCTCCGCATTGTGCCGCTGGCAGATGGAAACAGGCGGCCGTCTGTTTTTAATGATCAGCTTGGAAGAAGAGCAGAAGCAGATGTATGAGCGGCACTTTCTTGAAATGAAGACAGTTACGGAACGAACGAAAAAATTCATTTCTGAAAGCCCGCGCGAATTCCGGGCGCATCCGATTACGAAGCGGGCTGTCAGGCAGCTTCAGGAATGGAATACGGAAACTGCCGAACCTGCCGTCAGATGGGTGCGGCCTGTCATCATCACGATGAACGGCACTCCTGAACGGCCTTGGTTCAATCAACAACTCCAAAATCGGGAAAGGTGAGAAAATGAGCGGAAATGCTGAATGTAAACTGACTCTTTGCATGATTGTGAAAAACGAGGAGAGATACATCTCCCGTTGTTTATCAAGTGTACAAGACATCGCTGATGAGATCGTCATCGCAGACACCGGATCACAAGATAATACAAAAGATATCTGCAAAAGCTTTCAGGCAAGAGTGTTTGATTTCGAATGGGAGAATGATTTCGCAAAGGCCAGAAATTACGCCCTGCAGCATGCCGAAGGAGATTGGATTTTAGTGCTTGACGCGGATGAAGAGCTCGATCAGGAGACGGGCCGTTTTTTAACTTCGCTGCTTCATGACGGATTACCGAGCCGGGGCCTTTTGAAAATCATCAATTATACGGGGAAGCAGCTCGATGAAAACGAAGCGTTTGAAAGCATGCAGCCGAGACTGTTCCGCAATCATAAAGGCCTTCTGTATCAAGGCAGAATTCACGAGAATATCTCGGCTTCCAATGAGGAAGAAAACAATGCTTTTTTCACGCTCCCATGTGTGATTCATCACTACGGCTACTTGGAGCAGGAAGAAAAGATCAAGCAAAAACATAAACGGAATATCAGCATTTTAAATGAAGAGCTTTCAGAGGAAAATCCTGATCCGTGGCTTGTCTATCATTTGGCAAGTGAATGCTACAGAATCAAAGACTATGAAAAAGCATTACATCTTGTCAACGGCTCAATTTTTCAATTTTTAAGCGAAAAACGAATGCCTCCGTCTCTCCTGTATTATTTGAAATATACAATATTGCTTGAGCTCAAACGGTATGAAGAAGCCGAACAAGGGATTGAAAAAGTGCTCAAGCTATATCCTGATTACAGCAATCTTCATTATTATAAAGGCCTTGTATTATATCATTTGGAAAAGTACAGAGCGGCAATCAAAGCATTTGAAAACGGAACGCAGGTTGAAGGAGAAAACGCTGGTCACTTCATTTTAAAAGGTGCCGCCGATTTCAGAGCCTTTTATTATATGGCGAAATGCCATGCTGCATTAAACCATGATATGACGGCCATCGCTTACGCCAAAAAATCCGTGAAGTTCAATCCTCAATTTAAACCCGCGAAAGAACTTCTGTCTCAATTAAAAAAGGATCAGCGGACAAACGCCTGATCCTTTTTTTGCATGTTCCATTAAGATAATCGAATAATGTTTAAAGCTGCACCGACGCTTCCTCCAAGCAATGTGGCCGCACCCAATAATCCGAACAGCTGAAGCTGGATGGTGCTGCCTGCTGGCAAAGTCACAATAAAGGAGTTATTAAAGTTTGCCAAAGACGCGACCGGGGCGATAATCGAACTTGCAGGAGGAGTGCCGTTGATTAAAATACGCGAACTTACAAGCAAGCCGGCCGTTAAATTAATATGGTAGGAAATATAGTACCGTCCCTCCGGAGCAACGGTAAATATGGTATTTGCGGCATTAGCCGTAATATCTGCCGAAAGGTTTTGTTCATTCGGTAAGGAAATGGTCGTGCCGCCGACAATAACTGCGACAACACCGCCGCCCGTATTGCTCGCATAGCCGGAAGTTGCTGTCAGACTTGTTCCGGTGCTTCCGGTCGGTCCGGTGCCGCCAGTAGCGCCGGTAATTCCAGTCGGTCCGGTGTCGCCAGTAACGCCGGTGCTTCCGGTCGGCCCGGTGGCGCCAGCAGCACCGGTAATTCCAGTCGGTCCGGTGTCGCCAGTAACGCCGGTGCTTCCGGTCGGCCCGGTACCGCCAGTAGCGCCGGTGCTTCCCGCCGCAGCTAAAAGTGTATAGTCAGCTGAGGCTCCAGGGGTTCCCGCCGGGCTGTTTACGTTTGCGACATAGGAGCTTCCGTTATACAATACAACCTGTCCGGGTGTATAAGTAGGGGCAATCAGCGGATTAAAAGCGACAATCCCTTGAAGGCCCGCACCGGTGACCCCCGTCGGTCCGATCGCTCCGGTTGGCCCCGTCGGTCCGACTGCTCCCGTCGGTCCCGTCGGCCCCGCCAGTGTAGGGATATTTGAGATACTGTCCAATTTTGAACCGAGAAGAAGCTCCTGTTTCATTAAGCTGTCAAGCGTATCACGGACGCTCTCATTCAGGTTAAAAATATCCGCAAGACTTGACGGGGGCCCTGTTAATCCGGGAATCGTTCCGAGCGCGTATTGGATTTTTTCCCCTTCCGCATTCAGAATATGTGCCATTCCCAGCTCTTCCATAGCAATTGACGAAAGAAGAAGGTTAATGGTATCGTCTCTGGAAAGTGTAACGACAGGGGTGATATTGGGCAAATTAGGCTGTGACACAATGTCCCTCCTTATGAGTTGGCTGAAAATCATTTTATTGCGAACAAAGTTCCCCGAAATGAGCGTAAGCAGTACTGTATCAGTATATTCACGGATTCTGTCCAAGTTTCTGAATGGATTCCCTTCATTAACCAATTGAGCGGGTTATACCGCTGTTTTTGATTTCATCATATATGAAGGAAATACTTTAAATATAGAGAAAATACATCGCACAGCATTCGCAAATCGGTCAAAATGACAGCGGGACATGTGATCGTCTATAAAGCGATGGCTATATATCTTGTGCGTTTCCTGCAAAAACTCTCTTTTTCATTTCAAGTTTTCTGTATAAAAGGGCGAGAAGCATGGATGGGATCGTACAAACAATCATTCCGATAAAGGCATACCGGGGTTCAATTTCATATAAAAAACCTCCGAAAATAGTAAATACCGCAGTGCTCCAGCTGAGAGCAAGCGCTGAATATATGCCTTGGGCTTTCGGGATTTGCGCGGGTGAAATATTTTTAATTAAGTATTTCATAAATGCATAGTGTCCCATCGCGAATGAACAGGCATGCAGCGTCTGCGCAATACAGAAAATGATGACATGCGGAAAGGCAAATACGAGTATCCAGCGTACAGTAGCACCAAGCGCCGCCAAGGCGAGCAAAGAGCCTGCCGTAAATTGATGAAAGTATCGGTCAGCGATTGCAAAGAAGATAATCTCCGCGATAACGGCGATGTTGATGATGATTCCGATGGCATATGCGGGCGCATCGATTTCCTGCAAAAAGAGATAACCGTAATTGTAATAAGACGCGTGTGCCGCCTGCAGTAAGATAACGATTGCGAGCACCAGACCGAAATATTTGATGCGGAATAAGGCAAACATGCCCTCTTTTCTTGCGCGGTCTGTTTCCGGCCGTTTTGAAAGAACAGCTGGCGCATGCATAAAGCTGAGGCATGCGAATATCAGGGTGCCCAAAAGCAGTGCCCATAAAATCGCTTGATCTCCGAATATACCTGTAAAGACGGACAGGAAGACGCCGGCTGAAACAAAACCCGCGGACCCCCACTGGCGGCTTGTCCCATAGGCCTTTAATTCGTTATGCTGTACAAGGACGCCGCAAGCGCTGTCTAAAGCAGGCATTAAAGCAGGATAAAACACATGCAGCACTAATGTGACAAGAAGCAGGCTTTGAAAAGAATCAGCGGGAATATAACATAAAAGTGCGAGAAGCGTCCCGATTCTGGCGCCGTTTAATAAGGCTTTGCTGCTGAATTTTCCTGATAAATAAGGGAAGAAAAATAATGTGGAAATCCCTCTTGCCGCCAGACCTAGGCTCATAATGAAACTGGCTTCGGATACGGAAACCCCTTTTATATGCACCATCCATCCCGTCCAATAGGGCAGAAAAACACCCCATGTCATAAAAAAACTAAAAAAATGCAGACTCATCCAGCGATATGCTTTCATTCCCGTTCCTCCTTTAATTGGCATGTTATCATGTAAAGACATAAAGACAATATGAGATATCTCATATTTTTGGGGTGGACGATGGAAATTTATAAAGGCGAGAAAAAGCGGCATCAGTTAGAAAAACACTCAATCGCGCATTTATTCTCTTTCCCCGCTGAAGAGTTTATGGAAGTGCGCGAATATGAGCGGGACGAATGGATTATTCAAGAGGGCAGGAGGCCTGACTTCCTGTTTTACGTGATTGAAGGAAAAGCGAAAATATATGTAACCCACCAAAACGGGAAAGTTTCTTTAATTAATTTTATCAACAAAAATGATTACATCGGAGAGATGGAACTATTACATGAAGTGTATTACACAAAAGGAATTCAAGCCTCAGCGAAGACTGTTTGTTTTGCTCTGCCTATTTACCGCTGCCGCGCGCAATTGCTGCAGGATGCGAAATTCCTGCGTGAGCTGGCTAAGTTTTTAAGTGCTAAAGCAACGCTTATGGCTTCGAAATATTCACAAAGTCTGGCGTTCCCGCTTGAAAACCGTCTGGCCGATTTTATTTTGCAGACGGCTTATGAAGGGGTTTATAAAGAGAAGCACGTAACGGTCTGTGATTATTTGGGTGTATCTTACCGTCATCTCTTGCATGTGCTGACGCAATTCTGCCAAAAAGGGTATTTGCAAAAAGAAGGGCGGGGCTATCAAATTAAGCAGCATGATTCACTAAGTGAACTTGCGAAGGCGCTGAAGAATAAGTAGCACGCCCAGAAAAAACAGCCACCCGCGATTTGCGGATGGCTGTTTTTTTATACAAGCTGAGCTTGTTTTTTTCGTGCCTGTTTCGCAGCGTCGACCATATTTTTTAATGCCGCAACGGTTTCTTCCTGCTGTCTTGTTTTCAGTCCGCAGTCCGGGTTTACCCAGAAGCGGTCAGTCGGACACACTTCAAGCGCGTCATCAATAATTTGATAGATTTCTTCAGTTGCCGGCACACGCGGGCTGTGAATGTCGTATACACCGAGTCCGAGGCCTTTCACGTAAGGATGTTCTTTCAAGTATTCTAAAAATCCTCCGTGGCTTCTGCTGTGTTCGATTGTAATGACATCTGCGTCAAGATCATTGATCGTATCTACGATATCTTCAAAGTTGCTGTAACACATATGCGTATGAATCTGCGTCTCATTTTGCACAGAAGACGTCGTTAACCGGAATGCTTCTGCGGCCCAAGTTAAATATTCATCCCAATCCTGCGTTTTTAACGGCAGTCCTTCGCGGAGCGCGGGTTCATCCACTTGGATAATCTGAATACCGGCATCTTCAAGCGCTTTTACTTCTTTTCTGAGGGCAAGCCCGATCTGGAAGGCGATTTCTTTTCTTGAAATATCCACACGCGGGAATGACCAGTTTAAGATGGTGACAGGTCCCGTCAGCATGCCTTTCATGTGTTTTTCCGTCAGCGATTGGGCGTAGACCGTATCTTTTACCGTCATCGGTTCGATAAATTCGACATCTCCGAAAATGACAGGCGGGCGTACGCAGCGTGAACCGTAAGACTGCACCCATGCATATTTCGTAAAGGCGAATCCGGCCAGTTTTTCACCGAAGTATTCGACCATGTCCGTCCGCTCGAATTCTCCGTGAACGAGCACGTCTAAGCCGATTTCTTCCTGAATGTCAACCCAGCGCTTCGTTTCCGCATTAATAAAGGCTTGGTACTGTTCATCCGTCCAATCTTTTTTCCGCCATTTTTGCCGTGCGCTCCGCACCTCGGCAGATTGAGGGAAGCTTCCGATTGTCGTCGTCGGCAGAAGAGGAAGACCGAGTGATTCATTCTGCAGCGCCAATCGTTCTTCAAAGCTTGCCGGACGGGAGAAATCTTTTTCCGTCAGCTGATTCAGCTCTTCTTTTTGAGCTGAGTTCGCTCCTGTTGCGAATGCTTTTAAAGCCTTAAGTGCCGCTTTTGATTCTTCGATCTGCTCACTGACGGCCGCTTTGCCGGACAGAAGCCCTTCTTTTAAGACGCCGAGTTCCGCCAGTTTTTCTTTAGCGTATGACAGGCCGTTCAGCAAATCCTTTTCAAGATGCTCGTCAGGGTGTTTCGCCACCGGCACGTGCAGAAGGCTGCTTGAAGGCTGAATCCATAACTCCTCAACATCAGCGTGGCTGAGGATATCCAGAGCTGCATCAAGGCGTTCTTCAACATCGATTTTCCAAATGTTGCGGCCGTCGACCACACCGGCTGCCAGTACTTTATCTTTCGGGAAGCCGTGCTTTTTCAGCTGCTCAAGGTTTCTGCCTTTATCATGTACGAAGTCAAGCCCGATTCCCTGTACAGGATAAGAAACGAGTTCTTCATATGCATCAACCGAATCGAAGTATGTCTGCAGGAGGACATTCAGTCCTGAAAGCTCTTTGGTGATCGCTTCATAGAGTTCTTTTGCGGCACGGACGTCTTCAGAAGAAGCTGTCACAAGGGCCGGCTCATCGATCTGAACCCATTTTACGCCTTCAGCTTCAAGTTCTTTCAGCAGCTGAACATAAAGAGGAACAAGGCGCTTTTGAATCGCTTTCGCTTCTGATTCTTCGTATCCTTTCGCAAGCGTGACAAATGTGTACGGACCGACGATGACAGGTTTTGTTTCCGCTCCGAATTCTTCTTTGATCCGGCGGTAGTCGTCAAGCTGTTTGTTTCTCGTCAAACGGAATTCAATGCTTTCGTCATATTCAGGAACGATGTAATGGTAGTTGGTATTAAACCATTTCGTCATTTCACTGGAAACGGCGTCTTTTACACCGCGGGCAATCGCGAAATATGTATCAACGGGATCCGTGATGCTGCGGAATCTCTCCGGAATCCAGTTAAAGCTGACGGCGGTATCAAGCACATGGTCATAATGGGTGAAATCAGAGACCGGCACGATATCGATATGTTGGTCAAGCTGGGTTTTGACAGCTGATAAGAATAAGCCGTCAAGCTCTTTAAGAAACGTTTCTTTATCAGTGTTTCCTTTCCAATAAGCCTCAAGCGCTTTTTTCCATTCTCTGTTCAAGCCGATTCTCGGAAAACCGAGGTTCGAAGTTTTGATTGTTGTCATTAAGTCTCCTCCTTTAAGTGAGATGTAACAAAAAAGCCTCTTTCTCATGAGAGAAAGAGGCTTTAACTTCAAAATGCAAGCCTCTCTTATCTCTCAGATCACGTCTGATGGAATTAGCACCGTGCCTTATGAGACAATTGTCTCGGCGCAAAAATCACGCGCCCCATTTCACAATGGAATTACGGTCGGTTGCTGTTGGGGTCAAAAGGCCAATCCCTCGCCCAACTCTCGATAAGAGAAAGTATTTCAATTTTTTTGAAAAGTTACATCATTTGTTGGTTATCTTATCAGCTTATTCAGATCACTGTCAATAGAAAATCTCACAATTTAAAAATTGGTGATGTGACAAACTGATCAATCATTATACGAGAAAAATATCAGAAAGACAGCAGCTGTGCCTGTTCGGCTCTTTCCATCAGCACTTCAGGCGCGTCTAAATACAGAAATCCGTTCCCGGCCAATGTTTTGGCGATGTCCAAAGGAAGGGTCCGCCGCACGAGCTGGGCGTAGACTTCAGCCTCAGAAAGCGTCCGCTGAAACGCGTCCTGTTCAAGCCCTTTTATTAAGGCAAGCGCTCCGCTCACATGCGGGGCGGCCATTGAAGTGCCCGTCAGCTTCCCGTATTTATGGTTGGGAAGGGTGGAGAGAATATTTTCTCCCGGAGCCACCAGGTCAATCTCTTTATTAGCGTTTGAAAATTCAGACGATTTACGGGCGATTGAGACTGATCCGACTGCGATCACTTCGTTGTAAGCGGCCGGATACGACAGTTCCTCTGTACGCTCGTCTCCGTCGCCTTCGTTTCCTGCCGCGCAAACGACCAGAACACCGCTGTTTACCGCATTTGTGACGGCTTCTTTCAATTCAGGCACATCGTTCGGCCCGCCGAGTGACATGGAAATAATGTCCGCCTTTTGTTCAACGGCGTAGTTGATGCCGTTAATGATCCATTCGTATTTGCCGCTGCCGTTTTGACCGCCGAGAACTTTAACGATTAAAAGGCTTGCTTCCGGCGCGACACCCGAAATTCCGCCGTTTGAATCATTGGCGGCAATCGTTCCGGAAACATGTGTCCCGTGGCCGTTGTAATCGGAAATCGCGTCTTCTTTGCCTTCGTCATCATCGGTGAAGTTTTTCCCGCCGACAATCCGGTCTTTTAAATCAGGATGATTGATGTCGCAGCCTGTGTCAAGCACCGCGATTTTAATATCCTTGCCTTTAAACCCTTTTGCCCACAACTCTGGCGCCTTAATCACTTTAATCCCCTCAGGAAGCTCGTTCACATCCATGATCTGTTCATCCGTGACATAAGGAATCAAATGCATTTCACCATTCATAAAAAAGCCCTCCTTTTTTATGCTTGCGAGTGGATACAAGGGTGTTGCTACTATTTTATGGCAGAGCATGCCGGCCGGAAAGAGTCATTTGAAGCATTTTCATAAAAAAGGCGTAATCTATCGTACTAAAAAATTTCAAATAAATGGATAGTTTAACAGCTTTCATTTTCATTCATGACCCGCTGACGCTATAATTGGAAATGGGAAAGGAGAAGAGATATGAAGATAAGTGAAGCATTATACAGCTATTTTTCAGAACAAGTGGATCAAATTGCGAAAGAGTGGATCGAAACGATGGAAGATTCGGATCCGAATTCGATTTATTCTTTGACAAATCCCGTCATCACAGAAGAACTGACGGAGCAGGATAAAGAATTTTACCGGCATATTAATAAAATGTATATCATGCCGGAAAAAGAATTTTTAGAAGAGTTCGAGCGGTGGGTGATTGAGCTTGCGAAAGACCAGAAGCATCTGGATACTCCCGTCCAGTATGTGGTCCGTGAATTCATGAGAAACCGGAGACTATACATCAGTTATTATGATGCGTTTGCCGATAAACATGAATCTTCGTTTGCTCAGGGAGAAAGGAAGAAATGGGAGAATTTAATTACGCAAGTATTTGATTTTACGATTTACACGTTTGTCGATCATGCTGAGCATAACTCAAAAATGCAGCTGAATGCGCAAAGAGAAATGATTTTGGAGTTAAGCTCGCCGGTTATCACGCTGAGCAAACGGACGGCGCTGCTGCCGCTTGTCGGCGATATTGACACGGAGCGCGCCAAATTCATTCTTGAAAATACGCTGAGCACATGTGCAAAACGGCTGATTGAACATCTGTTAATTGACCTGTCGGGTGTAGTGGTTGTCGATACGATGGTGGCGCATCAGATTTTTAAATTAATTGAGGCGCTGAAATTGATCGGCGTCACGTCCACTTTATCCGGAATCAGGCCGGAAATCGCTCAAACCGCCGTACAGCTCGGCATTAATTTCTCAGATATTACGGTCAAGTCCAATCTCGCTCAGGCTCTCAATTATCATCAATAACATACATAACAAAACAGGCTGCCGAATCACTCCGGCGGCCTGTTTTTATATAAACAACAATGAAATGAGCCAGCTTGCCCCGAATAACAGAAGCACGAGCAGGAAAAAGCACCAGTCGGCGCGGCGCACAGTAACAGTTCTGTAAAACGTGCGGTTTCGGCTCCCCGTAAAGCCTTTAGATTCCATCGCGATCGCCGTGCGTTCCGCCTTTCTGATTGCGCCTGCCAATAGCGGAATGGTGAAGCGCCTGAAGGCGGAGAGCTTTCCTTTCAGCCCGGAATCAGACGCCGCACCCCTGATTCTGTGCGCCTGCCGGATGATCAGGATTTCATCTTTCAGAAGAGGGAGAAACCGGAATCCCGCGATAACGCCGTATGCAAGCTTGGGCGGCAGCTTACACTGCTGAATCAGACTGAGCATGAACAGAATCGGATCGGTTGTAAAAAGAAACATCATCGACAAAGCGGAAAAACATAGAATACGAAACGCGATAGAAATCCCGAGCGCCGCGTTATCACTGTTGACGGCAATCGGCCCGAGCTTAAACAGCAGATTGCTTCCGGTTGTCGGGACGTTTCCGAATACGGCGGCTGTCCATAAAGAACCGAAGGCCAGAATGACAAACGGAATCGTGAACAGCAGCCATTTTTTCAGCGGCACACGCCCCGCCCAGAGGACGCCTCCCGCAATGATGATATAAAACAAAGCAGGGGTGTACGGATTATAAATAAACGACAGCATAATGACGCATAACAATACAGCCGCCGCCTTTATTGACGGGTTAACAGCCTCCAGCCGCAAGTTCATTTCTCCGCCTCCTGTCGTGTTTCATCCATTCATACCGCAGCGGCAAAGCCAAATGCGCCTGCTCGGCGATCCCGGTGTTATCAGAAAACAAAGCGTCGGGAGTTCCCCGGAATACCAGTTTCGTGCCGCAGAGCACAAGGATCGTGTCGGCATAATCCGAGACGAGTTCCATATCGTGTGTCACCATCAAAACAGCCGTTCCTTCCTTTTGAATCTCACGGAGCATTTGCATACACTCCCGCGCCGTTTTGGCATCCTGTCCGAAAGTCGGTTCATCAAGCATCAAAACGTTCACATTGTGCATAAGCATCGTCGCGACGCTGAGCCGGCGTTTTTGTCCTTGGCTTAAAGAAAACGGATGCTGTGAGGCATGGCGTCTCAGGCCGAATCGGGTTAACAGCTGAAGAGCTTTCTCCTTTGCGGCTCTGTTGCTTTCAAAACCGAACATCAGCTCTTGAATGACGGAATCCGTGACAAACTGGTGTTCAGGATTTTGGAAAACATATCCCATCTGTCGCCTCAGCTCTTTTTCAGAATAGGAATCAATCGGTCTGCCGTCTATTTTGATGTCTCCGCCCAGCGGACGGATGAGCTTGGCCGCGGCAGAAAGGAGCGTGGATTTTCCTGTTCCGTTAGGGCCGGCAATCGCGGTGATTGAACCTTTTTTTACGGAAAAGCTCACATCCTGAAAAATGACGTCTGCTCCTCTTGAGAATGACAGCCCGTGAACGCTCAGCGCGTCTTCTGCCGAAAGCGCGGCGGGCCGGGGTTCGGGCAGAGATGGTACAGGTTCGTGAAACAGATTTTCTTTACGCAATGTAAAAGGAATGCTGACGTGCTCCTGCAATGAGATCACACGCGGAATCGGAATGCCGAGCTGCATCAGCTCTTCAATCTTGGTTTCAAAGATAACGTCCGTCTCTCCGTCCATCACCTTCTGACCCGTTTCGTCAAGCACAATCGTCCTGTCCATCCACTGCGCCCAGTGATCAAGCTGATGTTCGATAACGAGAAGGCCGAAGCCTTTTTTTGCTTGAAGATCTTTGATCAGCCGCACTAATTCACGTGCGGAATATGGATCAAGCTGTGCCGTCGGTTCGTCCAAAATAATGAGTTCCGGTTCCATTGCAATGATACAGGCAAGCGCCACTTTTTGTTTTGAACCGCCTGACAGCGAAGCGATCGTTCGCGTTTTCAGATGAGTGATCTCTAATTTTTCTAAAACGTCATCGATGATTGCGTCCATATCTTCTTTTGTATATTGCAAATTTTCCAGGCCGAAGGCGATTTCATCTTCAACCGTCAGCATGCAAAACTGCTGGTCCGGATCTTGAAACACGACGCCGATGGATCTGGCGGCGGGTTCTGTCAGATGTGAAAGAGGTGTTCCGTATAAAGAAACGGTTCCCGATTGAACCCCATCGCATGCTTCCGGGTACAGACCGTTTAAACAGAGAGCGAGCGAGCTTTTGCCGCATCCGCTCGGCCCGAGCAATAAAGCCCGCTCTCCTTTGCGGAGCTGAAAGGACACGTTTTGAAGAATCGGCTTTTCATCCTGATCATAAGAAAAGGTAAGACGGCCGGCCGATAGAAGGGGCTCAGATGCCTGCATCTTGGTTCACCTGTTTCTTTTTCTTCTTGAATTGTTTTCCGAGCGCCATGCCGTTCAGCACTCCTGTGTAAGCCAGCGCATCACTGATTGCTTTGCCGAGAAGGCCGGCAAGAAGCGCACCTGAGATCAGACGGATGAGAAGCATGACGGCTAATAAACCCGGATTCAAAACAGAGTATCCGGAAACGAGCAAGTCATAAATGAAGCTCGTCACAGAAGACCCCATACCGGATAAAAGAAGCACGGGCAGGGTATACACCCGCCAGCGTGTCGCAAAAAAGACCGCTTCCGCACCGATTCCCTGTGCGATCCCGATCAGAATCACCATCGGTCCTGACGGATTTCCGAGTAAGCACTCCACAAACGCGGCGATGATTTCAGAAACAAGAGCCGCTCCCGGTTTTTGAATAATGTACGCGGCAATCACCGAGACGATAAACCAGATACCATAAATCGGTTCATAGCTCATCCGGCCGAAAAATCCTGCCGCTATATTGCTTGCATGAGTTGATACTAAATAAATGACAGCAAATACAACACTGATGACCGACATGACGACAATTTCTCTCATTTTCCAATTTTTCATTGTGATCTCCTGCTTTCTTATCAGATAGTCGTATGTATGAAAGAGTTGATTTTACAGGCGGTTTATATTCAGTTTCATGTTGTGGTGTCCTCCCCCGTTTTTTAATGAAAAATAAAAAACTGCATATCCGAGGGAATATGCAGCAGCAGAACGAAAACGCATGGGGAAAAACCCTGCGCTCCGGTCAATCTGCACTTCCCCACGCTGGTATTATCCAGATCGGGTTATAAGGGATCAAAACACGCCTGCCGCATGTTTTATCTCAGCCGATAACAGCACCCCTAGTGCGTTTCCTATACAGTTTTTTATGATGACATCATCATAGTTGATCATGTCTGATTTGTAAACAGCCTTTCTTCAAACAGAGTTTGGAATCGGACCGGATGATCATTCATAAAGATAAGTAGAGCCCTTTTGATCAAAAGGAAACGGAGGACATCTATGTTTGTTCATACAGTGCAGTCTGGCGACTCGTTATTTTCCATCAGCAGAAAGTACGGATACCCTGTTGACAGCATCAGAAGCGTCAACGGGCTTGAGGAAACGAATATCGTTCCGGGGCAGGCGCTTTTAATCCCTCTTAATGAATATACGGTTCAGCCGAATGATACGTATGCCGTTATCGCAGGTAAGGCTTATGTGCCGCAGATGCAGCTGATGCAGGCAAACCCGGATATTCCGCCGAACCGGCTGCGGGCGGGTATGAAAGTGAAGATCCCTGATATCTCTAACTATCTTGCAGGAACCCTGCAATTTTATGTCATTCGGACGCCTGAAGCGGATAGAGAGTTAATTAATGATTTTGCGCCGTATTCTTCGGCGATTTCTTTGTTTGAATATCATTTTGGCCCGAATGGAGATATCATTAACGATTTAAACGACAGAACCGCAATAGAAACCACATGGCAGAACAGAGTGCGCCCGCTTGCCGTCATTACGAATCTGACAGAAGGGGGATTCAGTCCGGAATTAGCCCATCAAGTGCTGCAAAATCCGACGGCAAGAACGAATCTCGTCAACAATATCGTCTCCTTAACCGTAAGAAAGGGATACGGCGGTGTAAATATCGATTTTGAACGGGTCAGAGAAGCTGACAGGGACCTCTTCACAGGATTTCTCCGGCAGTTAAAAACCCGGCTTTCAGAACATCAGCTCGCGTTAACGATATCGGTTCCGGCGAAAACAAGTGATGCAGTGCCGTGGCTGAGGGGATATGATTACGGCGGAATCGGAGCCGTCGTCGATTATATGTTCATTATGGCGTACGACTGGCACCACGCCGGCAGTGAGCCGGGACCCGTGGCGCCTTTGACAGAGGTCAGGCAAACGATCAATTTTGCCATCAGCAGGGTGCCGAGAAGAAAAGTGATTCTCGGTGTTCCGCTGTACGGGTATGATTGGGTGATTCCGTACCGTCCGGGAACGATCGGATCCGCCATCTCCAATCAGCGCGCCATGGAAACGGCCATGAAGCATCAATCAGTGATCCGTTATTCCCAGCAGGAGCGTTCCCCTTACTTCCGATATACTGATGAAAATGGAAGAACGCATGAAGTGTGGTTTGAGGATGTGCGGAGCATGAGTGAAAAAATGGTTCTCGTTAGGGAGTTCGGACTGCAGGCGATCGGCGCGTGGCAATTAACGCTCGGTTTCAAACCGGGCCCGTGGCTGCTTAGGAACTTTTTCACGATCCGAAAAATATAGCTGCATGTCCCGCTCCGCAAGTGATTTTTTTCCTATGATAACGGGTCTTCTTTTGGACAATCTAAAATTGAACAGGAGGTCTGTCATATGAAGAAAAGGGAAGAGCAGTATATCAACGAGGCTGAGTATGTACCGCATCCGACAAAAGAAGGGGAGTACGCGCTCATGCTGCATGAATCCTATCATTTCCTTTCAGAAGAGGATGAAAGCGATTTGCCGGAATAAGGGTTTATGCCTTTATTCCGATTATTTTATAGGCATGTGCTGAAATCACAAATTTAAGGTTGACACATTCCTTTTTTTTCTGTAATCTCAGTGTGTCAATTCAAATAAGAACTTCGTTAGGTGAGGCTCCTGTATGGAGATACGCTGCTGCCCAAAAATGTCCAAAGACGCCAATGGGTCAACAGGAATCATCGACATAAGGTGATTCTTAACGCAGCTGGATGGCTGTCCTATGCCATACAGTGCTAAAGCTCTACGATTGGAGGCCCCGCACGTTTATTTGCCGTGCTTGTTTTCGCCTTCATATCAGAAGGTTTTTTTTATGCCTCAAAACGTACACGACTGAGCATGATAAGGAGGTGCGGAGTATGGATTCTCCCCATTCGAGTATGTCAGAAGAAGTACCCATATACAGCCAGATAACCAGTGACGACATGATGAGGAGACAAACCGCCGCACTTCCCTTGACGGACGGCGCGTCTCCGTAAAGGAGGTACGAGTCCCGATGGTCCAAAACATGACCTATGACGAACTCATTTTACGCATTATCATTTTATTGCGGGACGGAAAAATAAAAGAATTCCGAAACATGATAGATGAGCTTCAGCCCTATGACATGGCATTTTTGTTTAAAGAAATGCCGGAAAAGCACCGGGCCCGCTATCTGTCATATATGACGGTTGATGACATCACCGACATGATCGGAGAGCTGGAGCGGGAATTTCAGCTTGCCGTTTTGCATAAAGTCGGTAAAACGAAAGCCACTCTCGCAATGAATAAAATGGATAACGACGATCTCGCAGCATTGCTGGAAGAGATGGATGAAGAACTGAAAGAACAGCTTTTATCCAGCATGGAGGCTGAGGAATCAAAGGCCGTACAGCTTTTGATGAACTATCCGCAAGAATCGGCGGGCCGGATGATGACGAATCGCTTCGTCTGGATTCCGCAGCATTATACAGTAAAAGATGCGGTCGTGAAGCTGAAAAGCTTTGCAGAAATCGCAGAATCAATAAATTATTTGTACGTGATTAATGACAGCAAGCAGCTTGTCGGAGTGCTCTCTTACAGAGATTTAATTCTCGGCGAGCCTGAGGATAAAGTGCAGGATCTCATGTTTACGCGTGTCATCTCGGCCGGGGTGCTCCAAGACCAGGAAGAAGTCGCCCGGCTGATCCAGCGGTATGACTTTTTAGCCATTCCGATCGTGGAAGAAAATCATGTGCTTGTCGGTATTGTCACTGTCGATGATATTATTGACGTCGTGATTAAAGAAGCCGATGAAGATTACGAAAAATTCGCAGCCTCCGGTAAGGCGATTACATTTGATACGAAAGCGTACGTTGCGGCGTACCGCCGTTTGCCGTGGCTCATTCTGCTTTTGTTTATCGGATTGATTTCCGGAAGCATTCTGAATTATTTTGAAGATACATTGCAAAAAGTCGTCGCCCTCGCGTTTTTCATGCCGATGATCGCGGGAACGACGGGTAATACAGGCACACAGTCACTCGCCGTCGTCATCAGAGGACTGGCTAAAGAAGAAATGAATAAAAAAACCATCTTTAAACTGATTTTCCGTGAACTAAGAACCGGTATCTACATCGGCATCGTCTGTGCGATCGCGATTACGATTGTCGCAACCGTCTGGCAGAAAGACTTAACGCTCGGTTTTGTCGTCGGTTCATCGCTGCTTGCAACGTTGATTATCGGTACGATGGCCGGAACGATCGTCCCTATTATTCTTCATAAACTGAACATTGACCCGGCGATTGCATCAGGACCGCTGATTACGACGCTGAACGATATTTTGTCCTTATTAATTTATTTCGGCATTGCAACTGCATTTCTTCATGCTTTATAAAAAAAGTCCGTCTCACAGGAGGCGGACTTTTTTGATCAGCGGTTTTTATACTTAAAATGAGCATTAAGCTGTCCTTCCAGCATTTTTTTGCGGAGCTGCGGGTCGTTTTTGAGAGCCTGTTCTTTTTTTCGCATGTCTTTTAAAATTTCAGCCGTCTGCACGCCGTCTTCCCGCTTGTTGGCAATATCCATCAGCCGCTCAACGTCCGCGAAGGAATACTTTCTCGTTCCCCGTGATGAACGCTGCGGATAGATTAATTTCCGTTCTTCATAGTATCTGATCTGTCTGACTGACAATCCGGTTAATTCGCTTACAATGCCGATCGAGATTACTTTTTTATCTTTGTAAGATTGTTCGTCTGTCGTCATTTTCCCACCCCTGGATGTCTTTTACTCATATTATATAAGAAAAAAAGAGAAAAAACCTGACGCTTGTCAGGTTTTCTGACGCGGAATAGAAAATTTTAGAAAAAAAGCGGCAGAAAAATTGACAAGGTTAATGCATGGTCCTGTGCCCCGTTTTATGCTTACTGTACAGACACAATGAGGAGGAAGGATAGGAATGGAGAAAGAAAAAGCGGTTTCGCTGGCAAAAGAAATCATTGAATTAGATATGAAACGCGATGAAATGCTGGAGGCGTTCATGCAGCTTGCCGGGGAACACGCTTTTCCGCTGCTCAGAGCCGTCCAGAACGGACTTTACCGAAAAACATCATAATCTACAGAAGTTTTACAATGGCTTTATACGTCTTTGATATAAAAGCGTTATTCTGATCATAGAATAACGGAAAAACAAAGGAGGCCGCCATGAGTCGTTTGCTTCAAAATGCATTGGACAAAGAGAGAAACCATTATTCCAAAAAGCTTCTGCAGATCGGGGTCTATACGAAAGAAATACTCAATTCCATGACAATTACGGAGCTGAGAAAGGAATACGCGTATTTTTTTCGGAACATTCCCTATAAAGAACGGAACCCTTATACAAATTAAATGATGTATAAGGGTATTTTTTTATATAAAAAAGAAGGAATTCTGAAAAACGGCACGAATAGAATATAAAACAAAGATCGACTCTTATGAATTGTAAGGGTTTACATTATTTTTTTATAAAAATCTTAAATACGGGGTAGATATGATGAGATTATCATTTAACGAAGAAGAAGTGATGCGTTCGATGAATTTGTACAAAGTTTTTGCAAGGGCTTTCAAGAGTGTGTCTGAACACAGCATCCGCGACAGTAAAGAACACGGTTTTAATCCGACTGAATTTGCCGTTTTGGAGCTGCTCTATACGAGAGGACCGCAAAAGCTTCAGCAAATCGGGTCGCGTCTTTTGCTTGTCAGCGGGAATGTCACCTATGTCATCGACAAGCTTGAAAGAAACGGGTTTTTGGTCAGAGAACAAGACCCTAAGGACAAACGGTCTGTTTACGCCCATTTAACTGATAAAGGAAACGAGTATTTGGATAAAATTTATCCGATTCATTCATTGAGAATTGCGAGAGCGTTTTCAGGACTTATGCCTGAGGAACAGGAACAGCTGATAGCCTTACTGAAAAAAGCGGGAATTCACAGCCAGCATTTGCTTTTCCGTTAAAAGAAAGCGGATACAGACACTCTTCTTCACGAAGAGTGTTTTTTTTCTGTTCCGGACAGTAGAGCCTGAAGCGGTTTTTGCATAAGCTGATACAGGTCGGCATCATTATTTACCAATCATAATGTGACATGCCCCATGCCAAAATATGAGGGTGCTTTGAATATAAAGAAGGTGAACATGTGAGAAGCTGTCTGCTGTCTATATGGTACTTACTTGATCCGCTTTATTTCTTCTTTACCCGGCTGACGCTGATTGATAAACGGCAATCGAATGTATTCCGCGTCCGTTTGACTAGATATAAAGGAAAAGATGTCATCCTGAGCGACGGAACCAGAATTAAAAAAAACGACGTGTTAGTTAAGATTCATCTTCATAATGTCAAACTCCTGAAAGAGCTGCAGCCTATTGAAAGCGCGGTCAGAAGGGGGATTATGCTATATCAGAAGGTATATCAATCCATGCCTCATTTAGCGGATTATATTAACCAGCATAAACGGAAAGACGAGATTAAGGGAGTCGTCGGCATTACAATGCTTCATAAAGGAGCTGCGAGACTCGGTTTTGATGTGATAAAACCGTCCAGCGGCTGCTACAGGCTGTTTAAGAAAGCGGCCCATATTCCCATTTTATACTTTACTGCAAAACAGCTCACCCTCAAAAACATTCCTTACTCCTGCTATTTATTTATTTCCAAAGAAAAATTGATGTGCACGTATCAGACTGAAAAGAGCTGACAAAAAGCGTCAGCTCTTTCTCTTGATTTGCTCAAGCACGATTGAAAGCGGGCCGTCCTGCGGGTTCCGGTAAAAATCATAAAACGGATCTCCCTCTGTCCTGACGCGGTTCACTACTGTATCGATCGTATAATCATCAGGTGTTAAAGAGGAGTTGACTTCGCTCCAATAAAGGGGAGCCGCAACCGTTCCCAATTCGTTGCCCCGGGTCGAATAGGGGGCGATAATGGTTTTCCCTTCGGCATGCTGCAAGTAATCTAGGTAGAGCCTGCCGTTTCGGTTTTTGATAAACCGCTCTGTCGTAAAAAGATCCGGCCGCGTCCTGACGCAATAATCGGCGATGAGCATTGTGAACGCACGGGTTTCTTCATAGGTGAATGCTTCCGGTGAAAGCGGGATGTAGAGCTGAATGCCTTTATTTCCGGAGAGCTTCGGGAATGACGTAATGCTGAATGAGTCAAACAGCTGTTTCAGCACATGCGCAGCCTCCACTGCCATAGGAAAATCATTCCTTGACGGAGGATCAAGATCAATGACGATTTCTGCGGGCCTTTCAGAATGCACTGTCTGAAACGGAACGTGAAATTCAAGCGCCAGCTGATTAGCCAGCCATAAAAGTGACGGTATGCTGCTGCATACGATGTGCTCATGGCTCCCGTCAAACACGCTTGAGACAAAGTCCGGCGTGTAGTCCGGTTTGTTTTTTTGAAAAAAAGATTCGCCAGGCGCGCCGTGCGGATAACGGATCACCGTGACGGCCCGATCTTTAAGAAAGGGCATAAGAAAATCGCTCATTTTCACCATGTAACTGAGGAAATCTGCTTTCGTTTTTTCACGTTTTTTAAAAACAATCTTATCCAGGCTTGTGAACTGCAGCTTCGGCGGCAGCGTTTTAGAGTGAAGGATAAGCTGCTGATACGTGCATTCCGTCCAATCCATTTCAAACTGAAAAGACACAAAAGATACTTCACGCAGCGTGTCCTGCAATATGGTTAAATACTGCACGGTCATGCAGATAGAAGGCTCAAGTGTATACTCGCCGCTTTTTTGTTTTTTTCCGTGGGTCTCCATAATGGTTCTGACGGCGTTTTTTTCTTCCGCCTGCATGCCGTGGGAAACGGAAGCGATCGGGACGGCGGTGCCGTCTTTTAAAACAGAGGCCGTTACATACCCGTTCTTCGGATTAAACCCGGTTAATAGCACATGTGCCGTTTTCATATGTTTATACTTTTGCCAGTCGGGAGAGCGTTTATTTTCTGCCCAGCCGCTGGAAGCCCTTTTTGCTACGATACCTTCTCCGTCATGGCGGACGACCTTGTCCCAAAGCGCATTAAAGTCAGTGTGTTCCGGAATGTATTGAATCGCTTCTTCCGCTAAGTGATGAGGGCAGGCGGGAAGGTTTGCTTCTTTAAGCAGTTTGGAAAGGGCGCGCTTCCGTTTCACATACGGTAATGAGACGGTGCCGGCGCCTTCCAGAACGAGGAGATCAAATGCCAGAAAGCGGCACGGCCGTCTATCAGCGTTGCTTTCAATTGCTTCCGTCCGTTTTAAACGTCCGCGGATTTGAAGATGTTCAAAGTCCGCTCTGTACGGATTGATTAAATAGACAAGCTCTCCGTCAAGCATAATGGGGAACCTGTCTTTCATGTGCTGAAAACACCGAGCCGCAAAAGCCGTGATTTCCGGAAATTGATTCGTCAGCGTCTGTCCGTTTCTGCTGGTTAATGTAACGCCGCTTTCGTCTATGCGGAGAAGACAGCGGAACCCGTCATACTTTACCTCATAGCGCCACTCACTGCCTTCAGGCGGTACAGAGGTCAAAATCGGCTGCATCGTCAGCACCATGATTAAGACGTTCCGGCTTTTTGTCTGGTCGTCTTCTGCTTTTTGCCTCCGCCGCCTGCTGACGCGGCGTCTTTTGTCCGCGCCGGTGCAGTCTGTTCGCGATCCGGCCGCTTCGTCCGGTCAATGCTTGCCTGAAGCGCGCTGACAAGATCGATGACATCTTCGCGCGGGCCGGCAGCAGCCGGTGTCACGCCCGCTTCTTCATGTTCGAGCTTATCGTTAATTTTAGCGAGAAGGGCTTTCCGGTACGTATCTTCGTATTGTTCCGGGTCAAACTCGGTTGTCAGCTCATTAATTAACGTAATCGCCGTCTGCAGCTCTTTTTCATTAACGGCTGTCTGCTCGGGAACGCCCGGCACATGTCCGGCATTTCTGACTTCATCCGGATAATGAATGGATTCCATCACGATGCAGTTGTCATACACGCGAAGAATCGCAAGCTGCTGTTTAGAGCGGATCGTAATGGAGGCAATCCCGATTTTACCCGTCGTCCTCAGCGCTTCCCGCAGAAGTGTATAGGCTTTTGTGCCGTTATCTCCCGGCCCGACATAATATGACCGGTTAAAATAAATCGGATCAATTTCCTGCAGCTGGACAAAGTCAACAATCTCAACCGCTTTTTCTTCATGTTCCTGTTTTACGTCTTTCAAGTCTTCGTCTGTCATAATGACGTATTTCCCTTTTACATACTCATAGCCTTTCACGATTTCATCAGGCTCCAGACTTTTTTCACATCCGGTGCAGATTTTTTCGTATTTAATCGGCGCATGGTCTTCTTTATGAAGACTGCGGAATTTTATATCTTTATCTTCAGTGGCCGCAAAGAGCTTGACCGGGATATTGACGAGGCCGAAACTGATCGAACCCTTCCACATCGTGTGCATGAATAAAAACTCCTTTTTGTCTTTATTGTGGATAAACGGGTCCGTTCCATGTGTAGCAACTTATGGGTGTTGCGACGCTTCATGGAGCGGCTGTTCCATTTCCTCAGGCGGAAATGGTCGGCTGAAAAGCAAATGAATTCTCTATTTACAATCAGTAATCGGTAAGTTCTTTAAAGCGCTGAAGTCCCTGAAAATCATCAGTGGTAATCAAAAAGATTATACAAAATCATTCCCCGGGAAATGCCCACGCATTCCCATGTAGTGACTGAGAAAATTTCCCGCTCCCATATGAACTGAATTCGCGGTCAGCCGCCGCTTACTTTTCCGGAGATCTTAAGTGATGTAAACGCCGCCAGACAAGCAATCTGGAGACAGGCGGGACGTTGTATTGCGCTTATTCCCTCCCGCTATACCGATCTGAAACGACTCACATTTATAACGGGCATGTCTAAAAGATATTTCAGCCTCAAGGTTTTGTGTTAAAATCATTCTTAAGTTTCGGAATATAGACGTAAGCCGGGAGTGATAGATCATCGAAGATTTCATCATATCAATAATAGAGGCGTTTAAAAGCTTATCTTACGCCGGAATTTTTTTGGCGCTCAGTATAGAATTCATTCCGGCGGAAATTGTTCTTCCGCTTGCGGGCTATTGGGTCTCAAAAGGGGATATGGCGCTTGCCGGGACCGTGTTTGCCGGTTCGCTCGGCGGTGTTTCAGGTCCGCTTGTCTTATATGGAATCGGCAGACTGGGCGGTCGGCCGTTTTTGCTGAAATATGGAAAGTATATATGGATAAAACCCGAATCCCTGCAGAAATCAGATGATTTCTTTCAGAAGCACGGAGGTTTGGTCGCGTTCAGCGGCCGTTTTATACCGGGGGTCAGGACGCTGATTTCTTTACCGTGCGGCATTGCGAAGATGAATGTCTGGGTCTTCTCTCTATATACATATGCAGCGATGCTGCCGATTACATTTGCTTACGTATACCTCGGAATGAAACTCGGGGAAAATTGGAAAAGCGTCGGTTCTATTCTCGATCAATATATGCTTCCGCTCGGTATATTCATTGTGTTGCTTCTCATTCTTTGGATGTTTTTAAAGAGAAGAAAACAGCGGGCCAAAACAGAAAAAATTTCTCAATTTGTTAAAAAAGTTAAGCGTTGACAAATGATGAAACAGGCTTTATCATGAGCGTATAAACAAATATTTCTTGAAATCCCAAAGGGGAGTAGCGTCCGGATATTCCGGAAACAAAGTCGTCAATTCATGGATCATATCCATCGGCTTTGTTGGCATGCCAATCATTCATGTCTAGCAAGACCTTTGCCTTATATCGGCAAAGGTCTTTTTTGCGTAAAAAACTGCCGGTATAAGCTCGGATGATAGAAAAAAGAAACGGAGGGAATGGATTGGACTTTGCATTATTATTGGAGTATGGATGGGTTCTTCTCGTTTTAATCGGGCTGGAAGGGATTTTGGCGGCGGATAACGCGCTGGTGATGGCTGTGATGGTGAAGCATCTTCCTGAAAAACAAAGGAAGAAGGCTTTATTTTACGGATTGGCGGGCGCATTTATTTTGCGTTTCGGGTCGCTGTTCGCCATTTCTTTTCTGGTGAATGTTTGGCAGGTCCAGGCCGTCGGCGCTTTATATCTGTTTTACATTGCGGTCAGCCATTTGCTGAAGCGGTATGTATTTAAAGATAACGCCGGTCAGAAAACGCAGAAAGAAAGCGGGTTTTGGCAGACTGTCTTGAAAGTGGAGCTCGCGGACATCGCTTTTGCCGTTGACTCCATTTTAGCGGCGGTCGCGCTTGCCGTAACGCTCCCGGGAACTCAGCTTCCTGCCATCGGCGGCTTGGACGGCGGTCAGTTTCTCGTTATTTTAGCCGGCGGCGTAATTGGTTTAATCATTATGCGTTTTGCGGCATCAATGTTCGTATCCTTACTGAAAACCAGGCCGGGCCTTGAAACGGCGGCATTTGTGATTGTCGGATGGGTAGGCGTGAAGCTCGCTCTTTATACATTGGCCCATGAGGAACTTGGTATAATTCCGGCAGATGTCATTCATTCGGCGGCCTGGAAAATCATTTTCTGGGCGGTTCTGGCTGCCATTGCGGTTTGCGGATGGTTTATGTCAGGAGCAAAACAAATAGAGTCTGGCGCGGAATCGGAAAAAAGAGAACACGCGTAAAATGATCAAAAAGGGAGTCTGGCTTTTTAAAATGCAGGTTCCCTTTTTTGTTTGAAACGCTTACATTTAAGACATATGATAACAATTTTATAACAGCATTGTTACAAAAAACACAGAGAAAACCCCCTTAATTCTGCATGGGGGCACGAAATCATGTATAGTACGTCTTATTGGCTTGTCATAATTGAGACAAATGAAATCGATTTCTCTTTTTCTTCCTTTGCGAATCCCTACTAAATTAGCTATGATTATGAGTAGTTATAGGGAGGAACTGAGGTGAAACCAGTGCTTAGCCTTTTGTTTAAATTGGGAAAAAAGAAGCAAACGCTTGAAACATCTGTTGAAAAAATACAAAAAGGCGACAAAGATCTGCAGAACGATTTAATACAGCAATATAAGCCTTTTATCGCGAAGACGGTTTCATCCGTTTGTAAACGATATATAGATGAAAAAGACGACGAATTCAGCATCGGGCTGATCGCGTTTAACGAAGCCATTGAAAAATATTCGGCTGAAAAAGGTAATTCGCTGCTTGCATTTGCAGAGCTGATTATAAAAAGAAAAGTGATAGATTATATCAGAAAAGAAGCAAGAACCGCTCAGCATATCAATATGGATGTGCAGGAAGGCGACGACCAGGAATCTTCGCAGAGCCTTATCGAAGCGGAGCTTTCCATTGATGAATACCGCAAACAGATAGAACAGGAACAGCGCCGGGAAGAAATTCTTTTTTTTCAGAAGCAGCTGAAAGAATACGGCCTGTCTTTTAAAGAGCTGCTGGAACAATCGCCGAAGCATACAGATGCGAGGCAGAATGCGATTAAGGTAGCCTACACGCTTGTTGAAAATGAAGAGTTGGCGTCCATTTTGCACCAGAAAAAACAGCTTCCTGTCAAGCAGCTGGAGCAGCTCGTGTCGGTCAGCAGAAAAACGATCGAACGGAACCGAAAATATATCATCGCCATGAGTATTATTATTACCGGTGATTATATTTATTTAAAAGATTATCTTAAAGGGGTGTTGCACTCATGAGAAGAGGGATCATAGTAGAGAAAAATAAAAAATTCGTCACGTTGCTAACCCCTGACGGACAATTTTTAAAAACAAAAAATGATCACCGCACTTGTGAAATCGGAGAGGAAATTGCGTTCGAAGGCGAAACGCGTATGGGAAGAAGGGCCAGCTTTTTTGATTTTCTGAAACTGCGCCCTTTTAAATTGGGAGTGTTTACGATGACTGCTATTATTTTGTTTATTTTAATTTTGCTCCCGGTTTTTTCTGATAACAAAGCTTACGCGTATATGACGCTTGACATTAATCCCAGCATTGAAATGGCTTTAAACAGCAAATATGAAGTCATTGAACTGACACCGCTGAACCATGACGCCAAACAGGTCATCAGTGACATCGGAGATTGGAAAAGCAGCGATTTTAAGGAAGTCATCAGTAATATTATTACCGATTGCAGCAAGCATGGATATGTAAAGGAATCAAAAGAGATTTTAATTTCCACGGTTTATGAAAATACAGATGACAATACATATAAAAAAGGCGTTAAAAAACAGCTGGCCGACATGACTGAAAAATATAAGGGCACCTACCAGGTCCAATCGCTTGAATCTGATATGGAAACAAGAGAAAAAGCAAAACAGGAAGGGATGTCAACAGGCAGCTACATAAGAAGAAACGAAAAGAAAACAGAAGAAAAACAGCCTGAAAAGCAAACCGACGGCAATGAAACAGATCAAAAAGATACCGAAACAGACGCTGATCAAAGCGAGCAGCCGGACACAGAAAAACCGGCGGCTGATGAAAAGACAGCTCCTGATGAAGAAAAGGCAGCAGAGAAGCCGGGAAACAATGAAACAACGCCCGGTACGGAAGAAGCGAAGCCGGACAGTCAGGACGGCAATCAGCAAACCGAAAAAAATGCAGCTTCCGGATCAGAGGAAAACACACAGAAGGAACAAGATGGGGAAACAGAGCAGCCCCCAACACAAAATCCTCAGGAAAACGGAAATGACAAAGAGCCTAAGCAAAAGTATTACAATCATTACTGGAATCATGATCGCAATGAACATTGGGAATCCTATCGGCATCATGAAGATTCGTCAGACCGAAGGAATCCGAACGGCTACCGGCACGGAAAGGAGAATGCCGATAAATATCAAAATTCGCCGAGAAGTCCCGGCGAATAAGCTGCATTATTGATTTTTCCCGTTTAATTGTGATTGAGCCTGCTGTACAAGACGTTTTGTCATTTCCCCGCCTACAGAGCCGTTTGCGCGTGCTGCTGTATCAGAGCTAAGGTTCACGCCGAATTCTTGAGCCACTTCGTATTTAAATTGGTCAAGTGCCTGCTCAGCCCCTGGAACTAAGAGTTTATTTCTGCTCGCCATCTTTTTCATCTCCTTTTCTCTGGCAAGATGTGTTTTCGCATTTTAGTTTCAAACGGAACGGTATTGATTATGCTGGCAATTGTTGTACAGCAAAAAAACCCCGGCGCAGACACCGGGGCGAAGAAGCGTTATGAATTATAATAAATGGCTGGTCATTTTGTAGGCTGAGGCTTGAATATGAAAAGTCAAAACGGAGAGCACCGTGACGGCGATTATGGATCTGATATTGTTCCATTGTCCGCTTCCGAGTTCTTTAAAGCAGCCTTTGAGCTTGTCCGTCTGCTCTTCGACGAGCTCCTGCAGGCTCGTTTCCTTCATCGGCGGGTTTGCCTTATGATGAAGATAATCAATCACTTGGGCGCAGCTTTCATAGTAGCTGATCGGGCTGATGACGTCGTCTGATCTGTCTGTGATCGTGTTAAAAGCGATTTTTAATATGCCGCGTATATGTTCGAAGTCATAAATTGATTTTAAATCACGTACAATGAGAAGGATGACAGCTTGTTCAATTGTATATTTTTTGCCGAGTAAGGGGTGGCCGATTAAATCTTTAATATCGCGCTTCACCCAGTTTTGGACGGCGGTTGATTTTAAAGACGTCAGCTCGCACAGATTTCCCAGCTCGACAATCTCGTTAGTTGAAAGCCCGTATTCCTTTTTCTCTTTTTTTCGTTCGAATCTCGTCAGAAATTCAGGGATATGCAGACGGCTTTCCGCTTCATCCAAGGTCATATCCGCTGATTGCAATAAGATTTGGAGAGGGGTTGCGTCTCCTTGGCCTTTTAGCGCGTAAAGAAGCCGGACCATATCAGTTCGGGTCAGTTTAAACGTGGTCATGGTTCACCTCTGATTGATTACGTGTTCACTTTTTAATATCACTGAGAATTACATTAACATCATACGTCGAAATTGTTGCATTTTCAAACAGATCATTTATAATTTAAGTAAATAAGTTCTTTTGATCTTAAAAAAGACGGAGGTAATTATGGCGAAAAGAATATTTCTGTTTATTTTAACGAACCTTTTGGTCATTACGACAATCGGAATTGTGCTTACGATTATTACAAGCGTTACCGGTGTCGGCTCGTATATACAAAATGGCCGCATTGATCTGATGGCATTGCTCGTGTTCAGTCTTGTCGTCGGTTTTGTCGGTTCTTTTATTTCTCTCGGAATGTCCAGATGGATGGCCAAAACGATGATGGGCGTCCGGGTGTTAAATCCGAAGAAACAGTCGCTCAGCTATGAAGAACAGCAATTGGTTGACCGTGTGCACAGATTGTCCCGTGCCGCAGGGATGACGAAAATGCCTGAAGTCGGCATTTATCATTCCCCGGAGGTCAATGCTTTTGCGACCGGACCTTCTAAGCGCCGTTCGCTTGTCGCGGTTTCTTCAGGTTTATTGCAGCAGATGGATGATGCTGCGGTGGAAGGGGTTCTTGCCCATGAAGTCGCACACATCACAAACGGTGATATGGTCACGATGACGCTGCTGCAGGGAATCGTCAATACGTTCGTCGTATTCCTTTCCCGAATCGCGGCATGGGTTGCAAGCCGCTTTGTCAAAGAAGACCTCGCGCCGGTCGTTCATTTTATCGCGATGATCGTGTTTCAGATTATCTTTTCCATTCTCGGCAGTCTTGTCGTCTTCGCCTACTCGCGCCACAGAGAGTTTCACGCTGATCGCGGCGGTGCAGACCTTGCCGGCAAGGATAAAATGATTCACGCCCTGCGTACGCTGAAGTCTTATACAGGACATGTGAATGAAGAGGACCAGACGGCGGTGCAGACGTTAAAAATTAACGGTAAAAAGCATTCGTCACTGTTCTCCACACACCCTGATCTCGATGAGCGCATCCGCAGGCTGGAAGCAAAATAATCAACAAAACCTCTGACAATCGTTTCAGAGGTTTTTTGTTTAAAGATCGGCAAATTACATAAGGTAATGAAAAATCTTTCTAAAAAGACCTTTAAAAATTCTCCCAATATCATTAGAATAATTACGTACTACATTTGAGAGGCAGAAGGAACTATCTTATGAAATTAAAACTGAAGAAATTCATACAGATCTTGTCGCCTGCACAGCTGATTGCATTATATTATTTTCTTGCTGTGACGGTGGCATTTATTTTGCTAAGTCTGCCGGCCGCCCACAAACAAGGGGCCAGCTGGTCGTTTATAGACGCGCTGTTTACGGCTGTCAGCTCAGTCAGTGTCACCGGTTTAACGGTCGTCAACACGGCTGATACATTCAGCACGGCCGGGATTGTCATTTTGGCTTTCGTGCTTCAATTCGGCGGAATCGGCATTATGACGCTTGGAACATTCGTCTGGCTCATTATGGGCAAACGGATCGGTCTGCGGGAACGGAAGCTCATCATGGTGGATCAGAATCAATCGCAGTTTTCCGGTATCGTCAACCTGATGAAGCAAGTGCTGTTTTTGATTTTATTAATCGAGTTTTTAGGCGGCATCATCTTAGGAACATATTTTTTAACGTATTATGATTCGTTTGAACAGGCGTACTTGCACGGATTCTTTGCGAGCGTCAGCGCCACGACAAACGGCGGTTTTGATATTACGGGAAATTCACTCGTCCCGTTCAGACATGACTATTTCGTGCAGTTTATTACGATGCTTCTGATTATTTTCGGTGCGATCGGTTTTCCGGTGCTCGTAGAGGTAAAGGACTTTTTGTTTTCAAAACAGCGCAGATACTCATTCACGCTGTTTACGAAAATTACGACCGTTACGTTCGGAATGCTCGTTTTGTTCGGAGCCGTGGGCATTTACGCGCTTGAAGCAAGCCATGTCATGAAGGGGAAAAGCTGGCATGATGTTTTATTTTTATGTCTCTTTCAATCAACCGCTACGCGAAGCGGCGGGCTTGCGACAATTGATATCAGCCAGCTGTCGGCGCCGACATTATTTTTCATCTGCGCCCTCATGTTCATCGGCGCATCACCGAGCTCGGTCGGCGGCGGAATCCGTACGACGACGTTTGCGCTTAACCTTCTTGCCCTGTTTCATTTTGCCCGGGGGAATAAAGCGGTCAAGGTCTTTAAACGCGAGCTTCACCAGGCTGATGTCATGAAGTCGCTGGTCGTTACGATGATGGCGATTCTGCTCGTGTTCGGATCGACGCTGATTCTGGCCGTGACCGAGAAAAATCAGACGCTGCTCGGACTGCTTTTTGAAGTGTGTTCCGCATTCGGAACGACCGGCCTGTCGCTTGGGATTACTCCGCATTTAAGCGACATCGGAAAATGCGTCATCATGATTGTCATGTTTATCGGCCGGATCGGCATTTTGACGTTCCTCTATCTGATCGGCCGAAAAGAAATTGAAGCAAATTATCACTATCCGAAGGAAAGAATAATTATCGGCTGACACCGCTTTTCAGAAAGCGGTGTTTTTTATTGCCGTAAAATGGATGAGTGGAAACAGTTTCTTTGGAGATTCTACTTGTAAAGAGGTGACGTCATTGTTTGCCGTATTTTGGAAGTCGGTAGTTATGATAGCGGTCGGTACCTTTTTATTGCGGATTGCCGGACGGAAATCAATCAGCCAGCTGTCGGTGACCCAGACAGTCATCATGATTTCGATCGGCTCGATTATTATTCAGCCGTTTATTGAACATAATTTATGGGAAACTATTTTCGCGGCGGCAATTTTTATTGCGGTATTAATCCTGATGGAATATTTAGAAATCAAATCAAGCTTTTTTGAGTTTTTATTTTCAGGAAAAACCGTCGCCGTTGTCAGAAACGGAAAAATCATCCCGGAAAACTTAAAAAAAATGCGTTTTACCGAAGCTCAGCTGTCAATGAGGATCAGGCAGGAAGGCCTCGGAGACATTCAAGATTTTAAATATGTGCTGCTTGAGCCGAACGGACAGATCGGCTATGAGCTCATTGATGAGGCCAAAAACGTGACAGTGCGCGACTTGAAAAAAATGCTTGATGAATTCAAAACAGATTTGCTGACAGAAGGAGGAAATCAAATGAAACGCAAAGCAGCAAAGAATGAAGCTTTGACCAACAACAACACACCGACTGAGAGCATGGACAAAGATGCATACAAAACACAATATGACGGTGATCCCGGACTGAGAGGCGCAAACCGCAAATCAAAACACGGCAAACAAGGAGGCGAGTAACATGACGAAAAAAAACCGCCACAGCAAAGACATGCAAAACCATAAAAAGCCGATGGACCCTAAATTGCTTGAAGAAGAGTTTGCAAGCGAGCTCGGTGATTATAACGCCGGAAAATGGATTGAAACGCTTGAACAGACGAAGCCAAAGAAAAAAGAAGACGGCAAACAATAAAAAATACCTCTTAGGCGGCAACGCTTAAGAGGTATTTTGCATTATTTCGAATAAGCACCGTTTCTTGTTCCTTTCACCGCTTCAAGCAAGCCGGTTATCCGCAGTTCAATAAATGGCTGTGCGGCCGTTTTCACCGCATTGCTGGAGAGAATGGACGTAAGAGCGGCCGTTAACATTAAGAGCATGACTAAATTCTGATAATCAGATAAGTGATCTTCAAGCCCGATCTGCCGCAGCGTTTTTATAATGAATCCATGCAGCAGATACACGTAAAACGTTCTCGTACCCCATTTCGTAAAGAAATAACGCTTTTGCGGAACGAGCGCCAAAAAGCTGAAAGTGGCGGCAAAGGCCAAAACATACCAGCCGATGCGCGACAGACCGCTCAACAGCGACACCGTGCCGAATGTAGAATAAGGCTCCGATCCGAACAGCCACGAGTAATCAAAATCAATACACCAGCATAAGAGGAAAACAATCCCCAGTACGCCCGCGGCAATCTGCCTGCCTCTTTTAGCCCGAAGCAAATCAAAGTGCTGTTTCTTTAAATAAAACCCGACGAGAAACATCGGTAGAAAAACAAACGTCCGTGAAAGACTCAGCGTGCTGCTGATAAAATCAAGATACCCGATCATGACGGCAAGCCCGCAGCTCGCCCCAAGCGCCCACATTTTCGGCAGCTTCGTAAAGGGGTAAAGCAGCAGATTCCAAAAGAATAAGCTGACTAAAAACCAGAGAGACCACTGCGGATCAATCGGATTGACGCTTGCCATGCTTTCAGCCTGAATCAAATAGTAAAAAACTGAGTAAATGCCCTGAAAAATCAAGTACGGAATAATCAGCTTCACAGCCAGCTTCTTCACATAACCTTTCCGCTTAAAGTTTTTTGCGAAATAGCCGGAAACCAGGATAAAGGCCGGCATATGAAAAGTATAAATGAATTTGTAAAGATGGAGCATAAACTCATTTCCGTTAATAAATGACCGGAGGATATGGCCGAACACCACCAGAAAAATCAAGATAAACTTGGCGTTGTCAAAGTAACTGTCTCGCGATTTTGTCATAGCATCACCTTCTCTTCAAAAATCATCCACTGCATGATTATTTCCTGTTGGTGTTCATTTTAAAATAAAAAACAAAAAATTGAAGGAGGACAAAAGGGATTGTTAGGATGATGTAATGGGGAGGTAAGGATCGTAGAAAAAGACTTTAACTTGTCATATCATTGAAATTTTCTGAAATGTATAGGGCGAATGAAGGAAGATGAGGTATTTTGTAGAAATATTGAAGGATAGGTTTTTGAAGAAGGAGTGTACTGAATGGCTGAAACTCTGGATTTGCAAACAAAAGACTCGCTGAAAGAGCAGCTGAAGCGGATGAAAGAGGAAAATGACCGCCTGAAGAGTGATTTGAACCGGTATCACGTGATTATGAATAACACGCTTGATGCCATTTTTATATGCCGTAAGGAAATGAAAATCGTCCAGGCGAACGAGGCTGCGGCCCGGATGATGCAGATTGAGGCAGAGAGCCTCATTAACCGCTCAGTCCTGGATTTTTTATATTCCGTGCCTCAGGAAGAACTGAATAAGGCCGTGAAAAAGTTTTTAAAAAAAGGCCATCTGTGGAAAGAGGTGCCGATTAAGCTTGACAGCGGTGCGACGAAATACATTGAATTCCTCGCCAGAGACGGAATTGGGGAGGATTATTTTTTTGTGGTGATGAGGGATATCTCCTCTAAAAAAATATTAGAGCGCGAATTCTCCATGAACGAGCAGCTGTTTAAAGATTTGTTTGACAGGGCTGTCGACGGCATCGTGCTGTTTGATAAGGACGGCGGGTTTATTGATGCGAACCTCTCTTTTTGCAAAAGCTTTGAGATCGGCCAGAATGAATTGTCCCATCTGTCGCTCCGCCATTTTACCGACGGAGAAAACAAAAAGCATCTGAAAGAAATCTGGGAAACCCTCCGCAGAAAAGGAAACGCCAAAGGAGAACTGCCCGTCAAGCTTCGGTCGGGCGAAGAGAAGCTGTTTGAATTTACGATTACGTCCAACTTAATCAGCGGGTTCTACATGTCCATTATGAGGGACATAACAGAGAAACGGTTGATGGAATTGAAACTTTTCAAAAGCGAAGAGCGATTCCGCGAAATTTTTGAAAACGCCATGGACGCGATTGTCATTTGGTCTGATGACGGAAAGATTGCCAAAGCAAACGAATCGGCGTGCCGCATTTTCGAACTGCCGATGGATAAGCTGGTGGAGACGAATTTATGTACGTTTATCGTTGATCCGCAGAAAAAATATAAGCAGATTAAGAAAAAATATGAAAAATACGGAGAAATCCGTGAAGAAATGCTGTTTCAGATGGCAAACGGCCAATTTAAAGAGCTGGAATTCACATCAAAACGAACCATACTTGAAGGTCAGCATTTAACCATTTTAAGAAATGTCAGCGATCGTAAGCGGATGGAAAAAGAATTGCGGGAAAGCGAGCTGAAATTCAGAAAAGTATTCAACGGCTCAATGGACGGCAAGGTCTTATTTGACAACCAATTCCGCATTATTGACGCGAATCCTCTCGCAAGCCGTATACTCGGTATGCCGGATGAGGAGCTGAGAGCGTACACCGTTCCGGATATTCTTTCTTTATTTGATATTGAAAACGCGGGTGTTCCCGCCAGAAAGATTGATTTAGAAGGAATGGATAATGAAATCCCCTTCCTGTTAAGCAGCAGCGACAGCCGCAAACTGGAATTCTCCTTCAAAAGAAATATCATTCAAAATATGAATCTGGCCATCTTTAAAGATGTCACAGAGGCCAAAGAGCTTGAAGAGAGGCTGCGGAAATCCGACACTCTTCATGTTGTAGGGGAGCTGGCGGCGGGCATCGCCCACGAAATCAGAAACCCGATGACGGCGCTGAAAGGGTTCATTCAGCTTCTTCAAGGAAGCATTGAAGGCGAATATTCTCTGTACTTTAACGTCATTACCTCAGAATTAAAACGCATCGAGTCTATCATCACTGAATTTTTAATTTTAGCGAAACCCCAGGCGATATTATATGAAGAAAAAGACGTGACGCAGATTATGAAAGACACGGCTGATCTTTTGAATGCCCAGGCCAATCTTGTCAATGTGCAGATCCATCTGAACCTGACCGGAAACATCCCGCCGATTTACTGTGAACCGAATCAATTAAAACAGGTGTTTATCAATATTTTAAAAAACGCCATTGAAGTCATGCCGGGCGGCGGCAATATCTACGTGACCATTCAGTCTTCTGATCAAGACCACATTTTGATTTCTATTCAAGATGAAGGAACAGGCATTTCCGAAGACAAATTAAAACGTCTGGGTGAACCATTTTACACGACAAAAGACAGGGGAACGGGTCTCGGTCTCATGGTCAGCTATAAAATCATCGAAGAACATCAGGGACGCATTCATGTGGAAAGTGAAGAAGGGAAGGGCACCGTTTTTCATTTGACGCTTCCGATCCGGCAGAATACCGAAGAAAGAAGGAGCGGGGAATGATCTGTTTTACAAGTGTGAGAGTGCCGTTTGGAACCGTCATCATAACAGAGGAAGAGAGCTTTATTACCGGCCTGTTTCTCACCGGGGAAGATTTTGAGGAGTGGCGGAAAGACGCGCCCGGCGTAAAGCCGTGCGAAACCGCTTTGCTGTCGGAGGCGAAACAGCAGCTGGCATCATATTTTTCAGGAGAAAGAAAGCAATTCTCTCTGCCTCTGAGACAAAAAGGCACACCCTTTCAGGAAAGGGTATGGAACGCGCTGACGATGATTCCTTACGGGGAATCCCGAAGCTACGGCGATATGGCTGAAGCGATCGGGAAACCGAAAGCGGTGCGCGCCATCGGACAAGCCAATAAACGAAACCGGCTGCCCATTTTGATCCCGTGCCATCGGGTAATCGGCAAAAACAGCGCCTTAACGGGATACGCGGGCACGAAGACAGATGTAAAAGCGGTGCTGCTGAACATCGAACAAATATCCTATAAAGAAAAATAAAGCGTATGGCACGTTCCGTTTTTTCACGTCCGACATATCATTTTATTAAGTGAAAAAAGTTGGTCTGATGAAAAAGGAGGACGAAGCCTGATGAAAATGAGCCGTCCGCAAAAGATAGCCGGTTATGCAGAGCTGTTTTTTAAAATGCACCTCATTACAGCTGTCCAAAAAGATGAAGTGATTACATTGTGCAGACAAAAAAACCGCTGACATTGCCTGAGGCAATATCATCAGCGGTTTTTCAGCTCAGCTGGCAGTCAGCGAATAATTGTTCAATTTCTTCCGTGTAAGAGCCGGTCACAATTCCTTTCTCGGTTATAATGCCGGAAATCAGGCTGCCCGGTGTGATGTCAAAGGCCGGATTGAAGACCGGCACATCCTCGGGAGCGGTGCGTATGCCGGAGATCTGTCTGACTTCATCCGGATCTCTCTCTTCAATCGGAATCTGATCGCCGTTTTCAATCTGCAAGTCAAATGTCGAAAGCGGTGCGGCCACAAAAAACGGAATCTGAAAGGCGTTTGCCAAAATAGCGAGGCCGTACGTTCCGATTTTGTTGGCCGTATCACCGTTTTTTGCAATTCTGTCAGCGCCGACAATGACCGCAGAAATATGTTTTTCCTTCATTGTATGGGCGGCCATGCTGTCCGTAATGAGCGTGACATCAATTCCGCCCTGCATCAGCTCCCACGCCGTCAGCCGTGATCCTTGGAGAACGGGTCTTGTTTCACATGCGTAGATATGAAGGCCGAGGTCTTTTCGTTTCGCTAAGTAAAAGGGAGCAAGCGCCGTACCGTATCGGCTTGTGGCAATCGAGCCCGCGTTGCAGATGGTCATGATCTGGTCGCCTTTTTTAAAAAGGTGCAGCGCATTCTGGCCGATCATTCGGCATGTTTCTTCATCCTCAATCTGAATTTGAATGGCTTCATGAACGAGCGTTGTCTTCGCTTCATTGATTGAGATCGCATCCCTGATGGAATCCGTCAGTCTGTCAAGCGCCCACGCGAGGTTGACGGCAGTGGGCCTCGAACTGTTTAAATACGCTTTGACATCCGCGAACTGACGTCGGAAATCCGAAAGGTCGCGGGCTTCAAACGACTTGGCGGAGAGCGCGAGTCCGAACGCCGCGGTTATACCGATGGCCGGGGCGCCCCTTACTTTCAGCGTGACAATCGCGTCGAATACATCTTCCTTTGTTTCAAGTTCCACATATTCAGTGACGTCGGGAAGCTTTTGCTGATTTAAAATGCGGATGTAGGTTTCTTTCCATTCTACAGAACGGGGGATGGCAAATTCATTGGTCATGCTGCATCATTCCTTTACACGGAGCTTAAATTGGTCCAGAACCTCGGTGATATGCTTCAGTTTTTTTCTGTTTTCGATATAATAGGCGCCGATGTTAAGCGCCAGCTTCTTCCGTTCGATTCGTTTGTCAAACGGAGTGATTTCATCTAAGTCAGCCACATGGGCGAGTCCGATCGTGCGCCGGATCAATTCGCATCCCGCAAAACCGACCGCTTCCTCAAACGCGTTTTTCAGTGTGTCTTCCAGCAGGTGTCTGCGGGAAGGCAAGCAGTCTTTCTCCCATGCTTCACTGAATGTTTTCACAAATGTATCCCATACGGCGGCAGTATGATCATATAACGGCTGTCTGTCGTCACCGTCGCGGCTGAGGGCGTTTAACAGCAGATTGGCGATAAATTGGCCGATGTCAAACCCGATCGGTCCGAAGAAAGCAAACTCGGGATCAATCACCTTTGTTTCATGTTCATCGGCGAAGATGCTTCCCGTGTGCAGATCGCCGTGAACCAATGTTTCCGCGGAATTCAGAAAGATGGCTTTCAATTCGTCAGCGCCTTGTTTCAGCCGGGAATTGTTCCAAACTTTTTCTGCGTATGGGCGCAGCTCCTCTTCAAAATCGTTTGTCTCATGGTCGAGAAACGGTTCTGTAAACACAAGCCTTTCTGTAATATTGCAAAGTTCAGGATTTGTAAACTGCTTTGCGAGCTGCTGCTTTACTTTCGCATCAAGCGCATAATCGGATGAGTAAAACAGCGTTTTCCCTAAAAATTCACCGATATGAACCGATAAGTTCGGATAATGCTGCCCTTCCAGCAGCCCTTTTCTTGAAATCCGCAAATGGGAGAGGTCTTCCATTACCGTGACGGCCATTTCAGTATCGGAATAGTAAACGGCCGGAACGAGGTGCGGCACGTGTTCGCCCTGGCGGATGAGGGCGCTGCTTTCGATTCTCGCCCGATCAATGGTAAGCGGCCAGCTTTCACCGACGACTTTCGCGTAAGGGATTGCCTGTTTAATAATCAGTCCTTTTTTGTTTTCTTTATCGTAAACATGAAAGACGTAATTTAAATTGCCGTCGCCGATTTCACGGCATGTCAGAGTGCTTTTGCTTTGGAATAAGCCGAGCTTGACGGCTAACGCGGCGGCGGAGCTTTCTGTTAATTGTTCATAAAGACTTGTTTTAGTTGCTGACATGGATTTACCCTCCAATTATGTAGTGGCAGTAAGAGATCGTGACGGAGAATACGCCCGAAAAAAAGCCTCCTTCTCTGAAAGAGAAGGAGGCTGAAACAGTGCAGTCCGCCTCTTATCTCTCAGATAACATCTGATGGAATTAGCACCGTGCCTTATGAGACAATCGTCTCGGCGCAAAATGTACGCGCCCCATTTCACAATGGAATTACGGTCGGTTGCTGTTGGGGTCAAAAGGCCAATCCC